>JADJQW010000004.1:0-318279 GCA_016712535.1 Flavobacteriales bacterium
GAATTGCAAGGCTTCAACCGGATGGGACATTGGATCCCACATATGCACCTGAAGCTGACGGTCCCGTGCGTTGTATGGCCCTGCAGGCGGACGGAAGCTTGATTGTCGGAGGCGATTTCACGACCATCAACGGCCAGAGCTGCAACCGTGTCGCCAGACTTACACCAAACGGAGACGTTGATGCCAGCTTCAGCGTAGGGGCCGGCCCAGATGGGGAGGTTCGCGCGATCGCCATACAGGCTGACCAGCGAATCCTAATTAAAGGAAACTTCTTAGAAGTTGGCGGGCAGTCCATGATGTTCTTGGCCAGGCTCACGAGTGCTGGAGCTCTGGACATGACGTTTTCGGCGAATGCGCAAATTGCAGTTATCCGGGGGCCTTGCATGATTCAACCGGGCGATCGAGAAAATCCTGACTACGGCTATCCACTATGTCAGTTGGAACCACGCTCTATCCCTATTTCAGAGTAGTGCGACTCGACGCTAATGGTGCAGATCCGGAACTTCGCTCTGGGGCAATGGCGCAGAAGGCTCGATACGCACCCTCTCACTGCGAGCGATGGGCGAATCGTTGTTGGCGGTAGCTTCACCTCGTACAATGGCGTGAATGCATGCCGTATAGCACGCCCACATTCTGACGGGGTTCTCGATCAGAGTTTCAGCGTCAGTTCGGGGCGAACGATGAAGTAAGAGCGGTACTGGTTCTGCCAGATGACAAACTCCTTGTTGGCGGTCTGTTCACAGGAATTCAATGGTGAGAATGCAGGGCGTGTGGCCAGACTGGATTCCAATGGTGCCATCGACGATTCGTTCGCTGTTGGAACAGGAGCCGATGATGAAGTGTTCTGCTTGGGACGCCGCTCTGATGGCCGGTTATTCGTCGGCGGTCGATTTGGAACGTTCGACGGTTGTCTTGACGGGCGCATCGTACGGTTGCTGCCAGAAGGTCAACTCGATGTGGGTTTCAACCCGGGCACAGGTGTAAGTGGCGGAGTGGTTTCCGTGAGCGCTGAGGCGGACGGTCGAGTCCTACTAGCGGGAGATATCTGCATGGTAAACGGCCAGGTTCGGAAGCGAATGGCACGATTGTATGCTGATGGTAGCCTCGATGCCACGTTCAATCCGGGCGCTGGGCCTGACGGTTTCATCTTCCCAATGGAACGGTTTGGCGATGGTCGCTGGTTCGTAGGGGGAACGTTCGGCCATTTCGATGGCTACGAAAGGCGCCATATTGCCCTGCTGGAACAGGACGGGGCACTGGACCAGAGCTTCAATCCCATGGAGGGAGCAACAGGGCCTGATGCCGGCGTCTTGGCGCTATGCATGCAGCCTGGGCAAGGGTTGATTGCAGGTGGCTTTTTCACCGGATTCGGCGGCTTCCAGCGGGGAGGTATCGTGCGGCTGTTCATGGACGGAAGCGTTGATGCCTCATTTGCCGAGCAGGCGGGATTCAGCGGATATGTGGTTGCGATTGAGCGTTTAGCCAGTGGTCATCTACTCGTGGGAGGTGCATTTGACTCGTATGATGGGATTCCACGCAACAGTTTGGCGAAGCTTGATCCGAATGGTGATTTGGATTTGAGCTTCAATCCTGAACTGAACCCCGGCGATATGGTGATGTGCCTTGCGGAGCAATCCGACGGTGCCATTCTCGTTGGCGGACAGGTTGGAATTGCTCCCCGGAGGAACACCAGTTGGTATCGTCAGGCTGTTGCCCGATGGCGAGTATAGACCCGGTCTTTGCCGCAGGTGCCGGGCTTGGGTGAATGGCGGAGTGATGTCGATGAATCTCCTGCCTGATGGTCGCATCATCATTGCAGGTGAATTCACCGAATACGACAACGAGCCCAGGAACGGCATTGCGCGATTGAACAGTGACGGCACGCTGGACGAAGGGTTCGATCCTGGCTCCGGCGCGTCGTCGGAGATTGTCTCTTCGGTCGCCGTTGGGGATGGCGTGGTGATTGGTGTGTACTTCACGAGCTTCGATGGTGTTGGTAGGAATCGCATAGCTCGATTAAGGAATAGTGTTGTGGGAGTAAACGATCTTGAGGGCAATTCGAATCCGCTCCTCTTCCCGAACCCGAGCGCCGGCCGCTTCATCCTCCGGAGCACAGAGCATGGCGGGGAACTCGCTGTGCGGGTGCATGACATGCTTGGCCAGGAAGTAGCGGTGTACCAATACCGTGGTGGTGAGCTTGTCATGGAACTGGGTCACCTCCCTTCCGCCAGCTATGTGGTCCAGTGGATCGGCAACAACCGGAATGGCTGCATCCCAATCATAGTGGCGCACTAGATAGAGGCCCGGAAAGGGGCTGCTGAAGTTTCCAGCAGCCCTTCTTTCCTGTAGGCTATGCAACAGCAATGGCCCGTGGAAGACTCGAATCTATTCAACCGTGTGCTGCCAAGGTCGCTCTCCTTTCATTCTCATTCCCCATATTTGAATAATATGATGCCCGCTCTTGACCGTGCCTGCCGGTTCGATTTGAATAGAAGCGCTCACTGCGGTTGAAGATGAATGCCTGGTTATGCATAGCGGTAAGGTGGGCGGTGATATCGTATGGAGCGGCATGCCTCCCACTAGGCCTCTTCGGTCAGTTCAATGTGACCATCGCCCCCAACAACCAGCCGCCGTATTGCGGGCAGGAGATCCTCACGCTCCAGGTGAATGGCGTGCCCTGCGGGCCGGGTAGCTCGGTCAATTGGTCATTCACGAATGACGCTGGATCTTCTACTGGTGGGGTTGGCTCCTGTTCGTACACCGCCCTCTTTGGTGTGGGATGCTGGGATGCGACCGTGACGTTGAATGGGACCGCCTACCCGGTCATTGATGATCTGTTCTGCGTGAATCCCTTTCCGGTCGCCTCGTTCACGGTGTCGGCAACCAATATCTGCGAAGGGGAATGCATCACCTTCACCGATGCGAGCACGCCTACCGGTCAGATCGATAGCTGGACCTGGACCGGCCTGCCGTGCGCACAGGCCGGCAATGGGCTCCCGACCTTCAGTTGCTGCTTCCCGGATTCGGGCACCTACTATCCCGACCTTGTGTATGCGAACGGCTGTCCGGATGCGGTGCTCGATTCCATCGCGATCGTGGTGAGTGATGACTATCCGACGGCTGCCTTCAACCCCACCAGCGTGCTGGACTGTCCGGCCCCGTTGGACCTCAATCTCGTCAATGGCTCGGGGCCTGGGTTGACCTCCTCATGGGAGCTGACCAACACGTCCACCGGCGATGTGGTCTGCGACGCTGCCACCACGGACCTGCTTTGTAACGGGGTTGGCACGGGGACTTATGAAGCCTGCCTGGAGGTGACCAATTCCGGTGGATGCAGCAACGAGGTCTGCCACCCGGTCACGATCTTCGATGCTCCGGTCCTGGATATCACGGTCAACCCCTCGCCCACTTGCGCGAACGTGCCGGTCACCTTCTCTGCCGTCGGGACGCAGCCCGCATCACCAGCCTGGTGCAATGGGATATCGGGTGCGATGGAAGCGTCGATGGGAACGGCTTGGTATGGAACCATACATTCAGTGACGCTGGGACCTATCAGGTCTGCGCGCACATCGAGTACTCCTCGACCTGTTCTGCGGACACCACATTTACCATCGCGGTCTTCGACCCGCTGTGGCAGCCTTCACACCAGGCGATACCACAGTGTGTTTCAGCCCGGTCACGTTGACGTTCGCGAACCAATCCAGCGGGAGTGGCACCTTGAGCTATAGCTGGCGCGTCAATGGCACGCCACAGGCCAACACCAACGACTTCACGTGGACCTTCACCGCGAGCAGCGTCGTGCAGCTCGTCGTCACCAATGACCAAGGCTGCACGGCCACGGAGCAGATCGATATCGTGATTGACCTGCCGGAGTTGAGTTTAACAGGTCTTCCTTTGGTGTTTGTGTGGGACAGACAATCGCGCCGCAGTTCAACCTGAACGTCATTCCCGGCGAGACACCGTACAGCTATTCTTGGGATTTCGATGGTGGCGGGGAGGATAGCAATGCGCCGAATCCGATCTGGTCATACGACGCGGTCGGCAACTACACCATCTGCCTTACTGTGACGACGGCATCGGGTTGCATCATCACCGATTGCCAGGACATCCTGGTATCACCGGCCCTGGATGCCGGGTTCGGACCGGTGCCTCAAGCCCTGTGCGCCGGCGCGGGCGTTGCCTTGCAGGCGGATAATCCGAACGGCTCTTCCTACCTGTGGATTTCGGCGATGGCTGGACCGTGACCACGCCAGGACCATCCGTGAACTACATGTACAACGACACCGGCTGCTTCGATGTGACGCTGACCATTTCCAACCTGGGCTGCGCGGCCGATTCCACTTACCCCAACGCCATCTGCATCTGGGGCCGGTCGCCGATTTCACCATCGCACAGGATTGCGCCACTCCCTTCGAAAGTGTCGTTCACCAACCAATCCCTATTCGACGATAGCCTTTTCTGGGATTTTGGTGATGGAACTGATCTGGTCGGCGATTCTGCGGACGATGCACCGGACATCCATACTCCCACCCACGTCTATGCGAACGAAGGCGTCTATACGGTATGCTTGACCGCAGCCGCCGACACCTCCACCTGTCCGCATACACGTTGCTTCGAGGTGTATATTGATGTGCCCAGCGCGGAACTCCAATTCACACCCACGAGTGGATGTCCTCCCCTGTGCGTGGAGTTCAGCACCACCGAGACCTTCAATGTGGAATGGGAGATCGACTTCGGCAATGGGGATTTGCTTGTGGCCACGGCCCAGGGATGCACGCCGCCTCCCGACGACATCGATGATTGCACGAATTGGAATGTATCCTTTACGGACAGCCCGGCGCCAGCGTCCGGCTATTTCATGCCGTTCCAGGGCGGGAACATCTTCCCGGCCTGTGAATTACGAGAACGATGACAGCTAACGATAACGGCCATCGCCACGAACATCAATGGGTGCACGGCTACCACGGTTTATCAGGATGCCATCACCATCAGCACGGCACCGGACTTCGCCACCTTCAGCTACTCGGTCACCGAACCCTGTGGGCCCTACTGCGTGGACCTGGCTGCGGACAACAGTCTGAACAGCTACCAATGGTCTTACCGCTTGCTCCCCTTCGGCACGTGGACGGCGATTCCTGGCACCACGGATGCCGTGTCGCTCTGCCTGAGGACCCGCCCGGCTACCTGGAGGTGCAACTGGAAGGGGACCAGGGCACCTGTTCGGATGACCAGACTATGCAAGTGGTCTTCCCTGTTCCAGCAGCATCTTCCTTCGGCATCGACGATGCCACGCCATGCCTGGGGCAGGAAGTAGAGTTCACCGAGATGGTTGGAGGAGTAACCGGCCATGTGTGGACGGTGGACGGTGTCCCTGCTCCTGGGGCCCATAACATGGCGCATACGTTCATCGCGAATGGCATTCACGAGGTCTGCTTGAGCATTATCGACGCACAGTACAACTGCCCGGACACCAGCTGCCTGACCGTGGAGGTCTATACACCATTACCAGCGTTCGAGGTGAGCATCAGTCCGCTTGGTTGCGAGTACATCATCACGGTGTGCGACACGAGCACCCTCGCAGGCAACAGCTATATCTACACCCTGCATTACATCTTTCCTCAAGGACCTTCACAGGTCCTCCCTGCGAACAACTCGAACCCGTGCGTGTCGTTCACGGTCGGTGCAGGTGTCTATGACCTGGAAATAGAGGTTGGAGGCCCCGGCGCCTGGAGCAACTGTATCGTTGTGGATACCCTTGAAGATCTGCTGGGCCTTGCGGATGTGCTCGGCCCCTGGTCCTGGGAGCCGGCCGATAGCGTGAACTGCGCGCCCTATTGCGTCGAGTTCGAGGTGTTCAATCCGCTGGCGGCAGGCATCACCTACCTCTGGGATTTTGATGATGGAACCGGAGGTGGTGGAGCGATGACATCCCACTGCTATGCCGGACCGGGCACGTACTGCCCCACGCTGCAGGTCGTCTTTCCGAACCAGTGTGATGCCTTCTTCCCCTGCGTCGACCCCATTGTGGTGCTGCCGTACAGCGTGGAGGCTGCTTATGACAGTATTATTTGCGCAGCCGACACGACCTTGGTAGAGTTCACCGCTGCGGCGCCTTTCGGCATCGGCAGCATCGCCTTCCTGCCCTCTGCGGCGGTTACACCCGGCCCGCCTTGGAGCTTTTCCCTGCATCCTCAGCCAGCAGCACTTTTGTTGCCACCAGCACCTACGCCCAATGCGTTGATGCGGATACCCTACAGATCACGGTGAACCCGCTACCCGATGTCACAGCGGATCCTTTCGGACCATTCTGCATTAACGCAGGCGCGTTACCGGACCCGGTTGTTGATCCGTGGCCCGGAAGCTTCACATGGCCATCGAATAGCACGGACCCGCTCGTCATCGGTGGCGGAGATCACGAGGTGGCCTATTCGTTCACGGATGCGAATGAGTGCACCAGTTCCCTCACCATCCCCTTCACCATCCAGGACACAACGGACGTTGTCTTCGATAGCATCCATGCCTGCATCGACGCCGACCCGTTCGACCTCCACCCGTTCGTGGACCTTCCCGAAGGAACATTCAGTGCCCTGTATGATGGATCGATCTGGACCCCACTGCCTGGCCTCTTCGACCCAGCGGCCGTGTTTCCGGCACCGATTGCTGCACAGCAGATCGGGATCCGCTACGACTATACGAACGCACAGGGTTGCGTCAGCACCAACGACACGGTGCTCACCGTGCATCCGCTCCCCCAAGTGCAATTCAGTGCGGCGGATGTATGCACCTACTCGACCCTGAGCATAACCAACACCAGTGCGATCACTTCGGGTACCATTCAGACCTGGGCATGGGCCATCACCGGGCAACCTCTACTGACCAGTGAGCAGGTGGGGCCGTTCGCCTATCCCGTTGCCGATACACTCTCCATTTCCCTCACGGCCACGTCTGACCGTGGCTGTGCCGATACGATGGAAGAGGAGGTGATCATCCATCCGGTTCCGGTGGCCGCTTTCACTTCGGCCGATGCCTGCCAGTACGATACGGTCCCCTACGCGGACCAGTCCACCATTGCATGGAACAGCGGCGTGGATGTGATCGACACGTGGGATTGGCGTTTCGGTGATGGCCTGGATGCCACCGGCACAGACCCAACACACGCCTGGCAGCTCTGGGGCCCCTATACGGATAGGCTCATCGTGACCTCTGCATTCCGGCTGCGTTGACACGGCCACGCGCAGCATTGTCATCCATCCCGCCCCGGTGAACAGCATGGTAATCGCCCCCAACTGCTTTGGCCACAGCACCACGCTCACGAGCACCTCCACCATTCCGCAAGGCACCATCGAGGCGACGCCGTGGACCATGGACACTCCGCCGGTCAGCTATGATGTGCCTGTCGCCGTTCACACGACTTCTCCTCCGCCGGGTTCTTCCCCATCACCCAGACCCAGAGCGATCAGGGCTGTATCACCCTCCTCGCCGACACCCTGGAGATCGGCCCTTGCCCCAGGTGGCCTTCGACCCGACCGATACGGTCCGGTGCGTGAACGAGCCCTGACATTCACCGACGCCAGCACCATTCCGCGAGCCCTGCACGAACGCGCGTGGCAATGGTCCATCAACGGGGCGCTCGCGGGTACAGGGCCCAAACTGACGGTCACCTTCGATCCCGCCGGGACCTATTCGGTCGGCTTGGTCGTCACCAGCGGCAACGGCTGCCAGGACTCCCTTTCTCTTACGGACCTCATCACGGTACCCCTGCCCATCGCGGGGTTCTAGCGGACCCATCCCGAACGGGCATCCTCTCCCCGGAAATCCAAGTAGTGGACACGGCACAGCTCGCTGTTAGTGGGCCTACGACTTCGGGGATGGCGCACCTCAACCGAAAGGCAACCAATACACCTACGCCACCTTCGGCACCTACGTCATCCAGCAGATTGTCACTAGCGTACATGGCTGCCTGGACACCGCCTACCAGCAGGTTATCATCGACCCGGACCTGCTCATCTACGTGCCCAACACCTTCACCCCGGACGGCGATGGCATCAACGATGTCTTCCTGCCCTCGCTGGATGGTTTCGCCGTGCGTGAGTACAACCTCACGATCTGGAACCGCTGGGGTGAAATGATCTTCGAAACGGATGATGAGGCCGAGGCGTGGGATGGAAGTCTGGGAGAAGCGCCGGTGCAGGATGGCGTGTACATCTGGCAGATCGAGCTGCATGCAAAGAACTTCGTGGGCAGGAAAAGAATGAGGGGGCATGTTACCGTATTGCGGTAAGGGGCAATTAGCATCGTGTTAATTTGGTTCTGCCAGCTTGCAGTGCAGATGCGTCATAATGGTCCATATTTATTCGGCTTTGCGTGTTGCCTGGTCTGCGTGGTCATTTTGTGCAGTCAGGCGAAGGGACAGTCAAATGACCTTGATTCTCCTCAAGGGCGCCTTCCAGGTAGCGCATTCGGATTCTGCGAGGATAACGCTCTTAGCGGAAATTGCACTTGCCTTCGCCATGCCGATGGCGGATTCTGGGCTGGTCTACTTTCATCGGGCACTCACCCTTACGGATTCAGCGCTTGTATCCAAACCATCGAACAGGTATTTGCGCTTCGCTCGATCAAATCTGCTCAACTACATCGCAGCCTACCATGTCAGCAAAGGGGAGATATCAAAAGGGCTGGGACTCTTACGCGAAGCCCTGACCATTCGAGAGGTCGATCAATGACAGCCTTGGTCTTGCGCAGAGCTATAACAACTTGGCAAGATCAACTTCCATGCGGGACGCCACCCTCAGGCTATTGATCCACTTCACAAGAGTCTGCGGGTTTCGATGGCCATCCGCGATTCGAACGCAATGGCATACAACTATAACAATATTGGAAAGGTCTGGAGCGCGCAGTCCATGGCACAGCACTATCGTCAGGTTCGGCAACCTTTGGAAGCGCTTGGTCTTCTCAATGAGGCCTTGGGGCTGGCAGTAGAGTTTGGGGATAGCGTAGGCGTGGCCAAGACCTTGGAGGGTTTGGCACACACAATGGAAGCCTTGGATAGCCTTCCTCAAGCGCTGGCCTATACAAGGAGAGCCATGGGCATCAGCAAGAAACTTGGATTACATGAGATATACTCGAATAATCTAATGAACATGGCGGGCTACATGCAGCGACTGGGTGGACCTAAAGATGCCATCAGATTGGCCTTGGAGGGAACGGCTTTGGCTGAGCGCATCGGGTCGGCCAAGAACAGAAGGAACGGCTATGCACTCCTGGCCAAGTTGTACAAGTCGAACAGCAATCTCGCTGCGGCTTATCGTTCAAGTTGAAGTTCCTGAACCTGAGGGATAGTTTGAACAAGCTCGAAGACGAACAAGCCCTGGATCAAGGCTACAATGCGGTTCGAGCATGAGCAAGATTCCACAGCCGACAGTCTTTCACGCACAGCCAAGCAGCCGCATTCGCGGAGAGGGGAGATAACAATCGAAAACATCTCCGCGAACAAGGAGCGCAATACGGCGACCTTAGTTGCATGTGCAGGCCTGCTCCTGCTTCTGGGTGGGGGCGGCGCCACTGTCCTCGACCGACGTCGCCGCAAACATCGCTACGCCCGACGCTCGGCCCAGCTACAAACCCAAGTCTGGCGGGCCCAGATCAACCCTCACTTCATTCACGCCGCCCTGCAGAGCATCAACGCTTATGTTCAAGCCAACGAGCGACATCGCCTCCGCTTTTCTAACGCGCTTCGCGCGGCTCATGCGCGCCGTATTGGAGAATGCACGCAAAGAAGAAGTAACTCTTGCGAGCGACCTGGCCGTGATGCGGGACTACCTGGAATTGGAGAAGGTGCGCATGAAGGGTGGCTTCGAGTACGCGATAGAGGTTGAACCTCCGATCGATTCCGAGGAGGTGATGGTGCCGCCCATGCTGCTTCAGCCGTTCGCCGAAGAAGCCATCTGGCGCCGTCTTGCGCGGAGGGATGGTATCGGCCGGCTCACCATTCGCGTCCACCTGTATGGCAAGGCTTTGGTCCTTTCATTGGAGGATGATGCATTCGCCGAAGAGCACGATGCCGCAGCGGCGCATCAGGATGAAGCAGGCCCAATCGTTGATGTCGATGGTGCGGCCATAACACGCGCGCGATTGGAGGTGCTTACAAAGCAAGAGACAAGTGCGGCCTCTGTTCATGTCGTTCCGCTTGCAGGCGGGCGGCAGTGGAGTTGATGCCTGCCTTTGCTGAACGCCGCATGAATCATGAGTTGTTGCCCGCTGCATAGCCCTTGGTAGCAGTCGACCGGTTACCCGCTCCTTCTCTTCGCCCTTGCGCTGCTCTTGAACTGCGGCCTCGTCCGGGCCCAATCGGCGGCCATGGATTCTGTTCGACGAGCTATTGCCAAGGCGCCGAATGATACCGCGCGCATCGCAGCTATGGTCGCCCTGAGCGAACTCATCTACACCACCGACCCGGACACCAACGCGTCATTTGCCGCCATGCTATCGCGCTTGCGGACAAGGCATCGGGCGGGACGGGAAGCAACAAGCTCTTGCGCACGACACTCTTGCACCAGAAGGCCACCGCGACCAACAACCTGGCCGCCTCGTACTTCATGTTCGGGGGTTGGATAGCGCATTGACCTACTTTCGACAGGCCCGCGCCGCGCATCAAGCGAATGGATCAAGTTCAGGCGTGGCGGATGCATGGAACAACGAGAGCCTCATCCACGAGGCGCGCGGCAACCACGTGCTGCAACGCGAATGCCTGAGTAACGCACTGAAGGTGTACCAACGAGCAGGAAGCATGGAGCGTGTAGGCTATGCACTGAACAACATCGGCCAGTATCACACGGCTGTTGGCGCCATGGATAGCGCCTGATCCTATCTCGACAGCAGCCTGGGGGTGTGTTCGAGGTTTGAAGGATGAACGGGGAAAGGCAAGCGCCCTGTTGAACATCGGTATGAACCATGAAGCGCGCGGTCTTCCGTCCGAGGCCTTGGAACGCTTCCTTGCTTCCGAGGAGATATACACTCGGATCGACGATCGATCGAGCTTAGCCACTTGCCAGAACAATATCGCGGCCATTTATCATGCACAAGGCTTGCCAGAACAAGCCATTCGCTATTACCACAATGCGCTCGACCACAACACAGCGCTCGGCGATCGCATCGGTCAGGCCACCAATCACATGAACCTGGGCAATGTGCTGGATGTGCAAGGCGATTTGGATATGGCGCTGGCTGAATTCGAGAAGAGCTTGGCGCTATTCGTCGCCACCGGAGATAGGGGTGGGAAGCGCTTGTGCGCGGGCACCTCGGCATCGTATGGAAGAACAAGGTTGATCGCGCCAAGGCATTGGCGCAGATGCGGCGAGCCTCGCGTTGAGCAAGGAGCTCGCGGTACCGCATGCCTTGGCCAAAGCGTTTTACAAAATGGGCCACTTCTTCGAGGATGTGGACCGGTTGGATTCGGCACTTTGGTATTACCACGCCGCTCTCGCCTTGGACCGCAGCATCGATGACCGTGAGTCGGAGTCTTTCGCCCTTTACAGTATCGCTGCAGTTAAACTGAAGGAGGATAGGGTCAAGGAGGCGGAAATCGCTGCGGAGCAGGCGTTGGCGATCGCGAAGCAGAGTGGTTATCCGCTCAATATCATGCGGGCTGCGCAAGTGCTGCATGAGGCCCTGGCTGAACAGGAGCGCTGGTCGCGGGCCTTGGAGATGCTGGAGCTGCACCAGCAGATGAAGGACAGCCTGAACAACGCGGAGAACGCCAGGAAGACGGTGCGCCTGCAGATGCGCTATGATTTCGACCGCAAGCAATTGGCGGACAGCATCGCGCATGCTGCTACTATGGCCGGGACGGAGAATTTGTTCCGCATCGCACTGATGGAGGGCATGCATGTCCGCATCCGGTCGTGGGCCTTCGGTATCGGTGGGCTCATCCTGCTGGGCGGTGGTGGATTGGTGTACCGCATCGATAAAAGCGCCAGAAGGAGCGCTTCCGAGAGACGCCGCCCGTTTGCAGACCCAGGTGCTCCGTACCCAGATGAACCCGCACTTCATCTTCAACGCGCTCACCAGCATCAACAGCTACGTGCAAGAGAGCGAGCGCGAGTTGGCCAGCGGCTTCCTTACCAAGTTCGCCCGTCTCATGCGCTTGGTATTGGAGAACAGCAGGCATAACGAAGTGCCGTTGGTGCAGGACTTGGAGGCTTTGCGGCTCTATATGGAACTGGAGCAGTCTCGCATGAACGGCAAGTTCGAGTTCACGATAGAGGTCGATTCCTCCATCGATCAAGAAACTGCGCTCGTCCCCCCGCTCGTTATGCAGCCCTTCGTGGAGAACGCCATCTGGCATGGCATCTCCCGCAAGGAAGAAAAGGGGCATATCAGGCTTACGGTGAGTAAGGATGGCAAGCGTTTGATGATGACCGTTGAAGACGACGGCGTTGGGCGGCAACCGCGTGCAGGAACCGCACCCTCCGACGGCTCTTCTCCAAAGACCTCCTGGGAACGACCATCACGCAGGACAGGCTTGCGCTCTTGGGCAAGCAACGCGACGGTGACGCGGGGGTTCCGATATGTGGATGTGCCCATGGGCACACGGGTAGAAATGACAATACCCAGTAATTGATCGCTTAGTCTCAAATAGCGGGCAGGTAGCTTCGCAGTGAGTAGCATTCCTCCATGAACACCATGAGATATGTCCTGCTGGGGAGTTGGCCGGCGCTGGGGCAGAAGTTGAACTACAGGTGCTTGATGCGACAGGTTGTGAAGTTGCCTCTTCAAGACATCGCGTTGGGTTCTACGATGTGGGTCTCACCAGCCTTTCATCGGGAACCTATCTGGGGCATTGGGAGACCGGTTCGCAACAAGGAGGTACGCCGTTCATCGTGGCGAATTGAACGCGCGAGTTTCTAGTGAAGGAACGTATGCTGGTCCAAAGAGCTGGTGTTAGACTTCCCGTTTGGTAATCCAAACTTCCGAGCTAGTGCCTACTTTCAGGGCGTGCATCCTGGAGCAAAAGTTCTTCTGCTTGTGACATTCCTGGCTGTGCATTCGAGCTCTGCCAAACAAGGGATTGAAAAAGAGGATTCCCTCCGCTGAACCCCTTATAGAGCGGGAATCCATTGATGAGGTGTTATATGCAGCGCGAAAGTGGCTTGATACCCATCCTGATACCATTCCGGCCATGCTCGGCTCTTCGTGTCCGATGGGATCAGCTCTCATGGAACAAGCACGCGGCTCAGTGGCATCTTTGATGGCGGAGGCGAAGGCCAAGTTGTCTCGAATGCCCGAAGCCTTGGCGGCATGCGATTCGGCCGTGTGGTATGCCGAAAAGGTCGCGACCCCCACTGTCCTCGCCGAAGCGGACGTCATTCGCGGTCAGGTCTACGTCTGGTCCGGTGACCTTGATCGCGCCTCCAGATGCTATGAAACCGCCCTGACGCTTTTTTTCAAGTCGGGCAATCGCTCTCGAGCGGCCTATGCCACAAGGGAGCTGGGCTGGGTCTTGTACCTGCAGCGGCACTTCGATCTGGCCATGGAGCGCTACCGTGATGCGTTGGCCGAGTATCGGCGACTGAATGACCGAGGGGGAATGGCACGCGTATTCCGGAGCATGGGCCTTGTTCATTGTGATACTTCCGGAGACAAGACCTATCGTACCTGTGTGACCTATTTCGATTCATCCATTGCGATCTGCAAGGAGATCAACGATCACTACGGCCTTGCGGCAACCCACTCGAACATGGGATCAGTATTCATGTACCAGGATATGCTCGATAGGTCAAAGGCTCATTTCGACACGGCATTGATCCATGCCAGGGAATCAGGTGACGCCCGGCTGTTGGCGAGTGTATCAGGCACGGCCGGGGAGTATTACTTACATACGGCCCGTCCGGATGAAGCGCTCCGCATATGTTCAGCAACAATGGAAGCTGCCAGGTCCAGCGGCATGCTGACGTTGGAACGTGATGCGGCACTCTGTGTGTACAACGCATTGAGGCTACTTGGAAAGGACAGGAAGGCGAACACTGCACTTTTGGTCGTACATCACACTTCGTGATTCCATCGTCAACCTGAAGAGCCGGGATGATGTACTGAAGCGTTCGATCCGGAAGCAGCGGGTCGGCGGCAGTTCGAAGACAGTATTCGTCACGCTGCCGAGTTGGACCGTACAGAGAGTGCCAGACGTATCGAACAACTTCGGGCCCATCGAAATCGCAACCGCGCCCTTGCATTGGGTGTTGGCGGTTTGCTTCTTCCTGGGAGGAGGCGGGGTTTTCTATCGGATCGACCGCAAACGTCGCCGCGAACGGTTTGAACGCGACGCTGCTCGCCTACAGACCCACGTGCTCCGTACCCAGATGAACCCGCACTTCATCTTCAACGCCCTCAACAGCATCAACAGCTACGTGCAGGAGAACGAGCGCGACCTGGCCAGCGGCTTCCTCACCAAGTTCGCACGGCTCATGCGCTTGGTCCTGGAGAACAGCAGGTATAACGAAGTGCCTCTCGAGCAGGACCTGGATGCCCTGCGCCTGTACATAGAACTGGAGCAGGTACGGACGAACGGCAAGTTCGATTACAGCATCGAGGTGGATGCAGCCATCGACCAGGCTGAGACCATGGTGCCCCCGCTCGTGATGCAGCCCTTCGTGGAGAACGCCATCTGGCATGGAATCTCCCGCAAGGAGGGCAAGGGGCACATCAAGCTTATTGTCCGCAAGTACCCCAATCGCTTGACCATGTCAGTTGAGGATGATGGTGTGGGGCGGGGAGCGAGTTCGACGCATCCCGCGCCCGATGGCGCCCCGCCCAAATCCTCCTTGGGAACGACCATAACACAGGACCGTCTTTCGCTACTTGGCAAGCAACGCGGAGGTGAGGCCGGGTTCCGGTTCATGGACCTTGAGCCGGGTACGCGTGTGGAAGTGGAGTTGCCGATCCAGGACATCGCGCGATAGTCGGTGCGGCGCCATTCGCTCATCCAGGTCCGCCGTTCGCTCTGTGGTGCTTGGGGCAGTTTTGGCTGCCACCCACCTTCGCGAGGTGGTCAGAATTCCGCTGTTCATTCCTGTCGTGCTGTTGCTAGCTGCATTGGCTGTCCTAGGTTGGGCAGCCCTACCTGCAAGAGCTTGCCTGTATGTCCGAGGACAGTGGAGCGGCCAACTACCGAAGGGCGGTCGAGCACAAATTGTGGCACAGGTCGTTGGCGGGCGAAGGGTCGTTGCTCGTCCACGCGCGAATGGCGATTTCTTCCTAACGTTACCCATTGGGTGCAGCGCGATGGTCCGGTTCATATTGGAGGGTAAGGAGATGCGGACAATGATGGTCGAGCACAAGCCCGCGCAGGGCACCAAGCTGATCGGAAGTCGTACCAGCTTGAGTTGCTTGACTTATGGTCGTGCAATCAGATTGCCGTTCGGAGTGTGACCTTGGACGACAGTACGTGCATCGTGACCGAGAATGCTGACTCAGCCCGTCATGCTCCCAAGGATTGCCAGTTGTTCGACCGCCTTGAACATTTGTTCGGAACAACTTCGGAAATAGAACGTCATGATACATTCACACGATAGCTGAGGCACCAATTCAATTCAAAGAGACCATGGCAAACTTGCTCACCGCCGTGATCGTCGATGACGAGGACGCACCGCGCAACCTTCTCACTGGCTTGTTGAAGCGCCTGCACCCTGAAGTTCATCTGTTAGGGACCGCCGTCGATGTTCCAACCGGAATTGACCTCGTCCGTCGCACCTCGCCCCAGATCCTCTTCCTTGACATCGAGCTCAAGGACAAGACCGGCTTCGACCTGCTCCGCGCCCTGGGCGATAGGCGCCCGCATGTGATCTTCACCACTGCGCACGAGAGTTATGCCGTGAAGGCCATCCGCTTCAGTGCGCTGGACTATTTGCTCAAGCCGATCGATGCACAAGAGCTGGCGGATGCGATTGCGAAGGCCGTGCAGGCGGTAAGCGCCACCGAGAAGCCGGTCATGGTGGACATGCTACTGAAGAACATCGATCGCTCCATTGGTGATCGCACCATCGCCTTGCCAGTGAGCGATGGCCTGGAGCTGGTGCATGTCAACGAGATCGTCGTCTGCGAATCCGACTCCAACTACACCACCTTGCACTTGCGCGACGACAAGCGCTTGGTGATCTCGCGTACACTAAAGGAGTTCGAGGATCTATTAGGTGAGCAGGAGTTCATTCGCGTTCACAACTCGCACCTCGTGAGCCGCAAGCACATCCGCAAGTACATCAAGGGCGAAGGCGGCGAAGTGATCATGTCCAACGGCATGAACATCGCCGTGTCGCGCCGTAAGAAGCAGGAGTTGATGGATGCGCTGGAACGATTATGACGGTTAATTGACAAGGACACCACCAACATACACCATTCCATGCGTGCTTTCAGTTCTCTACTTCTGACCGCTCCGACCTTTTGGATGTCACTTGTTAGCATTGCTTCCGCCAGGAGTTCTACATCAGCCAACCCAGCGTGACGACATGCCAGGGCGCTCTCTTGGATAGTGGCGGGAATGCCGGAGCCTATGGCAACAACGAGAACTTCACCATGGTCCTTTGTCCTGACGGAAGCGGTCCGGCCATCTCCCTGCAATGGGTCATCTTCAACTTGAACACTGCGGGCTTGGCCCCGGTGGACCAGATGAGCATCTACGATGGCGACAACACCTCGGCGCCGCTGATTGGCAACTGGAGCGGCAGTGATTCGCCGGGTATCATCGGGGCTAGCTTCGCTAACCCCACGGGCTGCCTCACGGTGGTATTCACGAGCAATAACACAGGGACCGGCGATTTCGCCGCGAACATTAGCTGCTTCGAGCCCAGTGATCCTACGGTGATTACAACCCTCGGCATCACATTACCCCGCTTATCCATCTTCCCCAATCCCGGGCGCGACCTCTTCACCGTGGCTTATAGCGGAAGTAGCCCTCGCTACACAGTGATCGACCTCACGGGCCAGGAGGTGATGGACCTGGGCTTGCGCACCGGTCCTTCACCAGATCGTCGTCCTTGGCCTCAGGCACATATCTGCTGCGGTGGTCCGATGGGGAACAAAGTGGAAGACTGCCGGTCGTGCTGCAGCGATAGTGCGAGATGACGAGGCCATCATGTCCAACGGCATGAGCATCGCGGTGTTGCGCAGCAAGCACCAGGAGCTGATGGATGCGCTGGAGCGGCTGTGATTCCGCTGGCTTACGCGCTTACTTTTGCGCCGTCGTGAAACTCGTCGTCGAAGTCAAGGACAGCAAGGCGGAGTTCTTCCTGGAACTCCTGAAGAGCCTGCCGTTCGTTAAAGCCCAAAAGGCGGAGAAGGCAGGAAGCGAGAACGCCGAGATACTCCGGAGCGTCCGTAGTGCGGTCAAGGAACTCAAGGCCGCCAAGAAGGGAAAGCTGGCTGGTCGGCCGATCCAAGAACTGTTGGATGAGCTTTGAGTTCAGGTCTCTGGCAGAATTCGATCGGCGCGTCAAAGCACTTTCGCGAAAGTATCCATTGATCAAGAACGATCTCGCGGCGCTGATTGACGAGCTCCGCAGCGATCCGCACGCGGGCACCTCCTTGGGAAGGGGTTGCTACAAGGTCCGGATGCGCATCAGTTCCAAAGGACAGGGGAAAAGTGGTGGAGCTAGTGTGATCACGCTATGTACGGATCGCGGCAAGGTCATTTGGATGCTTACCATGTATGACAAGTCCGATAAGGTTAATGTCAGGGAAGCTGAGATCTCCAGTCTCCTTGCGCAGGTGCCTTGATGGTGGCCGATCATGGGCTTTGGAACTGGCGCAGATTAGCATGGAGCCTGTCAGCGCGAATGCAGCCTCAGATGACATGATGCCCCACCACGCGCATTCCCATTCGCACGCGGGACATCTTCACCACCACCACGAGCACGCCCACGGTCACGTCTCCGCCGCTAGTGCCGTAGCGCTCCGCACCGCCTTCTTCATCAACCTTGCCTTCACGGTGGTGGAGGTGGTCGGCGGCTGGTGGACTGGCTCCATCGCGGTGCTCACCGATGCCATGCACGATGCGGGCGACTGCCTGGTGCTGGGCACCGCGTGGTACTTGCAGCGCGTGGCCATGAAGGGGCGCGATGCGCATTACAGCTACGGCTACGGCCGCTACAGCATGCTCGGAGGATGGCTCACCAGCGTGGTGCTCATCGTGGGTGCGCTGTTCATGCTATCCGTGAGCGTGCCCAAGCTCTGGGCCCCCGAGCTGCCGCATTCATTGGGCATGATCGGCTTCGCGCTCTTCGGCCTTCTCATGAACGGACTCGCCGCGTGGAAGCTCCACGGCGGGCAGACGCTCAACGAGCGTGGCGCGTACCTGCACTTGATGGAGGATGTGCTCGGCTGGGCCGCCGTCCTCGTGGGCGGCATCCTCATCCACTTCACCAACTGGGCCATCGTCGATCCGTTGCTCAGCATCGCCATCAGCGCGTACATCCTGGTCAACGCCATCGGCACCTTGAAGAAAGGAACCGGCATCCTCATGCAGGAGATCCCCGCCGGCATCGACATGCAGGAGGTGCGCACGCGCCTCATGGCCATCCCGCACATCATCGACCTGCACGACCAGCACACGTGGACGCTCGACGGCAGTTTCATCGTGCATACCGTGCACATCGTGGTGGAGGAGGTGGGTCGCACGGAAGCGCTGGCCATCAAGGCCAAGGCCCGCGAGGTGCTGAAGGACCTCGGCATCCACCACGCCACCATTGAGCTCGAATGGGCCGATGAGGAATGCGGCCTGCAGCACCACTGACCATGAAGAAGTCCTTCTTCCGCCTGCTCGCGCGCCTCAACAAGCTGCTGCTGCCCAAGCTCTGGGACAAGGACCTCTTGCGGCTCACCAAGGCCCAGAAGCTGATCGTGGGCTGGCGTTACTACGTCACGCGCAACGCGCTGTGATCGGCACTCCGGAGCGCGGGAGCTGCGAAGCAGCTGGAACCCGCGCATCCGGAGTCTCACCCAAGCCATCACGCGAATGCAGATTCGTGAGACGCCGGATGACCGCCTCCGCGCCGCTGCGCCCGGCCTCCGGGGACGGGATCCATTTCCCCTTCCCGAACTGCGGCTTGCGCTACTCGAGGAAGGCGTTGCGGCCTTTGGTCCCGTGCATTCCGTCAGCTTTTCGCCAGGTCCGATCGGACCGTGGCACTGCGCTCCGCAAAGGTCCATGTGCATCCACGGTCCGGGGCGCTAAAGCAATGCGCGCTGAAGCCGATGAGCTCGCATCGGTGGCGCAAGGTGTGCAGGCCGCCGTTGCCCGCTGTGACATCCGGGTCGAAGCCCTGCCCATTGTCCGATACGATGAGCGTGATGGGCGGGCCGTAGCGGAAGGTGATGGAGAGCGCATCGGCCCGACTGTGCTTGAGCGCGTTGTTCACCACTTCCTGGAAGATGCGGTAGAGAATGGTGCTGGTGTCGGCATCGATCGTGCGGGGCTCGCCTTCGAGTTGAACCTGTGCACGGATCCGCACCACGCGCTCAATGCGCGCGGCCTCGAAAGCGAGCGCCTCGGCCAGGGTCCGATTCAACCAGAGCTCCCGACTGAGGCTGTGCGCCAGTCGCCGGACTTCTTCAATCCCCAGTTCAAGTGCCTCTACGGCGGCGCCGAGCTTGCCCTTTCCACGGCTATCCCCTGCTGCGGCACGCAAGCCGATCAGCGACACCGTCAGCAATTGCCCCACATTGTCATGCAATTCCCGGCCGATTTGATGCATGGTCTCCTGCGTGGCCTCCCGCTCGGCCCGAGCCACTTCCTGCTGCAAGCGGCGGTGCTCCGCCTCCAGTTCCAATCGGTGCTTCACCCGCCTGTTGGAATTCACCACCATAAGGCCCGCCATGGCGCCGGCCATGAGCAGCAGCACGAGGGTGATGACGATGATGGCGAAGACGATCTGCAGCGACTCACTCATGCTCAACGCGCTGTTGGCGGACAAAGAGCCAGCCGGCATAGGCGGCGAGAAGGTAGCGAACGGTGCACAGCACGGGCATGATGGTCCAGAGCGTGGAAGCCAATTCCAGGTCCTGCTTGCGCAGGTAGCGCGCCAGGCCCATCACAGGTGGCAGCGCAATGAAGTAGAGCAGCATGCCCGTGAAGAGCCAGAAGGCCGGAATCCGGTGCAAGGGGTCAGCGCTTGTGTTGGCCATGCGCCAAAGCACCCAGCCGAGCACCAGGGCAAGCAGGAAGGCGAACAGGACGATCGCTTCGAACAGGACGTCGTGCATCCAGTCCACGAACCTCGCGTTCACCAGGTAGCCGGTGAGCCCGAGCACGGCTGCCAGCAGCAGCGCCTTGCCCCATGCGGGTTGTTGAGCATGGGCCATGGCCAGCACGAGCAGGAACTCGAGCAAGATGAACGAATTGTAGTACAGGGCATTGACCTCTTGCCGAAGCTTGGTGATGTAGCCGACCAGCTCAACAAGGAATGCCAGGGCAATGAGCGCACCACCAAGACGGAAAAGGCGGGGTCTTGGCCGGCTGATGCTCCAGAATGCGGCAAAGGCCGCCCCGATGGCCGCCAGCATGAGCAGCTCGCGGAGATGATACAAGAGCATGGGGACGAAGAGCCAGGTGCTGTTCCCGGGTCACTTGCACGTATGCCGCGGCGGGGTGGCCGTCACCCAGAATTTGAATGGCGTGTTCGGACATAAGTGCGGGCAAGGCGAGCCCACATCGAGCGCCTTCGCCCGGAAAGGCTCGTTCACGTATATGGAATCGTCGAGGTCCACTCCAACCGGAACCCAAGCCAGGCCTTGGTGGAAGCCGCGCTCCTCATAGCTGCTGTCCGGTTCCATTTCCCGGAATGAAGGGGTGGCGATCGGCACCAAGGCCACCTCGCCTTCGCTCAATCCGTTCTGCGTGATCAGGTCGCGAACCGCATCCTCTCCATGGATGGCTGAGTTGGGCTCAACCGCTGCATCGATGCGATTCCACACCGGGTCGCTGTTCGACCGGATCATCACCCGGCTGGCGTAGCGGTGCCATCCGCCGGTGGCCTTCCAGGCAGCGAGCCCGCCTGGCTCTGATTCAAGGGATCCATCCGCCTTGATCCTGTAGCAATCGTCGGAACCGGCGTACTCATATTCTTCCGTGGCCTCGTCATAAGTGATGCAGAGCACCTGCAAGCGCACATCGAATTCTGAGGCGTTGTTCAGGCCGTAGTGCACCACCACGCCACGCTCAATCGGACCGTTCGGCTCGCACGGCTCCACCGAACCGAGCACGGTCAATAGCTCGCTTACCTTCATCTGTATGCCGCCCGAAGGCATCGGAATGGGGGCATGGCTGGCGGAGTCTCCGTAATGGATATGGTCGGCGAAGTCCGCTTCGGCGCATGCCAATTCGCCCTTGGGGACATGCAGGTGCTCCGTGCCGAACACTTCGGGCAACGCGGCTTTCAGCGCGGCATCCATGGATTCAAGGCCATTCGTGGCAGGCTGTTGCTCAGAGCCGGAAGGGCCGCAGGCCAGCAGGCCGGCGGGCAGGGCGATGAGCAGGGAGCGAAGGCGGCGTCGAGTGCTGGGCATGCTGCGTGGGTTTGGCTTCCAAAAGAACAGGAGGGGCATCAATCGAAGCACCGGTGCTCGCACGGGTGCAAGGGGGTTTCTTGCACGGGTGGCCTGATCAGGGCAGGATGCCCCACTTGAACGCGAAGACCACCAGCCCGGCCTTGGTCTTCACATCGCACTTGCGGTACACCGTTTCCCGGTAGCCATCCACGGTGCGGCGGTGCACCCCCATGCGATCGGCCACTTGCTCATTGGTGAGCTCGTGCTCATTGCATACCAGCCTGATGAAGGCCAGTTCGCGGTCGGTGAGGCTGCTCAGCGCCACCGTGCGGCGCCGTTCGTGCTCCTTGCGCAAGGCCTGCGCCTGCACCACTTCCGAAGGATCGTGATAATGGCCCAGCACGGCCACCTGATTCAGTGCATCGAGGAATACACTCTTGCTGATGTCCTTGCGCAGGAAACCGCAGGCGCCGGCGCGCAAGGCCTTTTCCTGGGCCTCCTCGCTGCTCTCGAAGGTGAGCGCTAAGGCGCGCGTGCCCGGGGTGTTGGCGCGGATCCAGGCGATGGTCTCGTAGCCGTCCATCAGCGGCATGTGCAGGTCAACCACCGCGACCGAGATCTCGGTGCCATTCTTAATGGCGCGCATGTAGTCCACGCCGTGGCTGGCCTCCAGCACCACTTGGTACTGGGGAATGCCGTCGAGCATCTCCGCCATCATGCTGCGGAACAGCGTGTGGTCATCGACCAGGGCGATGGGGATGGCGGGCGTTTCCATGGACGAGGAACCGACCAAGTATAGCGGGTAGGATTGAATACGATGTTCACACCGCTGCGAATGGTTCCGCATAGAGCAGCTCCGGACGCGCATCAGCAGGCCCCAGCACCAGGCGCGTGCCCGCAGGCGCGCAGGCGTAGCCGCGCTCGCCCAAGTGCCCCAGCGCCGGGCAGGTATCGGGCAGGAGCAGGTGGCGCTGCGTGGGGAAGAGCCAGCGTTGCAGCTCCAATCCGGCATGCGGCGCATCGGCCACGATAAGGCCATCGCCCAGCAGCGGCAGCGCGAAGCCGCGCACCACGCCGCGCTCCTCGTACACCTGACCCAGGAATTCGTGCTCGGTGAGCAAGGCATGGCGGTCCATGCCCGTGGCGCGGCGGTCGAGGTGCAGCACGCCGAACCGGTGGCGTGGCTGCAGGGGAACCACTTCGGCATGCGTAGCCTGCAGGAAACGGCCGCCCGCGCAGCGCAGCACGCGCTCGTGCGCCACGAAGGCGTGCGCATGGAAGAGGGGCGCCTCCGCTTCGTGGGCGACCACGCTGATGGTGCCGATGCCCTCGGCCTGCAGATCGTGCAGCAGCTGCGCGATCAATTCGCCGCGCGCATCGCGGGCTGCAGTGCGGTGGTGCAGCAGCACGATGCGCGCCTGCGGGCCGAAGCGCAGCACGGCTGCGATGCCCACGGGGCGGCCGTCCAGTTGCGCGTGCCAGAGGCGCGCGTATGGCGTGTGCACCAGCCAGCGCAGGCGCGGCAGCACCCGCGGCACCTGGAGCCATGGACGGAGCATCGCCTCCGCCTGGCCGGTGAGCGCGCTGGTGCTGATCATGCGCGTCGCTTCTTCCCGCACAGTTGCACCAGGGTGGTCTGTCCATCGTCGTGCGGCAGTCGGCCCAGCACGCGGTCCAGGTATTCCACGCCGGCGATGGTCAGCCGGTCAGGATGGTGCGGATCGCGCACCAGGTCCACCTGCAGTTCGCCCAGCAGCGGATGGTGCAAGGGGAAGCCGGGTACGTAGCGCCAGTGCGCAGCCCGCGCGCGGTGCGACAGGAAATAGCTGTACAGCTCCGTGTGGTGCCAGATGGCGGTGAGGCGCTTGAAGGCCTCGGCCACTTGCGGCCGGTGCGGGTATTGCGCGCGCGCCAAGGCCACCAAGGCGCTGGGGTCGAAGGCCGTGCATGCCTCATCGTTCACGCGGGTGTACCAATCGAGGTATTCGCGCTCGAAGTCGGAGGCGCTGCGCTGTCCGGATGGTGTGGTCGTGTTCATGGTGCGGTTGGTTCTCACGCCCCCAACCCCGGCATCCTTGCGGACCCGGGGCGGGAGACGTGTGAGGAAGAAGGCGTCGCTCAGTGGCGCATTACGCGGCTTTGCTCACCGCGCTGTCACTGGCAGGGCCGGCACCG
This sequence comes from Flavobacteriales bacterium, assembly GCA_016712535.1. NCBI lineage: Bacteria > Pseudomonadati > Bacteroidota > Flavobacteriia > Flavobacteriales > Flavobacteriales bacterium. The sequence continues at coordinate 23,707 of JADJQW010000004.1, forward strand.
GCGGTGCCAATGGCCTGCACGCGGAAGTAGTACACGGCATCGGTGGTGAGGCCGTCGGCCACCAGGTAATTCTTGCTGGTCTGCGTGAGCAGGGTCCAGCCCGCCTCCACGTTGGGGTCGCCGGCGTTGATCCACACTTCGTACATCAATCGGCCCGGAACACGGTCCCAGCGCAGGCCCACCTCACCAGCCAGCACACCCCGTTTGGCGCGCAGGTTCTGCGGCGCCGCAGGCAGACCAATGGGCGCGCTGGCGGGGCGCACCGTGAAGCCCGTTCCCACGATCTTCTCTTCATCATTGGTGCACTGCGCCTCCACGTAACCGGCCAGCTTGCGCACGAATTCCTCCACCTCATCGCGCCGCTTGTTGCGCAGCAGGGTGTCGGTCTTGCCACCGTTCTGTGATACCGCCATGTTCGCCGCTTCGAGCGCGTCGCAGGCCGCCGCGAAGTCGGTGAGGAAGTTGGCCGGCAGCGTCAGGTCCGCGTTGCCCGTGCAATCCTCGATGTGGTTGCGGCCTTTTTCCACCAAGGCTGCGGGGGTGAGGCCTTTCAGGCCCAGTAGTATGACCAGATTCTGTTTCATGGTCTTGTTGGTTTTATGCGCCGGTGAATTCCGACGCAGCCTGTGAATCGTGGAAGCCGGTCCGGGGGTGTCGTTTTCCCGGTGCGGGAATTACCCAGGCACAGGTGGGTAATTCTACCCATCCCCTTCTGGATGCCTTGCCATTCCAGCGTTCCCATCCGTGATGCCGCTGGTGCACACGGGCCATCCCCGCAGATGCCTTGCGCTTCCCAGCAGATGATGTGCGCATCCCTGCGGATGCCGTGCGCTCCCCTGCGGATGTCTTGTGCATCCCTGTGGATGTCTTGCGCATCCCTGCGGATGCCGTGCGCTCCTCTGCGGATGCCTTGCGCATCCCTGTAGATGCCTTGCGCTGCCCTGTGGATGATTTGCGCATCCCTGCGGATGCCTTGCACACCCCTACGGATGCCTTGCTCATCCCTACGGATGCCTTGCACACCCCTGCGGTGGTCATGCGCATCCCTGCGTATGCTTCGCGCAACCCTGCGGATACCTCGTGCATCATTGCGCGTGCCTTGCTCATCCCAGCGGATGTCTCGCGGATCCCTGCAGATGCCTCGTTCATCCCTGCGGTTGCTCCGTGCATCCCGGCGGATGTGAAGGGCATACGCTCATGCGGCTCAGCCTTCCATGCATAGGCTCGCCTCAACCGTGCATGCACTGCCGACGCCTCAACGGCCCAGCTCCATCAGCCCCACGCGCACGGCGGACAGCGCCAGGGCGGTCTTGCTGTGCACGCCGAAGAGTGCCATGAGCTCGCCGACATGCTTCTCCACGGTGCGGCGGCTCAGGCCCAGCTCCTGCGCGATCACCTCGTAGGTGGGATCGTCGGCGCGGCAGATGCGCTGCAGCACCTCCAGCTGGCGTGTGGAGATCTGCGCCAATAGCCTGTTGCGCCGCCGCTCCTCCGCGGTGAGGCCGTCGGGGTTCTCGAGCAGCACGCGCTGGCTGAAAGCGCTGTGGTAGATGCCGCCGGCGGCCACGGTGTCGAGGGCGGTCAGCAGCTTCTCGGGCACCTCGTCCTTGAAGAGCACGCCGTCCGCCCCGTTGCGGTAGCAGTGCATCACGGTGGCCTCGCTGGTGTCCCAGGTGTACACCAGGGTGCGCACCCCCGGGCGATGTGCGCGCAGCCATTCCAGCACGGCGATGCCATCCATATCGGGCATGCGCAGGTCCACGATGGCCAGCGCCGCCTCCGCGCCGCCCTCTAGCGCCCGCACCAGCTCACGGCCATCGCGCGCATGCAGCACCACCCGGTAACGCGCATGCCGCTCCAGCAGGTCGGCGATGCCCGCCCGCATCAAATCATGGTCGTCGGCCAGAGCCACGGTCAGGGTTCCGTTCACATGCTCGCTCATGGGGTCTTGCTTGCCGCGAATTCAAGCATCCGCAGGCCAATTCTGCTTGTGGTGAACACCGGTGCGTACGGCCATACGAAGCAGCGCCGGCGCATTGCGTTTCCAGCTCGCAACGCCACGGAACCGGCGCCCGGCGATGGATTGGGCTCGCCAAGGCCCCATTTGGATCACAAGGAGGACCCGTGTAAAAAGCCCGGACGACCCGTGTAAGAAACCGGCTGTGGGGGGAGGGGGGGAGCGATGTGGCGAAGAAGTTTGCCGATGCGTGTTCGTTAGCTGCCTTGGATAGACACCGCTCAGGTGTTCCGCCTGTTTCATCCGCGGCAGTCAATCAGAACAACGCAAGCGACACAAACAACCCTTAAACCCTTTAATCCTTGAACGCATGGCGAACCTCACAAGCAAACAACTGTCGTCCACACTAAGCAAGAGGCTGGCGAATTACAAGCTCAGCGATGCCGTGATCAATCGCATCGCCGACCGCGCTTTGATCAAAGGAATGGAGCTTGGGAAGCTCGGACCTTGCCCGTACGGGATCTGCGGCGATTACTTCACCAATAAGCGACCGAAGCTCGATGGCCTCACCAAGGGCCTGGGAATCGTCAAGTGGGAAGTGTTCCCATATGGCATCATCGGTTGGGACCGGTTCCGCGTGCACGTGGCCTTTGAAGTGGATGAACTGCAAGGGCGTCCATGACTGGGGCTTTCGCTGAACATGCCACGCTAGAGCGGATGGAGAGGCGGTCGGGCTTCCTGCCCGATCGCACCATCCACTTGCACCCCACGAGGCTCTGCAACCTGCAGTGCCTGCATTGCTATTCCTCCTCCGGCATGCAATACAAGGAAGCCCTTGATCCGGTGGCGATTGGCCGGGCCTTGGCTGTCCTGAAGACCGAGGGCTACGAGATGATCAGCCTGTCCGGTGGTGAGCCGCTGGTTTACCGCTCGCTGCGTGGGCTTATCGAGCAGGCCAAGGAAATGGGCTATCGGGTCACCATGATCAGCAATGGGCTGCTGGTCAATGCCCGGATGGAAGACACACTCGCGCTCTTGGATGGCATAGCCATCAGCTTCGATGGGCTCGCTGGCACTCACGACCGCATTCGGGCCCGGGCAGGCGCCTATGCGCATGCCTGTCATGCACTGGAATATCTGGCCGATCAAGGCCGACCTGTGGCCGCAGCCATTTCCATCACGCGCGATGCGCTACCGGAACTGCCTGAATTGGCGATGCATCTGGCGAGCCTTGGTGCCCGCGCGTTACAGATCAGGCCCGTGGCCCTCGCGGGCCGTGCGCGCACGATGGAGGGATTCGCACCGTATTCCGAAACGGACCGGGCCAGGCTCTATCTCGTAGCCTTGGCATTGGGCGATGAGCTCGCTGCGAGCGTGAGGGTTTCCTGCGACCTGGTGCCCGCTATGGGCTTGTGGCAGCAGCGCGATGCCTATGCGGGCCTGCTGGGGAGCTGCCAGGATACAGCATACCATGAACGCCTGCTCTCCGATCTGGTGAATCCTCTGGTGATCACCGATGAGGGCGCCTTGAAGCCGATCGCATACGATTTCAATGAGCGCTTCAACATCGCGCACATCGACGGACTGTCGGATGAATCAATCGCACGGTACAAGCAGAAACGGCTTGCTCCATTCCAATCCCTGCTCGGCAGCGTCCTGCACGACTGCCGAACGCGGAAGGAAATGGTCGATTGGTTCGACCGATGCACCCGGGCGAGTGAGACGTACGCCGGATGAAAGACCCAACTAATTCCACAATGATGCAATCGCGACTGACAGGAATGGCCTTCGTCGTTTGGGGCGCAACCACAGCGCTGCCCTCCATGTCATACGCACAAACAGATGATTTCCGGAATCGGCCGTGGAACGCGGAAGATGTACGGGGGGTATCGCACCCGGTCATTCGGATCGGAACCGACGGCGCATTGCTTGATGGGCTGCCGCAATACATCTACAACAATGCACGCACGAGCGGCTGTATTACGAAGTGCATTCTCAAAGAACGGACACTCAAGGGACTCACCATCCAACTCACATCGCCCGATGGGTCGCCCGTTACCTTCAAAGGCGATCCACTAGATCATTGGGAGAATCACTTGAAGGCCACATGGCGTCGTATGATTCGTGGAGAACTCAATTGGGTTTTCAATAACGCCGACATGGGTGGCTCGGATACCCGCTGGGACATATCGGCATACGCAGATGGATTGCGCAAGAAGATGAATGGCGGTAAGATCACGAATGGTGAGGCGCTTTTCCTGCCTGAACACCTTCAGCGACCAGCGGTGGCGAGCAATATCGGAGAATACCGCTATATCGTGGAAATCGGCCAGGGACGAGGAAGCAACACGGGGTCTTTGAAAAGCGCCAAACTCAGTGCTAGTGGCACGCTGCTTTATGACTTTGCAACTGAGCCCAAGCCAAAGATCGCTGAAGGGCCTTTGCGCATAAGCGTGAAACGGACCCCAGAGCGCACGGAGCAAGTCCGCTCCTGGTTCACGACAACGAAGCGACGGCATGAGCGCCACATCGCACCACTCAAAGCAGGACTTTATCGTGGTGCTTTGGAATTGGAGGCCATAGCGAAAGAAGCAAGGGACGAAGTAGACGGGAACAAGTGCGGTGCTGTGCAGGCGAAGTGGGACCAGAGCAAGACGAAGGTGGAGACGGTGATCGCACAGAGCGATTCCCTCATCGCGCATTGGATGATCGAATGGCTTTGGTACACGAACGGAGTCGCTACCCTGGACCCCTTCAAGCGGCCCGCCAAACCAAAACGATCCTCGGACACGCTCTCGGTCGTGCTGCTCCGTGGGGAGGTGGATGCCTACGACAAGCAACTGGCCTGTTGCTCAGCGGAACGCACACCTGCCGAACTCGCACAATTGGTGAAGGCCCGGAAGGATGCTCAAAGTGAATTGACCCTCATGCTCAAAAGGAACAAGGAGGTCACGGATTCAACAGCCGCGCGCAACGCTGTCACGAAGTTCCTCCGGGAACCTTCAGTGGTGCTCAACGACGTGCTCTTGTACTTGAGCAACAAGGATCGACAACACTTCATGCGGCATTTCGACGGGGCGAAAACCTACGGCTCCATGACACCCACGCTTCGCGGGGAGTATTACACCTTCGAGAAGCGCCATTTCCTGGTACACAACTACCGGGGGGATGCAAAACTCTTGGAACTCACGGCTACAACAGAGGCCATCACCTCGCACGATCCCGCCGTGGCGGAGGAGGTGAACGCTCAATTGGGAGCACTGACAAGCTTGATCAGCAATACGGCCGCTGCGGCCATCGAATCAAGAGATTTCCATGCGAACATCTCCACCTCCCGACAAAGCGATCCGGAGATGCACCAGTACATCAATGCGCTTGATGGGGGGCAGAAGTCCGTGCTTTATCTGAGCCGCAAGCCGGTATGTGACGCCGTCATACGAAAGATAAAACCCGAGCATGAGGCGCTTGAGCAAGGGGCAAGCCATCGCTACGCCCAACTGGACTCCATCCTCGACGTGTTCAAGGTCGATGCTCAGCCCGCCGAGGAGACCACGCTCATGCGCAGCGTGGAAGTGGAGATGAAAACCACACTGAAAGCGAAGCAACGCGTGAGTTATACCCTCATGCAACTCGATGAGAAGGACGAGAGCAAGAAGAAGACCTTACGGACGGGCACCTTCGACCTCTATGAGTTGCAGCGCATCCGGCTATTCGGCGGTGTATCCTATGCGGTGCCTTTCGGTGATTCGGTGGCACGGACCACGGTTACGGTGACCGGCGGACAATTAACCGATGTGCAGCGCGCCAACGAACAGGCGCGTTTCATGGTCGGCTTGAAGTTCCATGTTTTCGGCGGAGGTGCCGAGGTGGACGACAACCGGTTCACTTTCCACCCGCGCAGACTCGCCATCGCCGCAGGCGTGGGCCTGCCCAAGCCCAAGGATGACCTTTACCTCGGCCTGAGCTACGACCTCTATCCAGGATTCAACGTGAACCTGCTGTGCCAGTGGTACCGCAGCGATGTCGTGGACCTCAAGAACGGCCAAGTGCTGGAGACCGGGTCGGTCTATCAAGCAACTCCCGCCATTGCGGTTACATTGGATAGTTCCTTGTTCACGAGCCTCCTTAAGCTATTCGCGCTATGACGAAGCCCCTCCTCCTTGCGCCAGTCGTGGTGATGCTCTTGTCCGGGTGCCGCAAACCCGATTCCCTGCCCGGTTCAAGCGACATTGGCCTCCATGTCACCATCACTAACGATGTGAACGGCACGGGCACGCCGCAGGATTATTCCGACAAGTACATCTACGTGGCCAATACCGACGACGCCATCAACTACCTCTTCAGCGTGAAGACCGATGCCAGCGGCAATGCCTTGGTGAAGGGGCTTGCCGAAGAGGAGAGCTACGATGTGTACGCCCACGAGATGCGCGAAGGTCTCCAATACTCCGGGCGCATCACCATCCAAGCGGATGGAGCCGGGCAGCAGCACCTCGATCTGCGACCCGGGAATTCAGACCAGAACGGTTTCCTCATCACCTGCACGGATGCGGCTGATGGACCCTTGCCGAATCTTCGGGTGCGCGTGTACACCAGCCTTGCACTGGCCCAGCAGAACGATTCGAACCTGGCTTATTTCAAAGGGAACACCGACTCGTTCGGCCGGGTGTCCAAGACCGAAACGGCCACCACCTCCTATTATGCGCGCATCCGTAGCCTGGATCAACAGCTGGACACAACGGTGTCGGTCCCGGTGAATTCACGCGGGATCACCCGTATCACGTGCCGCTTCGTCGTGCCGTCACCTACCGGGCTCCGCCTCGTCATCCGCGATAGCAACGGGGCCGGCATCCCGCAAGTGAACGTCTGCGCGTTCGCCACCGCTGCCCTGGCCCAGGCGGGCGATTGTGCGAGTGCCGCCTTCCAAGGCGCCACTGGACCTGACGGAAGCTATCAGAAAGTGGGCATCCCGCCGCAGACCTATCACGTGCGTGCGCGCAACGCGTTGCTTGGATTGGATACCACGTACACCTGCGATGTGCAGGCACAAACGATCTGTGAGACCACCATCGATCTGCCGCCAATCACGATCCTGCAGCTTTCCTGCATCGACCTGAACGGCGCTGGCATACCGGGGCTTACGATACGAGCGTATGTCTCACCGGTATTGGCCGCCTCGAACGACCCGGCCTTGGCTACATTCGAATTGCCTGCCGTTGGCAATGGCGTGTACCGCAAGGAAGGAATGGCGGCGCAACAGTACTGGCTGCGGATCACCAGTGGTGCGCAGGGTATTGACGCCGTCGAGGTCCTTGGTGTCACAGCCAGCGTACTCAACGCCTATAGCGTTACCATCGGACCTACCGGTTTCGACCTCTTCTGCCACGACGGTAACCTGCAAGGAATACCGGGTCTGGTTGTGCAGGCATACACCACCGAGGCCTTTGCGCTGGGAGCATTGGAAGACTTGGCTGTATTCACACTCGAGCCGCAAGGCATAGGCCACTATCGAAACACGGGTCTGGTGCCAGGCACCTATTGGCTCAGCATCCGGAATGAAGATATACCTGTGGACACGGTGCAACAAATTCTTGTGCAGCAGTACAGTGTGAACACGCTAGACCTGGACGTGATACCATAGTGGTGACCATACAACGGTCATGCACCAGCTTTTCAGGCCTTGGCGGACCCGCTAACCGGCTATTCATTGGGCATGAGTGTTTGCTGGGGGATTCTCTTCAAGCGGGTTGGGCCGAGAGCGGTAATTTGAACCCCTCCATGTCCCCCACCCCGGAACAACTCGCCCGCGAGCGCATCGATGCCATGCTCGCCGCTTCCGGCTGGACCGTTCAGGACAAGAAAGCCCTGAAACCCTCGGCTTCTTTGGGTGTCGCCGTCCGCGAGTACGACACCGATGTTGGCCCAGCGGATTACATCCTCTTCGTGGATCGCGTGCCGGTCGGCGTCGTGGAAGCCAAGAAGCCCGAAGAAGCTGAGCGCTTCACCGCCCATGAAGCCCAGCCCGAAGAGTACGCGAGCGCGAAACTGCGTTGGACCGTCGGCAAGAGCACCCTTCCTTTCATCTACCTCAGCACGGGCGAGATCACCAAGCATTGGGACCAACGCGATCCCAAGCCCCGCGCTCGTGAGGTCTTCAGTTTCCACAAGCCGGAGACGCTGCAAGAGTTGCTCAAGACCGAACCGTTGCGTTCGCGCCTGAAGCAGTTCGGTGCATTGGACCCCGACAAGCTCCGCGATTGCCAGGTCAATGCCATCACCAACCTCGAGAAGAGCTTTTCCCTGAACAAACCCCGCGCGCTGGTACAGATGGCCACGGGCAGCGGCAAGACCTTCACCGCCATCACCAGCATCTACCGCCTGCTGAAGCCGCCCGTGCGCATGCGGCGCATCCTCTTCCTGGTGGACACCAAGAACCTGGGCGAGCAGGCCGAGCAGGAATTCCAGAGCTACACGCCCAACGACGACCGCCGCAAGTTCACCGAGCTGTACACCGTGCAACGGCTCAGCAGCAGCTTCATCGATGCCGGCGCGCAGGTGTGCATCAGCACCATCCAGCGCATGTACTCCATCCTGCAGGGCGAGCCGCTGGATGCGAGCGCGGAGGAGCAGACCGGCGCTGATGTGGAGCGCGTGCTCGGCAAGAAGCCGCAGCCACCGCTCCAGTACAATGCGAACTACCCGCCGGAGTTCTTCGACCTCATCATCATCGACGAGTGCCACCGCAGCATCTACAACCTGTGGCGGCAGGTGCTGGAGTACTTCGATGCCTACCTCGTGGGCCTTACCGCCACGCCGGACAGCCGCACCTACGCCTTCTTCAACGAGAACGTGGTGAGCGAGTACACGCACGAGCAGGCCGTGGCCGATGGCGTGAACGTGGGCTACGACGAGTACCTGATCGAAACGCGCATCACGCAGAAAGGCGCCGAGATCAAGGCGCAACAACAGGTGGACAAGCGCGACCGCCTTACGCGGAAGCGCCGCTGGGAGCAGGCCGATGAGGACATCACCTACACCGGCACGCAGCTGGATCGCGACGTGGTGAACCCCAGCCAGATCCGCACGATCATCAAGGCCTTCAAGAAGGCGGTGGAAACGGAGATCTTCCCGCACCGCACGGAGGTGCCCAAGACGCTCATCTTCGCCAAGACCGACAGTCACGCGGACGACATCATCCAGATCGTGCGCGAGGAGTATGGCGAAGGCAACGACTTCTGCAAGAAGATCACCTACAGTACCGAGGAGGATCCCAAGGGCCTGCTGGCGCGCTTCCGCAACGATTACAACCCGCGCATCGCCGTTACCGTGGACATGATCGCCACCGGCACCGACGTGAAGCCGCTGGAGTGCCTGCTCTTCATGCGCGACGTGAAGAGCCGCAACTACTTCGAGCAGATGAAGGGCCGCGGCACCCGCACCCTCGATGCCGACAGCCTGAAGAAGGTGAGCCCCAGCGCCACCACCAACAAAACGCACTTCGTGCTGGTGGACGCCGTGGGCGTTACCAAGTGCTGCAAGACCGACAGCCGTCCGTTGGAACGCAGGATGTTTTGGGCGTGCCCCCTCGCAAAGCCTCGGGGTCCGGCTTTCCGCTCCAAGTCCGCGCCCGGATTACCGGGCTTGCGGGCTTTCCGCTTCAATCCGTCACGCGAAATGCGGGATCGCGTTCCACCTTTGATCCTACACACACCGAGCGCAGTAGCGGACCGGTAACTTGAGTACCGAACACAAACTATGGCTGAAGAGAAGACCACCACTGCCCGCAAGGCTGCCAAAAGCATCGCCAAGGCGAACGAACCACTTGGCTTTGAAACTGAGCTCTGGCGCAGTGCCGACCTGATGCGCGGTAAGATGGACGCCAGCGAGTACAAGCATGTGGTGCTCGGCTTGCTGTTCCTGAAGTACATCAGCGATGCCTTTGCGGAGGCACGCGCGGAGATCAAGAAGAACATCGACGACCCTGAGCATGACGACCACTTGCCACCGGGCCTGAAGGACCGCGAAGCACAAGTGCAAGCCATACTGGAAGACCGTGACCAGTACACCATGAACCGGGTGTTCTGGGTGCCCAAGGAGGCACGTTGGGAACACATCCGGGCTCAGGCCACGCTGAATACGCTGGGCAAGACCATTGATGATGCAATGCTCGCCGTGGAGCGCGAGAACGCCGCGCTGAAGAACGTGCTGCCTAAGGACTACGCCCATCCGGATATGGCCGTGGTGCAGTTGGCCCCCTTGATCAACTTGATCAGTGGCATGATGCTCGGCGACAAGGAGAGCCGGGGCAAGGATGTGCTGGGCCGTGTGTATGAATACTTCCTAAGCCAATTTGCCAGCGCAGAAGGCAAAAACAGCGGCGAATTCTACACGCCTCGCAGCGTGGTGAACACCTTGGTGCGAATGCTTGCACCCTACAAGGGCCGCGTGTACGACCCGTGCAGTGGCAGTGGCGGTATGTTCGTGCTCAGCGAAAAGTTCGTGGAGGAACACGGTGGCCGCGTGGGTGACATCAGCATCTTCGGTCAGGAGAGCAACCCCACCACTTGGCGCTTGTGCAAGATGAACCTTGCCATCCGGGGCATAGAGTGCGACCTTGGGCCTGAACCCGCGGACACCTTCCATCGCGACTTGCACCCCGACCAAAAGTTCGACTACATCCTGGCGAACCCGCCATTCAACATCAAGACCTGGGGCGGCGAGCACCTGCGAAACGATGTACGGTGGAGCATTGCACCACCACCAGAAGGCAACGCCAACTACGCTTGGGTGCAGCACATCCTGCACCACCTGAAACCGCATGGCGTGGCGGGCTTCGTGCTATCCAACGGTAGCATGAGCGGCAAGACCGGTGGCGAAGACGAGATCCGCAAACAACTGATCGAGCGCGACTTGGTGGATTGCATGGTCTCCCTGCCCGGCCAGCTCTTTTACAGCACCGCCATACCGGTGTGCCTCTGGTTCCTAGCCCGCGACAAGAAGAACGGCCGTGGCCGCGAAGGCCGTGCACTGAAGGACCGCAGCCGCCGTATCCTCTTCATCAATGCCAGCAAGCTGAAAGGTGAAATGGTGGGCCGTACGCACCGGGTACTTACCGAAGAGGAGATCAACCGCGTTGCCAACACCTACCACAACTGGCGGGGAGATGGGGATGAGCCATACGAGGATGTATCGGGATTCAGCAAGTCTGCCACATTGGAAGACGTACGACTGCACAAGTACATACTTACGCCCGGTCGGTATGTGGGTGCGGCGGCTGGTGAAGAGGACGGCGAACCATTCGACAAGAAATACGACCGCCTCAACGCCACGTTGATAAGTCAATTGGACGACGGTTCCAAGTTGGATGACATTATCCGTACAAATCTCGCCAACCTGACCTTTGACAATGAGTGAGCGGCAGGTCCTTCCTCTCTCTGAACTTGCATCTTTACACAAGGAACAAGAGAACCCTGCGCAGCACGGCGCAGGGCTAGTGTTTCACTTCAGCCTGCCCGCTTTCGATGAAGGGCGCTCACCAAAACTTGAATCCGGTTCGTCGATCAAGAGCAACAAGTTCACAGTACCTAAAGATGCTATTCTGGTATCCAAGCTTAACCCTCGGATCCCGCGCGTTTGGCTACCAGAGATCGACGCCTCGTTGCCGAGCTATGCTTCAACTGAGTTCCTTGTACTGCGGCCCAAAAAGGGCATTGACCGAAGATTCCTTTCCTACCTGTGCCAAAGCCCAACCTTCTCTGAAGAACTGGAGCAGCGAGTCACAGGCACTTCAGGAAGCCATCAACGGGTGAATCCTCAGGATGCACTCGCGCTGGAATTGGAAGTGCCAGACCACGACGACCAATTGGCAATCGCCTCCGTCCTCGGTGCCCTTGACGATAAAATCGAGCTGAACCGGCAGACGAACCGCACCTTGGAGGAGCTGGCGCGGGCGTTGTTCAGGAAGTGGTTCGTCGATGAAGCCGACGGTTGGGAAGAAGTCGCACTTGAAGAGCACGTACAGGTGACCAAGGGCCTCAGTTACAAAGGCAGTGGGCTTTCAGAAAGCGAAGGCTTGCCACTGCATAACCTCAACGCTATTTACGAGGGTGGCGGCTACAAGTACGATGGCGTCAAGTGGTACACTGGCGACTATAAAGAGCGACACGTTCTCAAGCCAGGCGATGTCATCGTGGCGAACACCGAGCAAGGGCACGAGCATCTGCTCATCGGCTGTCCGGCTATTGTACCCAAGTACTTCGGCGAGATGGGGCTGTTCACGCACCACATCTTCCGTGCGGTACCCAAGGCGGGTTCACCGCTTACGAACCACTTCATCTATTTGGCCCTTTGTGCACCGCAGTTGCGCGAACAGGTGATCGGCTACACCAACGGCACCACCGTGAATGGCTTGGCGCAGGACGGTTTGGAGAAGCCCACCTTCCCGCTGCCACCAGCAGAACGCATTCAACAATTCGAGAAGATCGTGGCACCGCTGTTTGCTAAGAAGGAACAACTTCATGATGAAACGGTCACCCTCGCCACATTGCGGGATACACTGCTGCCCAAGCTCATGAGTGGCGAAGTGCGCTTACAAGGTTGATCGCCATGGCCGAAGCCTTCCTCATGTCCGGAGCTCGCGAGGTGCTTTCGCGCCTAAAAGGGGCTGGGCACATGCAACAGCAAATCGAGCTCATCGAGACAAGCGTTGTCGCCTACCCGAACAACGTTTTCGATATCGCTAAGGCGTTGGTAGAGACGTGCTGCAAGACAATTCTAACAGACCGTAGTGTTGTGTATGACGGCAGCAGCGACTTGCCGGCACTCTTCAGACATTTATTAGAGAATATCAGGCTGGTACCTGAGGACCATTCAGGTGACACAGAACTACAGGGCAAGGTTCGGAAGCTGGTAGGCGCCACGCAGACTATGGTTTCTGCCTTGTGCGAAGTGCGAAATCATGCTGGGATGTCTTCTCATGGTCAAGATGCGTTCGCGTTGTCTTTGTTGCCAGCACAAGCGATGTTCGCGGCACGAACGGCAGACGCCTTGGTCACATACTTGTTCACGATGCACCTTGACCATACCGGGCCAAGGGATGACAGCCGACGTAGGCATAGTGACAAGCCGGTGTTCAATGAGTACGTGGATGAACTACATGAGAAAGTGAAGATCTTCGGCTACACGTATGCGGCAAGCGAAGTGCTCTTCGCGGTGGACATGAGCGCCTACGATGCGGAACTGGAGGCCTACGATGCGGACGCGGAAACCCGCACAGAAAAGGAAGGTGATGAATGAGGACTACATAGAACAATTGGCGCTGGGGTGGTTGGAAGCCTTGGGTTACCCTGTCCTCTACGGGCCGCACATGGCCCCCGGCGAGATGTTCGAGGAACGCGCAGGCTTCACGGATGCGTGGCTTGCCAAACGCTTGCGCGATGCCATTGAGCGCCTGAATCCGGAGCTGGATACGGACGGCATCGACGAAGCCTATCGCGCGATAACGGTTCCGCAACATGCCGCCTTGATCACCCAGAACCGAGCCTACCACAAGATACTTGTGGACGGCTATGCGGTACCCATGCAGCGTGCCGATGGAACCAAGGGCCACACGCCCGCGCGCTACATCGACTACGAGGACCTGAGCAACAACGACTGGCTCGCGGTGAACCAGTACACGGTGGTGGATGGCAAAGTGAACCGGCGTGCTGATGTGGTGGTGTTCGTGAACGGACTTCCGCTGGCGGTGCTGGAACTGAAGAACGCTGCGAGCGCGCAGGCAAGTGTTGAAGCGGCCTTCAAGCAATTGCAGACCTACAAGAAGCAGGTTCCGGCATTATTCCAGCACAACCTCTTTTGCGTGGCCAGCGATGGGCTCTTCGCTCGCGTAGGCACCATCACCACCGGCAAAGAACGCTTCGCGCCATGGCGCACCATTGAAGGCGACAAGCTCGCCCCATCGGATACACCGGAACTGGAAGTGATGGTGCGCGGCGTGTTTGAGCAGCGCCGTTTCCTGGACCTGTTGCGGCATTTCACTGTGTTCGAGGATGACCCCGGTGGGCTGGTGCTGAAGAAGGTCGCAGGCTACCACCAATTCCACGCGGTGAACGTGGCCGTGGAGGAAACACTTCGCGCGACCACAGTTGTCCCCAACGCGCAGGATCCGGCAACTGGCTATTCCGCCCTCAAGCGCACGGACGCCGCACCGGGCGACCGTAGAGTGGGTGTGATCTGGCACACGCAGGGCAGTGGCAAGAGCTTGACGATGTTGTTCTATGCCGGACGGTTGGTGCAGCATCCCGGTATGGAGAACCCGACCATCGTTATGCTCACGGATCGTAACGACCTGGACGAGCAACTCTTCGACACCTTCAGCCGAGGCCATGAACTGTTGCGCCAGCGGCCAAGTCGCGCAGGCAGTCGCGCCGAAGCGCGGCAGTTGTTGGCCGTCGCTAGTGGAGGCGTGGTCTTCGCCACCATCCAGAAGTTCCTACCAGATGAAGCGTTCACCGACCATCCGATACTGAGCGATCGGCGCAACATCGTGGTGATCGCCGACGAAGCACACCGTAGCCAATACGGGTTCATTGAAGGCTTCGCGCGCCATTTGCGCACCGCCTTGCCCAACGCATCGTTCATCGGCTTCACCGGCACACCGGTAGAGAAGGACGATGCCGACACACGCTCGGTCTTCGGCGATTACATCAGCATCTACGACATCAAGCGCGCCGTGGAAGACGGTGCCACGGTACCCATCTACTACGAGAGCCGCTTGGCTCGTATCGACCTGAAGGAGGAAGAACGACCAAACTTGGATCCTGCCTTCGAGGAAGCAACCGAAGGCGAGGAGCTCGAAGGCCGCGAACGACTAAAGACCAAGTGGGCCGCGCTGGAGAAACTGGTAGGCTCAGAGAAACGATTGGAGTTGATCGCGGAGGATCTATTGAAGCATTGGGAAGCGCGTGTGCAAGTGGTGGATGGCAAAGCCATGATCGTGTGCATGAGCCGCCGCATTTGCGTGGACCTGTACAATGCACTCACGAAGCTTCACCCCGAATGGCATAGCACCGACGATGCGGAAGGCGTGCTAAAAGTGATTATGACCGGAAGCGCCAGCGACCCCGATACTTGGCAGGATCACATCCGCAACAAAGCCCGCCGAGAGGAACTGGCCAAGCGATTCAAGAAACCCGACGACCCACTGAAGCTGGTGATTGTGCGCGACATGTGGTTGACCGGCTTCGACGCGCCTTGCCTGCACACGCTTTACGTGGACAAGCCCATGCGCAGCCACGGCCTGATGCAGGCAATCGCACGCGTAAATCGCGTATTCCGCGACAAGCCGAACGGTCTCGTGGTTGACTACCTGGGCTTAGCAAACGAACTGCGCAAAGCGACCGCAACATATACAGAAAGCGGAGGCGCTGGAGAGGCTACACATGACAAGGAGCAGGCCCTATCGGTGATGCAGGAGAAGTTCGAGGTCTGTGGAGCATTCTTCCATGACTTCGATCGTTCACCTTGGACCACTGGTGCACCACAAGACAAACTCAATCTCTTGCCCAGAGCACAGGAACATATCTTGGCGCAAGGCGGTGATGAGACCCATTCGGCCAAGTCGCGCTTCCTGTCTGCAACCAACGATCTGCGAAGAGCATTTGCCTTGGCTAGTCCACATGAACGTGCTACCGCCATCGTGGAGGAGGTACGTTTCTTCATAAGCGTTGCCGCTGTGCTGCGCAAGCGCGAGGTCGTCGACCGGGAAGAGAGCCGCGAGGACATGGACCAAGCCATACGGCAGTTGGTATCGCAGGCCGTTGCTCCGGGTGGCGTGGTAGACATCTTTGCTGCTGCCGGTTTGAAGAAGCCGGAACTGAGCATCCTGAGCGATGCCTTCTTGGATGAGGTGAAGGACATGCCCCAGCGCAATCTGGCGGTGGAGTTCTTGCGGAAGATGCTGAATGGAGAGGTACGCCGTCGTGAACGACAGAACGTGGTGCAAGCCCGGTCCTTCGCAGAGATGTTGGAACAGACCATCCGTGGCTATCAGAACCGCGCGATCGAAACGGTGGAGGTGATCCAACGACTCATTGAGTTGGCCAAGCAGATGCGCGAAGCCGACAAGCGCGGAGAGGACCTTGGCTTATCCGATGACGAAGTCGCCTTCTATGATGCGTTGGAGGTGAACGACAGCGCCGTGCAGGTACTCGGTGAGCCTACGCTTAAGCTGATCGCCCAAGATCTTGTCAAGAGCATTCGCTCGAACGTCACCATCGACTGGACCGAACGCGATGCTGTGAAAGCCCTCTTGCGTGTTGCTGTGAAGCGGATCCTTCGCCGGTATGGCTATCCACCGGACAAGCAGGCAAGGGCAACGGAGCTTGTTCTAGAGCAAGCCGAGACCATTGCGAAGGAGTGGGCGGAAACGACATGATCCAGTCCAGTATCCTCACAATCACATACGATGATCCTGAACATTGACACGCTGCGACCAATCACAGATATACCCTATCGCCAAGACTTTGATCGCTGGCGCGGGCGATTGAGCGACGCACAGTATGATGCCATCATGGTAGCTCTGAATGAACGCTTTGATGGTACTGATATCCAGACCTCGAGTTGGATACCGGGAAGCGATTGGATGGGAACGGTTTACGAGCCGATCTACACCACCGCCTGTCTCCGTGACTTTAATGAATCTGCACTTTGCTTCGGCCTGTTCGTGTGGGTCGCTGTCCAAAACCGGGAGGACGAATGGGGCTTTGGGCGATACAAATTGAAGGATATCCCAATTAGTGGGCTGACCTACTTCAGAGTACATCGATAGACACAATGCAAACCCAGAAATACTCCATCCAACAACCCCTCATCGAAAGCCTGCTCTCGTGGGTGAAGGAGGGCGAGATCGCCATACCGGAGATCCAGCGGCCCTTCGTCTGGGACAAGAGCAAGGTGCGCGACCTGATGGACAGCATCTACCGGGGCTATCCGGTGGGCTACATCATCACGTGGAAGAACCCGACGATCCGGTTGAAGAACGGCAACCTCGGTGAGGGCAAGAAGATCCTGATCGATGGGCAGCAGCGCATCACCGCCCTGCGCGCCGCGCTGATGGACGAGTACGTGGTGGACCAGGACTACGCCCGCATCAAGATCAAGATCGCCTTCCACCCGCTGGAGGAGCGCTTCGAGGTGCAAACGCCCATCATCCAGAAGGACAAGCTCTGGCTGCCGGACATCAGCGTGTTCTTCAGCAGCGGTTTTTCGCTGATCAAATTGAACAAGGAGTACACCGCCGCCAACCCCGGCGCGGACCCCGAGGTGGTGGAGCGCAGTTTGGGCCAGCTGGCCAACCTGGCCAAGCGGCAGATCGGCGTGATCGAGCTGAACGCCGACCTGGATATCGAGACGGTGACGGAGATCTTCATCCGCATCAACAGCAAGGGCGTGGTGCTGAGCCAGGCGGATTTCGCCATGAGCAAGATCGCCAGCAACGAAACGCACGGCGGCCCACTGCTGCGCAAGGCCATCGATTACTTCTGCCACCTGTGCAAGGAGCCGCAGTACTACGACCACATCAAGGAACACGACGCGGAGTTCGCCGCCACGGACCACTTCAAGGCCATGAAGTGGCTGCGCAACGAGACCGAGGACCTCTACGACCCGGACTATACCGACATGCTGCGCGTGGCGAGCGGCGTGGAGTTCGGCCGGGGCAAGATGAGCGACCTGGTGAGCCTGCTGAGCGGCCGCGATTTCGAGAAGCGCACCTTCGAAGAGAGCGTGGTGGAGCATTCGTTCCAGCGCCTCAACGCGGGCGTAACCCGCTTCATCAACGAGAGCGACTTCAAGTTCTTCACCCTCATCCTGCGCTCCGCGGGCTTCATCCACGCCAAGCTGATGCGTAGCCAGAACGCGGTGAACTTCGCCTACCTGCTCTACCTGCACCTGCGCCGCCAGGGCATGGACCGCGGCGATGAACTGCAAAGCCTGGTGCGCCGCTGGTACGTGATGAGCATCCTCACCGAGCGGGCTACAGGCAGCTTCGAGAGCCGCTTCGACCGGGACATCAAGCGCTTGAACGAGAAGAACGCCAGCGACTACCTGAGCGAGATCGAGGCCGGTGACCTCAGTGATGCCTTCTGGAACAGCGTGCTACCCGGTCACATGGAAAGTCCGCAAGTGAGCAGTCCGTTCTACGGCGTGTACCTGGCCGCGCAAGTGAACCACAAGGACCACGGCCTCTTCAGCCGCCACCTTACCGTACACGACATGCTGCTCACACGCGGTGACATCCACCACATCTTCCCGAAGGCGCTGCTGAAGAAGCACGGCATGGGCCGCACACAATACAACCGCCTGAGCAACCTCACCTTCATGGACCAGCCGGGCAACATCAAGATCGGCGACCGCACACCCGCCGCCTACTTCACCGCCGTGGCCGATAAAGTGGAGAAGGGCAAGGATGGCGTGAGCGGCTTGCGCAATGCAGCCGACCTGAAGAAGAGCCTGCGCGAGAATTGCATCCCCGATGGCATCTTCGGCTACGACGTGAAGGACTACGACGACTTCCTGGAGGAGCGGAAGGTGCTGATGGCGAAGAAGATCAGGGGGTATTATGAGGGGTTGTGAGCCTCAACCCGCGCTGAACAAGTCGGGCTCCGCCAACTTGTAGCTCTTCTTGCGCCCCACAGGCGGTTCCACCTTGTTCAGGTGTACTAAGTGCTCGAGCAGCTTGTCGATGCGCTCGGTGGTCATACCGAGGTGCTTGGCGAGGGCCTTGTCCGTCATGGGTGTGGTCAGGGCTTTGAGCACGGCTTCCATGTCATCGGTCTCGGAATGTGCCGTGGCTGTTCCGTTGCTCTTCACTGGCGCTGCTTTCTTGGGCTTCTCGTAAGCCACCGGTGGTTCGTGCACTTCGGCCGGTTGCCCCGCGAACAATTCGTGCGCGGTTAGCGAACCGCGTTCCAGCTCCTCCATGCGCAAAGCATGCGGGTCCGCATCGGGTAGCACCAATGCACCACGCTCCACCAAGGCCCGGTTTCCCGAGCGCAGGTCGGCCTGGTGCTTTACCCACACGGGCACCCACTTCTTCTTCAGGTCTTCGGTGGCACCGGCCCATGTGCCGCCTTTGCCGTTATCGGAGCACACCACCACGGCCGCGCGGCTGAGACAGTAGACATATTTATTGCGCGACATGGCGTTCGCCCCACTGAAGCCCGATTCGGGGTGGAAGGGACAGAGCAGCACGATGTCGCTGCGTTGGATGGCATCGCGGTACTTGTGGCTGGTAGCGGTCTTCAACAAGCTGTCGGCCACCACGCCGATCACGGTGCCGTTCGCTTCGATAGCACCGCGCATGGAAGCTTCGTCCACGCCACGGGCACCGCCCGATACGATGGTCCAACCTTGTTGCGCGGCTGAATGGCCCAATTGCCGAGCGAAGTGGAGATCATCTTCCGCCGCATTGCGCGAGCCGATCACCGCGAGGGCTTTCGTGTCGAGCTTCTTGCGGTCGCCTGCGCCATAGAAGATTGGCGGCGACTGGTCGCCTAATCGTTCATGTAGCAGCTTGGGGTAATCAGCCGATGAGCGCGTGATGACCCATAGACCCGCACGCTGCCATTTCTCCAGAAGCAGGCCCACTTGGAAACCCCGGTCGAGCAAGGGAAGGAGCCGTTCCAACGTAACGGCCTTGTCCTGGAACGTTGCGAGCGTATGCTTGGGATCGCCCACGAGCAGGTCGCTGGCCTTCATGCCTTGCGCGCTCAACCATGCAGCCAAGCGCGACCACTCGCCCGGTGCGAGCGGATGCACGGATCCCCCACCGGGCAGGTGCGCGGTGAGCAGCAGGGTCACATGGTCGTCCGGTCGTAGGTCCATGGGTCAGGCGTGCGAAGTACTGGCAAGCGCCACGGGATACACCAAGTTACTTCCGGCTTGGCGCAGTTGCGCGGCGATGATGGCAAAGGTCCAACCGGAATCGACCGCATCGTCCACCAGGAGGACAGGACCTTCCGGCAAAGGCGTGTTGATGGCGAAGGCGCCTTCCAGATTGGTGCATTGGTGGTGCTTGTTCTGCATAAGCTTCTGCGGCTCGTTGGTCTTGGTCTTCGACACGACCTGCCTGAATGGGATGCCGAGGCGTACGGCAAGTCGTTGGGCGAAGTCGGGCACCAAGTGCGGGTGGTTCAATGAAGGTACACAGGTGAGCCATTCCGGAAACGGCTCTGGTCGCCAACGCTGGGTGATCATCTCGGTCATAGCATCCACGAGGTCGTCCTCAAACCGGTTGGCGTGCTTCTGTGCGGCCACCAGCTTTCCCCAGCCGGCGTCGCCCCAGCGACAGAGCACACGGCCCAACTCTGGTCGCAGGTGCGGCAGGAGTTTGCCCTTCTCCGATAGCCCGGTCAAGGTGCCGGGCGGCACACGGGTCGGGCATTTCAACTCGAACTCAGCATGCTTCAGGAACAAGGCGGCCTTGGAAATGGTGGTGGCATCAAGCTCGGTCCGGAAATGCTTGCTGAGGCAATTGGAGCAGCGGCCGCACGAGGTCACGCCAGTGTCGTCCAATGCGGCTTGCAGAAAGTTCATCAAGCAGCCCTTGTGTTCCAGGTACAAGTGGACCTGTTCCCATTCGCGCTTGCGTTGTGCGGTGAGCCGTTCGATTCGTTCGGTATCCAGCTTGAACGGAACGGCGGTGCGTTTCCAGTTGAAGCCTTCCTGCACCACTGGTGCGGGCTGCTCCATCGCGAGGAACTTCAGCGCACGTTCGATCTGGCCGTAACGCAAGTTGATCACCTGTTCGATCTGCCATTGGGCCATGGCGTCGACCTTCTCCAGTAGGGGCGAGAATTCGCGCAACGGTGCTGGCGGCCGGAAAGGCGTTCTCCTGGAAGTAGGCGTGTATCTCTTCATCCTCGTCACCGGCCAGCAGTATCCCGTAGGCCTTGTCAATGGCTCGCCCGGCGCGGCCCACCTGCTGGTAGTAGGTGATGATGGATGAGGGTGCTTGGTAGTGGATGACGAAACCGAGGTCGGGTTTGTCGAAGCCCATGCCCAAAGCCGTGGTAGCCACCAGCGCTTTGAGCGTCCCGTTCAGGAGCGCGTCCTCCAGCTGCGCACGGCGCGTGTTGGTATCCGCATCGTCCGTGGCGGCGATTCCCGCATGATAGGCTTCGGCTGTGATGCCGCATTGTTGCAACCACTTCGCAACGCGTTCGGCGTCTTTCGTGGTGAGCGTGTAAATGATCCCGGAGCCCGGTAGCTTGGGCAGGTAGTGCGCGAGCCAGGCCAGCCGCGAAGCTTGGTCCGGCAGGCGGAGTGCATCAAGTCCGAGGCTTGTCCGCACCAGGGTGCCCCGTTCGATGGTGATATCCCCGAGTTGGTCTTGCAGGTCCTTGATCACCCGATCGTTGGCCGTAGCCGTGGTGCCCAGAACGGGGAGGTTGCCGGGCAGCCGTTTGAGGATGGAAACGATGCGTCGATAGTCCGGCCGGAAATCATGCCCCCAATCGCTGATGCAATGCGCTTCATCCACCACGAGCATGCCGATGCGCGCCGCGATGGGCAGCAGCACTTCATCCACGAAGCGTTGGTTCGCCAACCGTTCCGGGCTTATCAGGATCGCGTCCACCTCGTTCGCAAGCACTGCGGTGATCACGGCATCATGTTCTTCCTTGTTGGCACTGTTGATCGTTACGGCCTTTATCCCCATGCGCTCCGCAGCGAGCAACTGGTTGCGCATCAACGAAAGCAGGGGACTGATGATAAGGGTGGGTCCAGCACCTTTCTCCCGCAACAGTTTCGCCCCGATGAAATAGACCGAGCTCTTGCCCCAACCCGTGCGCTGTACGACCAGCAGGCGCTTGCGATCGCGCACAAGCGCGACGATGGCTTCCAACTGGCCATCGCGGAATTCCGCGGTCGGCGTACCGACGGACTTTCGCAACAGTTGAAGTGCTTCGTCCTCGATGGTGGTCATGAGAGCAAGATAGCCGCCGTCTTTGGCTTGTTGTGCCGATCTTGTCGCTCGAATAACGGCCCATGACCTCCCCCGCCATCGTCAACAAAGTCTGGAACTTCTGCCACACCCTGCGCGATGATGGCGTGGGCCTTGGTCGCGACCTCGGATGCTAGAAGTCAGTGATGGCGCAGAAGATCAAGGGGAATTATCAGGAGACATAAGAATGCAAGGCACTCCAATGGGACATAGCATCACCGCCTTTTCCGGATCGTGCCTCCTTGGATCGATGTTGGTACTAGGGTGCACCGCACCCAAGCAGAGCCTGTACAGCAGGTACCTCACCGAGGGCAGGCTGGATCTGGCGGAAGCCCAAGCGGACACGACCTATGCCGCGCATTACTCCGAGCATAGATCAAGTTCGCTGCCCGCATTCCAACGCGACAGCATTGCCGGCATCCAGTTCTACTACGATGCGGACAGGTACCGGGGGTGCATGGCTTTTGCGAAACACGAGGCTGCGGCCGATCGTGCCCGGCAACTGCTGGCCAATAGCCTTGGCAAGAACGATCCATACTACCTGGATGCGGTCATGGAGTGCGCCTACGCCCGACTCTTGCAAGGGCGCCGGGAAGAAGGGTTGGAGCTGGCCAAGGAAGTGAAGACCAAATTGTTGGCGGATCCCACGTTGGGGCGCGACAGGGTCGGCCTGTCGGACCTCTTCACCTTCTACATGCAGGCGCAAGATGAAGCCACCGTGAAAGAGGTCGTTCGTCGTGGGCTCGCATACTACAACCCGGCGTATCGTACCGTGCCCGATACCGAAGGCAAGGCCCTCCTGGGCGCCCCGGAACTGGGGGCTTTCGACCGGGTCACCGACCTGGGCGCATACTCCCGCTTTCTCAACCACGCTGCCCTGTACAACTGGACGGTACTTGATCCATTCTGGTGCGAGCACTTCTACAAGTTCGATCGTGCCTTTGCCAAATGGTACAGTTCCACCGTTCGGGATGAGAACGTCGCGGACATCGCTTACGCGCATGCCATCGCCGGCCTTGGCAAATCTTCCGCCGCTCTGGAACTGGATAAGCGTGCGTACCTGGCCCTTGGCAAGCGCTATAAGGCGAGCAACGTTGATTATGCCATCGGCGCAACGAATTATGCGAGCCACTATCTGGACTATGCGACGAATAATTGCGTCGCCATGCCCTATGCCTACCTCGATTCCATCTACTCGGTCGATTGTCCGAAGATGAACGGGAGGACGAACGAAGAAAGAATGCGTTACATACAGTGCTCATGCGGGCAAGCCTTGTTGCGCACCAGTGCAGGGGAACCGGATTCCGCGCTCTCCACCTTGCGCAAGGCCGAGGTAGCTTACCACTTGATGGGCATGCGCGGTCGCACGCCGGAATCTTACGGTGGCATGTACGCGGCGTACACGGCCACATGGTTCGAATACTGGCTTTCGACCGGCCACTATCAGCGGTGCGATTCGCTGTTGAACGTAGCCGAGCGGATACCGCTCACCTGGCGAATCATGCGTCCCAAGCTGGCTTACATGCGGGGCAAGTTGCAACTGGCGCAGGGCGATCCTGAAGCAGCAGCACGGACCCTTGCCTCCCATCGCACGGTAACGAACACTTATCGCAATGAGGGTCTTGCAGCCTTTTCGTCGCGGAACACCCGGGACCTTTTGGGGGCCTATGAAAGTGCCGATGCGTTGGAATTGACCGCATTGTTGGCACTGCCGGGCAAGGAGCAACAGCTCCTGTCCATTCTGGACAGCAGGAAACTGAAGGTGGCCAGCGCACAGATCCAAGCGGCACACGATAAGCGGATGGGCTTCACGGATGAGGTCTATGATGAAGCATATGCTGACTGGCACCGCACCAAGAAGGAGATCGGTCGGATCATGACCGACAGGAGCGCTACCGCCTCCATGCTCCAACGCGCGCGCTCGCTGGAGGACACCCTCAGCGCCCAAGAGGCACTGCTCTCCCTCCTCTACCGGGAATGGATGAAGGACGTTCGGGATCAGCCTGGTTATGTAGACCGGTTCACGGTGGAAGCAGCCTTGAATCCCAAGACCGCGGTGATCGATGCACATCGCGTCCACCTGTTCGATGCCGGGCTGACCGCCTATGAACCGGCTTACTTGCTCATGGTACGCCGGAACACGGGCGTACCCACAGTCATCCGCGTTAATGATGCCGAGCGCATCGACTCCCTTATTGCCGTTGTGAATGAGCGGCACACGCAAGGCAAGGATGCCCCGGAAGCCATCCAAGCGTTGAGCGATGCGCTGGTAGCGCCCCTGAGCGCGGCCTTGGGAAAGACATCCTTGGTGTATGTATGTGGCGATGGTGCTTTGGGTCTGCTCAATTGGTCCTACCTCTGGGAAGGCTCGAAACGCTTCTGTGAGGATCGAAGCATACAGCACGTACATGGCATGCACGCGCTGCGCTACAAGGAGGTCACCGGCTATTTCGATTACGTGAGGGAGGCTGCGTTCTTCGGCGCACCAACGTACTATTCAAGCAATGCGTCCCGCGAGGCGAATGTGACCAATGCCGCACGCATTTCGACCGCACAGGGCGAGGTGCGGGAATTCACCGGTAAGGACGGAGTGAAGGCACTGCCACATACGCAACCCGAGATAGAAGCCTCAGCTCGTATCGTGAAGGACGCGCCTCTTGTAGCCATGAACGAAAGGGCGGTAAAGACCTTCCTCGGGGTTGATGCAACGGAAGCGAACGTGCGGTCCCTTGGCAAAGTGAACCTGTTGCACATTGCCACACACGGCTTCTTCGAGCAGAATGAGGACGAGCTCATGAGCATGTACCGCTTGAATGATTCGCTCTCCTCGTTCAGCCGCGACCCCCTATTGCGATCAGGTTTGTTGCTTGCAGGCAGCGGTGATTACCTCGCGAACGGAACCCGTTCTGCTGCGCTTGATGATGGTTTGCTGAGCGCGGCCGAGATCGCTGATATGGATCTGTCCAAGACGGAGCTGGTGGTCCTGAGCGCCTGCCAGTCCGGCCAAGGCACCGTGGCCACATCGGACGGAATTGATGGGCTGCAGAGTGCGCTGTTCATCGTCGGCGCGAAAGCGGTGATGGTATCCTATTGGAAGGTGGATGATAAATTCACCACCATGTTCATGCAGGAGTTCTATCGGCGATGGAGCGGCAAGGAACGCCATGCGTTCGAGGCGCTGCGCAGCACGCAGCGGCACTTCGCCGCGATGCCGGAATACGCTTCCCCCCGCTATTGGGCTTCCTTCAATATCGTGGCCCGATGAACGCCCGCACAGTTGGCAGGACATCCCTTCGCTCGTTGAATGCCCTAGGGCAATTGCAGCGGATCGGGTTGTGCATGGCCGTATTCCTCCTTCCGTGGACGGCGTCTGCCCAGGTCGAAGCGGCGCGGGTTGAGCTACCGCCTCCATTCACACGGGCACAGGAGAAAGCGGTGGAGCTCCGCATAGTTCAAGACGGTGCTACTTCAGAGACCTCCATTTTGCATGCGTTGCGGACGGCTCTCGGCAAGGACTTACCCCGACAGGCGGCGATCACATTGGTCGCCAAGGATGGAGTGCAACCTTTCGTCCTTGATCGTGTGGACCGGGTCAAACCTGGTAAGGGAGTGCAGTACACCGTGGTCCGAGGGGATAGTCAGTTGAAGTTCTCTCGTCCTGAGCAGTTGAATGTCTTCTGGAGCGACAGCTTGGTCGTGGTCGATTCCTTGGTTTTGGACTTTGCGGGACTACGTGGTGCTGGGCCGGGGCAGTTGTATATCACCGTGCAGAACGATGAGCAGATGGTGATGCCCTCCATCAGGAAGCGAAAGAGTGACCCTGCCCTGCATGTGCTCCGGGATCCTTGTTCCTCCTCGGGTCCTGGTGAACAGGACACAACCTGCGTGCGCAACATTCGCCTGACCAGCAGCACAGAGCCAAGGCTGAATGGTTCCGCTCGTTTCATCTTCCTTAGCGCTTACGACCGCACACGGTTGGTCGCCTTTGCCACCGCGATCAATGAGGCTTCCGGGTTGGACCGGGATGCGCTGGTCGACCGGGTAGAAGCCTTCACCAAGACATACTATGGTCCTCCCATCCGCAGTGATGTTGAGCGTTTGCTGATAGGTGCAGGTCTTATCCATTGAGCGTGGAAAAGCTGATCCACTTCCTTGGGTTCTTCCTGATCGTCGGCGTCGTCCTCATCGGGCTGGCTGGTTTCATCCGGCGGTCACAGCGGAATGCGATAACGTTCACATTAGTGTGGTCTTTGGCCCTGACCACGATCGTAGTGTATTTGCAGTCGTTCCTGCCGCTGCGGTTCGGTGAGCAGATCAGTTCCTTGGAGTTCGGTGGATTTGTATTGGAAGGCATACACGATTCGCGTTCGAAGGCTGAGAAGTTCCTTGAGCGCAATTGCACGCTGATCGATGTATCCCAGGACCTGCGATTGATACCAGCGCCCAACCAGATCGACAGCGGCGCATCCGTTGCTGTTACCGATCGGGAGAAGCTCGCTTCGTTCTTGGAGTACCTGGCGCCTGACACGGCCTTGTTCGACATGGTCATCGTCGATGTGCTTTTCGACATTCCTACAGCGCACGACAAGCCCTTACAGGCGGCACTAATTGACTTGGCCAAGAAGGGAAAGTTGGCTTTGGCGCACGACGAGCAACTGTGCCGTGATGTATCCTTCTACCACAACGATGAACTCATCGGCACCTTTGGAGAAGTGGGGGAAAGGGAACAGGATGGCCTCTATTACAAGCATACACTGCTTCGGCGTTCGGTCAAGGGCGATAGGTTGTTGTCGCTGAGCCTGCCTTACCGCGCGTACACACGCATGAACAAGGTGGAGCGCATCGACCGTTTCAGTGGGCTGTTGGGTTCTGCCCGGGAGCATGGGCCACATGTGGACCGGTTCATTCGGACCTGGTTCAATCCGATACTACTGGGAGGCACCCTGCCAGAATCAGAAGGCCTTCTGAAGAGGCTGGGGCATGAACTAGGCTTCGGAAGCGACACCTATTCGCTATCGCATCAGCACGAACTGCAGGCTTTGCGAGGTCTGAACGCCGCCACGCCTCTCGGTCGTTGCACCAACGAGATCATGGAGGATGAAGGGGCACCATTCCTGCGCGCGATGCTCAAGAAGCGCATGGAAGAATCAGGCCCTCACGTGATCGTCATTGGCAATTTCCTCGATGGTGAACGCGACGTCCACCAAACGGCGCATGGAGCCATGCACGGTTCCGCTATCGTCATCGGGGTTCTCCATGAATTGTTGGAAGGAGGGCACCGAGCCTCTTGGGGCTTCCTGTTGGTTGTTTGGGCCTGTCTTGCGGGTATCACATGGGCGCTGCTTAAGCAATGCAAGACGAATAGCGATCAAAGATCCGTTTCTCATCCCGCCCCAAGGAGGAGGATGCTCGCGACCATCGGCCACCTTCTATTCGTGGAAGAGAAGCACTACTGGTTCCTGTTCTTGGCCTTTGTCTTGGTGGAGATCTTGTTCCTGCGCATCGTGAACCTGCTGTCCTTGGTCCTGGTCTTCGCCATCATGGAGGTCGTGTTCCGCGCTATGCTTCAGCCTATCAGTTCATCCGATCAAGTGAGTACATCGAACAAGTCGACACCATGACCTCCACCGCCATCGTCAACAAAGTCTGGAACTTCTGCCACACCCTGCGCGATGATGGCGTGGGCTACGGCCGCTGACTATGCCCAAGCGCACCGAACACCGTCGAGACCCAAGTGATGTGGAGATCACGCGTTTCGAGCTGATGCGCATTTTCGATGGCGACGAGGAGTGGCTGCGCACGCTGGAGCACAATTTCTTCTGCGGCACCTGCCATGTGCCGAACCGCCGCCTGATCAATTACCGGGTGATGGTGAACGATCTGTTCGACATCGCCCTTCAAGGCACCTGCAATGGTTGCCACACCATCGCCGCCCGCTATGTGGAGACCGGCGAGGATCCAGAGAAGGTGAAGCGGATAAAGGCGGTGCTGCGGGAACGGAAGAAGGCCCGCTGAACGACGGTCGGCACTATACTGGACATGCAGCAAATGCCGGATCCGCACATTTATGGCACGCGCAGTATAGTGCGGTGCCCTACTTACCCTCCAGTGGGAGTTCCGGCGCAAAGGCCTTCACATCCATCAGCGGAAGCAATGCGCCGTGCAAGGGCGTGCCCTTGAACACGCCGAACATGATGCCGCGCGTGGTGCTGATGGCAATGCCGTTGAGCGTGGCCAGCAGATCGGGCGGGATCACCGCGATGCCCTGCTCGTTCTTGTAGACGAGCGTGTTGAAGTCGGCCACGGAGAAGGATACCGTTGCACTGAGCTTACCCACGGGCACGGCGCTCTTCTGGGTAACGATGTTAACGGTCACGTTGCACAGCACCCAGCCGTTCTGCTCATGCACGGCGTTCTCAAGGTTCACGCTGAAGTTCAATCCCGAGGCCGCTTCATCCTGTGGAGGCACCGGATGGATGTGCGACTCGTTCAGCTGAAGGAGGTTCAGGCTGTACTTGTAGGGAGGCTTGGCGTCGCTCATCAGGCAAAGCAGGGTTGCTTCTGTCCATAGTGGTACAGTGGTTCGCTCACCATGGGCACAGCCCCGGCAGCGTTGGAGGAACGGCTCACGAAAGCCATTTCGCCCATGGCCACAGTACGGCGCTCTTGCGAGAGGGCAGGTGCTTGCACGCTGACCGTAGTGGAGAACACCACCCTCTCTTCCTCGGGGCGCAGCAGGTCGGCAACGCTCATACCCAGCGCATGGCCGATGTCCACTAGTGTATCCAAGGTGAAGTTGTGCCCGCCGCTCAGCCACTTGGTGACCATGGAGGAACCCTTCAAGCCACACGCCTCGGCCAGTTCCTTCTTCTGCATGCGCAGTTCTTCGAGGCGATCTGCGATGCGCACGGCTGCACGCATCTTGATCGACACCTTCTCCTGCTGCTGGGGCGTGATGCGTGCCAGCAGTTCGTCCAGGATGGCGCTGCGATAAGGCTCAGGTGTCTTGCTCATCATCCAATTCTAATGTGAGGTCACCGGTCCATTCCATCTCGTCGGATGTCCAACCGATCTCACGGTTCTGCATTTTCTCTTTCATGGCCTTGGAGATGGCGATCATCTCTTCGGCTGCTTGTTTCAACTTCGGGTCATCCTGCCAGGCACGCACCAACTTCGGACCACCTGCCCCCAGCAGGAGTATCGAGTTCCCGTATCGTATGCCATAGGCGCGTAAGGTGGCGGTCACATCATCGGAGACAGCTACGACCAAGTCGCCCGGCAAGCCTTCGCCAATTCGGAAAAGGTCCGTGCGCAAGCCGGTCTGCTGACCCATGGTGCGCAGCTTGGCGACCAGATTCTCGGTCTCTTTGGGGTATTGGGTTGCGCATTCCTTCAGCAAGGTGTCGAAGAGGCTGGCACTTCCATCGGTCCTCACAAGCGTGTAAACCGTTGCCCGTCTCCCCGAAAGTTGAACGTACTTGACGATCCGATAGTTCATCTAAAGCCGAATTTTGGCCCCAGAAGCGAACCGTCCTCGCCAACGATTTCACCCTTAGGTGCATTTTGCGGGTTCAAACCTACAACATTTGACTTGGTCGGCCCAAGCTTATAATCCGTCGATTTTCCCGTCAAGGTCATAATCCCTAAGCTAGCAGAATGACCTCCACCGCCATCGTCAACAAAGTCTGGAACTTCTGCCACACCCTGCGCGATGACGGCGTGGGCTACGGTGATTACCTCGAGCAGCTCACCTATTTGCTGTTCCTGAAGATGGCTGATGAGTACAGCAAGCCGCCCTACAAGCGCGACACCAAAGTGCCCACCGGCTTCGACTGGCAGAGTCTGCGCGGCAAGAGCGGCGCCGAGCTGGAGAGCCATTACGTGAAGCTGCTGGACGAGCTGGGCAAGAAGACCGGCATGCTGGGCGACATCTTCGTGAAGGCCCAGAACAAGATCACCGACCCGGCCAAGCTCCACAAGCTGATCCAGCTGATCGACGGCGAGAGCTGGGTGCTGCTGGGCGCCGATGTGAAGGGCGATATCTACGAGGGACTGTTGCAGAAGAACGCCGAGGACACGAAGAGCGGTGCCGGGCAATACTTCACGCCGCGTCCGCTGATCCGGGCCATGGTGGAGTGCGTGCGTCCACTGCCCGAGAAGACCATCGCCGACCCGGCCTGCGGCACCGGCGGCTTTTTCCTCGCGGCCTACGACCACCTGACCAACCCGAAGAACTTCAAGCTGAACAAGGACCAGCTGAAGTTCCTGAAGTACGAGACCTTCCACGGCTGGGAGATCGTCACCAGCACGGCGCGCCTGTGCCTGATGAACCTCTTCCTGCACAACGTGGGCGACATGGACCACGAGGCGGACATCACCCGCGATGACAGCTTGCGCGCGGCGCCTGCGAAGAAGTTCGACTACGTGCTCACCAACCCGCCCTTCGGCAAGAAGAGCAGCGTGACGGTGACTAACGACGAGGGCACGGAAAAGCGCGAGGCCCTCACCTACAACCGCCAGGACTTCTGGGCCACCACGAGCAACAAGCAGCTCAACTTCGTGCAGCACATCTGCAGCATCTTGAAACCGGGCGGCACCGCCGCCGTGGTGCTGCCGGACAATGTGCTCTTCGAAGGTGGCGCCGGCGAAACCGTGCGCAAGCAATTGCTGCGCACCACGGAGCTGCACACCATCCTGCGTCTGCCCACAGGCCTCTTCTATGCACAGGGCGTGAAGGCGAACGTGCTCTTCTTCGAGAACAAGCCCGGCGCCAAGACCCCCTGGACCAAGGACGTATGGATCTACGACTACCGCACCAACATCAAGCACACGCTGAAGACCGACCCGCTCCAGTTCGAAGACCTCACGGAATTCATCAAGTGCTACAACCCTGCAGACCGTCACAAGCGCAAGGCGACATGGAGCGACAAGTCACCGGAAGGCCGCTGGCGCAAGTACAGCTACGACGAGATCATGACCCGCGATAAGGCCAGCCTGGACATCTTCTGGCTGAAGGACGACAGCTTGGAGGACAGTGCCAACCTGCCTGAGCCGGGGGTGCTGGCGGCGGAGATCGTGCAAGACCTAGAGGCGGCGTTGAAGGAGTTCAGGGCAATCGCAGATGACCTCCACTAGTGATAGCACACTCCCAGTGTTCGCGGCTTTGGCATATTGTCATGCGCGCTACTTCAGCCTTCAGCCCCGCCGAACATCTGCCCCATCCCCCGCTTCGCACGGCGTCCGAGCACTTCTGATGTTTCCACCACCTTCCCCTTCACCAGCCACGAGACCCCGAAGGCAAGCAGCATGACGGTCTCCGGCCAGAAGATGCTTTGCTCCAGGACGAAGCCCGCGATGCCTGCCCAGATCAGGCAGCACGCGATCACGATCCCGCATGCGCGGTGCAAGGCATTGCGCCGCTGCTTCGATGGGTCCAGCTCTTTGTCGGTGATGGGAAAGAGGAAGTACGACATGTAGGCGAAGCTGATGAAGAGCGTGGCCGCGCCGATGAAGTGGGCGGTGCCCATGTAGTCTTCCCACCAGGTCAGCGGCGGGTAGTGGCCCTCGACCTCGGTAGGGAAGAAGGCGAGCACGAGCGCGCCGATTCCCGCGATGCGCGCGGACAGCCGGTCCTTCCAGCCCGTGGGGTTGTCGTAGCCATCGTAGGTGATCAGGAAGATCCCGAGCGCGACCACGATCCCGATGAAGACCGCTTCGGCCCCGGTGTGGTAGTATCCGCTGATACTCTCAAGCAGTGCCCAGCGATCGGCTGCGCCATTCACCGGCCGCCAGCCTGCGGCAATGAACACCATCAGCGGCAGGGCAATCCCGAGGATGCCGAGCAGTTGGCGGTGCGCATTGCTGGAGAGGTCGTCTTCATTCTCCTCGGGGATGAAATCGCTCCGTAGTCGTCGGGTGCTCCTGATCTGTTCCATGGTGCGATGTCGGAGGTGCCTGCTTCAATCATCATCCCTCACCCCGTAGATCAACTTGAACTCCACGGGCTTGTGGTCGCTGTAGTAGGAGCCGTAGGTGCCCACATTGAAGTTGCCGGTGCCGGGATAGTCCCCGTCGTCGGGGTCCCATGTCGGCTCCATGAGGGCCACCAGGTCGAGTGGCACGAAGTGGTGCGGGTCGATGTCCGTGGCGGTGAATCGCGGTCGGTACATCACGTGGTCGAAGGGCTTGCCGGTGCGGGCCACGTTGGTGGCCAGGCAGGCGGCGTTGATGGATTGATAGCCGCTGGGCGTGGCATCCACGAGCTCGTCGCAGTCCTGGATGTTCATGTCGCCCACGATCAGGTGGTCGGGCTCGCCGTTGGCGGCGTGCTCGGCGATGAAGGCGAGCTCATCGCGGCGCTGCTCGTCGGCGCCTTCGTCGGCGGCCAAGTGCACGTTGGTCACCGCGAAGTCGAGCGTGCCATCGAGCGTGGCGAAGTGGAAGGTCCACGGCACGCGGTCGAAGGTGGGGTTGCCCACCAGCGGCTGGTCAACGAAGCCGCTGGGCGCGTGCAGGTATTGCAGCACGTGCGGTTTATAGAAGGCCACGAAGTACTCGCTGGTGCTGCCGTTGGTGGTGTTGCTGCTGCGCCCGGTCTTGGCGCTGCTCAAGGCGTAAGCGAACCGGTAATCCTCCATGAGCTGGAAGAAGGTCCGGGCTTGTTGCGTGCCGCTGAGCATGTAGTCCGGGTACACCAGGTCCATGGGTGCCGAGACCAGCTCCTGCACCAGCACCAGGTCGTAGTCCTTCAGCAGGTCCACCAGCGGCTGGTACTGCTTGTTATTGCCCTGCCCGATGAACTTGATGTTGAAGGAGCAGGCCTTGAGCGGCTTGGGCACGCCGGTGGCGATGGGGCCGCCCGGCGTCCCGGGGCCCGTGGGCGTGCCGCCGCCGCGCGCCCACAGGGGTGGTTCGGCATCGCGCAGCCGCACGCGGTTGCGGTACACGTAGCCGAGGCAATTGCCCGGCGCGCGCACGTGGTAATAGCCGTCGTGGTCGTCCTCGTCCTCCAGCACCAGCGTGTCGCCCGCCTGCGCATGGTAGCATTCTTCGGTGTCCGTGCTCGGCCCTTGGCGCACGTAGCTGCTTCGGCTCACGATGGCCACTTTCGCCGTGGCATCGAGCGCGAGCACGAGCAGGGGAAGGAGCAGCGCGCGCATGGCCTCAGGGCTTGTTCTGCGCGGCGGCGCGGGTACGGCTCGCCTCGCGGATGGCATCGATCTCCTTCTGCGCGGTGCTCTTGATGCCCATCCAATCGCTGAAGAGCTTGGCGGCGCCCTTGCTTCCGCCGGCGATGATCATGGCCGTGATGAGCATGCCCATCAGGGTCATCTTGCTGTGGCTCACCGGCAGCAGGATGCTGAGCGCATCGAAGTCCCACCACCAGCACACATAGAAGGATACGCCCAGGGCGATGAGCTCCTTGATGCCACGATTGCGGGGCTGCGCATCGGTGATGGTGCCTTGGTCGGCGCCACCCTCGTGCTTCACCGTATAGGCCACGCGCTCGATGAAGGCGCGGCTCTCGAAGAGCAAGGCGAGGGCGCGCTCAATGAGCAAGGCCAATAGCAGGATGGCGAGGAGCACCTCGCTCACACGCTCGAAATCGAGGAAGAAGAGGTTGGGGTCGACCTTGCTGTGCATGGGGCTGGATTTGCACCAGCGAACCTATCGGCCCCTACTCTCCCCTGTTACCGGTGTTTACACGGGTACCGGGGGGCTTTTTGCACGGGTATGTTCTCCGGCCGAAAGCATTGCCCAAGGCGCGCATCACCTGCTGTACCCCCTCACGCGGGACTCCTTTCGTTCGTCACTCCGGAGCGCGGGAGCTGCGAAGCAGCTGGAACCCGCGCATCCGGAGTCTCACCCAAGCCATCACGCGAATGCAGATTCGTGAGACGCCGGATGGCCGATTCCGCCTTCGTCGCTGCGATCGCCCGGCCTCCGGCGGGACGGTACTACGGGATCCACTTCCCCTTCCCGAACTGCGGCTTGCGCTTCTCGAGGAAGGCGTTGCGGCCCTCCTTCGCCTCGTCGGTCATGTAGGCCAGGCGCGTGGCTTCACCGGCGAAGACCTGCTGGCCCACCAGGCCGTCGTCGGTGAGGTTGAAGGCGAACTTCAGCATCTTGATCGCGGTGGGTGATTTCGCGAGGATCTCCTGGGCCCATTGCCAGGCGGTGCTCTCCAGCTCGGCATGCGGCACGCTCGCGTTCACCATGCCCATCTCGAAGGCGCGGTCGGCGGTGATGTCGCGGCCGAGGAAGAAGATCTCGCGGGCGCGTTTCTGTCCCACCATCTTGGCGAGGTAGGCGCTGCCGTAGCCGCCATCGAAGCTCGTCACATCGGCATCGGTCTGCTTGAACACCGCGTGCTCCTTGCTCGCGAGGCTGAGGTCGCACACCACATGCAGGCTATGGCCGCCGCCCACGCACCAGCCGGGCACGACAGCGATGACGACCTTCGGCATGAAGCGGATCAGGCGTTGCACCTCGAGGATGTTCAGGCGCGGCGTGCCGGCTCCGTCCACGTAGCCTTGATGTCCGCGCGCGCGCTGATCGCCGCCGCTGCAGAAGCTCCACACGCCATCCTTCGGGCTCGGCCCTTCGGCGCTGAAGAGCACCACGCCGGTATCGGTGTCCTCCTGCGCATCGTGGAAGGCCTCGAGCAACTCGCTCACCGTATGCGGACGGAAGGCGTTGCGGACTTCCGGGCGATTGAAGGCGATGCGCGCCACGCCGCCGCTCTTGCGGTAGGTGATGTCGGTGAAGGCCTTCGCTTCGCGCCATTCGGGCGGAGCGGCCTGAAGCTGCATGCGGGCTTTGGTCATGCGGCAAATATCGCTGGCTCAAGGCCGAGCATCACGGCAATGCCGCTGCGCAGCGCGCCACGAGCTCAGAGGCCAGGTCGCACGCAACGGCGGTGTTCGGTTCTTGCGTCCGCGATTCATCATTCGGCCGCATGAGCCAGAGCTCCCTGGCGCCCACAACGTCGGCGCCGCGTGCCTTTATCGCCTGAAGGAAGATACGATGCGCCCTGGCCGTTGAGCCGCTCCCCAAGGTGATCGCGATCACAGGCGCCTTGGCCATCCCCGGCTCCCGCTGCACATAATCCAGCACGCCTCCATCCGGCGCCCAGTTGTAGGTGTTCGCGATGACAATGCGCAGTTCCGCATCGAGGGGCGATTCAGTGTCCATCGAAGCTGCGTCCTGTACACGGGCGTTCCACCCCATGCTGTGCAGCCGCTTCGCCATGGCTGCCGCTACCTGAGCATCCAGGTCATAGATGGGGTCCGGGTCGAACACGATCAGCGCCGTGCGCGCATCCGCTTCATCGGCAAGCATGTATTCGCTGAAAGGCCGCCCCGGCCTTTCGGCCCACCACGTGAGCAATCCCCAGAAAAGGCCAACGCCAATGAGCACTCGCAGCGCGCGGCGCATCCAGCGCTTCGGCGGTTTCATGGCAACAAAGTTGGTGAATTGGCACCTGCACTGCGAGAGGAACGCCCCTGGAACACGAACGCAGCGCACACCACGCCGATGAAGAGCACCGGCAAGGTGTAGCGCTCCTCCACGCCGCGCTGCGCGTAGGCCAGGTAGAACAGGTAGGCGGCGCAGCCGAAGGAGAGCAGGCGCACGGGCAGCGGCACGCGCACGAGGAAGGCCAATGACGCCGCTGCGAGCAATGCGGCGTGCAGGATCGCGGAGGACCACCGGAGCGCTTCCATCAGGGGTTGGCCGCGCCACGTGTGCTGGAAGGCCCAGAGGTTGAGGTTCGAGTGCGCGATCATCTGCTTGAGCACACGCAGCGGCACCACCACATGATGATGCCAACGATGCGCGCGGCGCCATTCCCGGGTGATCGCTTCCAGGTCGAACAGGATGCCTTGTTCCTCGCGGGTGATGGAGCGGATGGTGCCCTCCGGCGTGCCGAGCGCAGGCGCCAATTGCGCGCAGGTGAAGCGCTGCCAGCGCAGGAAGGCGCGTTCAATTCCGACGGATTGCTCGCTGCTGAGCATTCCGGGAGGCGCGAGCCGGAGGAAGCGCTCGGCATGCGTGGCAGATGTATCGCATAGCAGGGCTGCAGCGAAGGCGTCCTCCATCACCGGATGGAAGGCATCGCCGCGTGTGCCCCAGCTCTTGGCCAGATCCCAGAACGCTCCGTGCGTGGGTCGCTCGATGCCCGCAGCGCTGGCGGAATACAGCGGGTGCAGTCCCACCAGGGCTTCGGCGCGGACCACGTTCATCAGCCACCAGCCGAGCAGCGGTGCCAAAGCGAGCAGCGCGAAGGTTGATGCACGCAGCCAGCCGGTCCGCAGCAATCCCGGCAACAGCGCGAGGCCCGTCCACAGCAAGGCGGGCCGCGTGAACATGATCAGCGACCACAGCGCCAGCCCGGCAAAGAGCCAGCGGCGATGCGTGGCGTGCCGATCCTGCCTCGGCAGGCAAGCGCGAAACGCGCAGCAGAGCAGCAGCACCGAGAGCGATGGCGTGATGCCTTCCGTGAAGGTGTGGAAGAGGAAGCCGTGGAAGGTGGGCATCATGGCCAATGCAAGGATCAGCGGCCAGCGGATCCGGCCATCGATGCCTCCGCGCACCAGCGTGTCCCACAGCATGGCCACTGCGAACGCATAGAGCAGGCATTGCATCCACACCAGTGCACTGATGGCAGGAAGGGGGTCGAGCACCAGGCGGGGCAGCAGGTAGAAGAGGGAGTAGCCGGGCGCCCGCAGCGATGGACGGTGCGCCTCGGGCGCCTGCTCGAGGTCGGGCCGCGCGCCGAGCAGCCGATCGACGCCTTGCAGGTAGGAGGCATCGTCGGTGCTGATGAGGGCACGGCCATCGCGGACATTGGCCCGCGCCGGCGAATCGGCCATGGCGCCGATGCTGATGCGGTTCCAGGCCTGCGCGCAAAGCAGCGCCAGCAGCGCGATGAGCACGTGGGTGAGGTAGCGCGCCGGCATGCGTTCAGCTACGAATGTAGAAGTGCTTGTTGCGCGAACGCCCCATCGTGCGGAGCTTCGGCGCCGTGAAACCAGTCCTGCTCCCTGTCGCGGTGCTCCTGCCGCTCTTCGTCTCTGCGCAGAAAGCCGCCCGGAAACCTGCGCGCTTCGATGCCGCCGTGGTGGCCATCATCGTCCCGAGCGACGACCCCGCTAACGCTGCGTTCAACCCAGCAGTGCAGGAGCCGCGCATCGTGCTGGCCAACAAGGGCACCGAGTCGCTGTCGGGCATCTCCGTGCGTTACGGCACGGTGGGCTTCGCGCCGCGCATGTTCGCTTGGACGGGCCGGCTGGCTCCTGGCGCCACCACTGAGGTGAAGCTCACGCACCTGATCGACATGCGACCGGGACTGAACACCTTCACCGTATCGCTCGGCGACCCCAACGGTCGAAAGGACCGCAACAAGGCCGACAATACGCTGAGCGGCACCTTCACTTCGGCTGATGCCTGGGCAAGCCCGCTCACCGTGCGCATGCGCTTGCCCGCAGGCAATGGCGGCCGCATCCGCCTGGAGAGCACGCGCGGTCCGGTGCACATCGATCACGCTTGGAAGTCGGGCAGCGACACGGTGCTGAGCGAAACACTGCGCTTGCCGCCGGGCAGCTATCTGCTGCATGCCGTGGACAGCGGCAAGGCCGATGCGGCATCGGTCCGGATCATCAGCGGGGGGGCTGATCTTCTGAAAGCGGTGCGCAGCGCGCCGAAGGAAGGCACGCTGTACCAGTTCAGGGTGGAGGCCGACGCGCCGCTCGATCCAAGGCCACGCACGGATGCGTTGCTGCTGAGGCGTCCGGGAAGGGGCATGGCCGTGGTCGATGTGTTCACCGCCAAGCCAGCGCGCCTATTCGTGAAGAATGGACGCAGTGAAGCGCTGATGGAATGGCAGGTGCCGGAGCAATTGAACAAAGAGTACCCAGTCGACCTTTCGGCGCAGCCCGCCGGGAGCTATGCCATCCTGCTCAATGAGGATGGCCGAGAGACGCAGGTGGGCCAGATCGACCTGTTCGATGCCGCGCCTTGATGAGCGCACGATCCTACTTTCGCGCCCGCCTTCCGCAGGGAGGCCCAGTCGCTCCGGCGCCCGGCCCCATAGTTCAATGGATAGAATAGGAGTTTCCTAAACTCTTGATCCAGGTTCGACTCCTGGTGGGGTCACTCGCCTTCCTGCTTCGCGCCCCTTAACAGAACGCTGTGTGAAAATGCGCTGCGGCCCTTGCCGGGCGCCGCGCACGCTGCGGGCAACTTGCGGCGGGGCAGTGCGCGCGTGCGCGTGCCCCCCGCACGCACCCATGCGCCTGGTACTCGCATCCCTGCTTTCGCTGATCGCCGCGAGCGCCTTCGCGCAGCCCGCCAATAGCAATTGCGCCACGGCATCGCAGCTCTGCGCGCAGCAGGCCGCAACGGGCAACAACACGGGAGCCAACGGCGCAGGGCCGGTGTACTGCCAGCCGGGCGGCAACCAGGTGTGGTACACCTTCACCACCAACAGCGTGGGCGGCACGGCCACCGTATCGCTCAATGGCATCAACTGCCCGCTGGTGGGCGGCATGGACAATGAGCTGAGCATGGCGGTGCTCTCCGGCAGCGCCAATTGCAATCCCGCGAACTTCGGCTTCGTGGGCCCGTGCGAGACGGACAGCATGCCGTTCAGCATCACCACGCAGCCGCTCACGCCCAATACGCAGTACTGGGTGGTGGTGAGCGGTGCGCAGAATGGAGGCGCCATCACCCCCGCGCAGTGCGATTTCGGCATCGATGTGAGCGGCCCCGGCGTGGATGTGATCGGCGTTGATTTCTCCGCCGGCCCGGATGCGGAGATCGCCCAGGGCGGCGCGGTGCAGCTCGATGCTTTCGGCGGCACCACCTACGATTGGTCGCCCACCAGCGGCCTGAGCGGAAATGGCATCCCGGACCCCATCGCCAACCCGTCGAGCACCACCACCTACGCGGTGACCACCACCATCAATGGCTGCACCTACACGGATACGGTGGTGGTGGATGTGGTGCGACTGGTGAATCCGCCCAACACCTTCACGCCCAACAGCGATGGCCGCAACGATGCCTGGGAGATCCCGGGCATCCAGGATTATCCCGGCGCGGTGGTGATGATCTACGACCGCTGGGGCCAGCGCGTGTTCAACAGCAATGGCTACCGCGAGCCGTGGGATGGCACGCGCAATGGCCGGCCGCTGAGCGAGGGCACCTACTACTACTACATCGAGCTGAATCCGCTCGAGGGCCGCTCCGATCCATACACGGGCTACGTCTCGATCATCCGATGAAGGCCGCACCGCTGCTCATGGCCCTGCTGCTGCCCTTCCTGGGGCAGGGCCAGCAGCTCACGCAGTACACGCAGTACGTGTTCAACCACTTCAGCGTGAACCCGGCCGTGGCCGGCAGCAAGGACTGCCTCGACGTGCGCTTGGGCTACCGCCGCCAATGGGTGGGCCTCGATGGCGCCCCCAACACCGGCTGGGCCAGCATTCATGCCACCATCCAGAAGAAGGGGGCGGTGAAGAAGAACAAGCACGGGGTGGGCTTCTTCGCCGAGAGCGACAACGCGGGCAACTGGGGCTATACGCGCCTTTCGCTGGCCTACGCCTACCATATACAGATGTCGCGCGACTACCATATGAGCATGGGTTTCTTCGGTGGAGCGCAGCAAGTGAAGTACGACGTGGGCGCCAGCACCTTGGTGGACTACAACGACCCCGCGCTCAATAGCCGAGCCAACACCCTGGTGGCGCCGGAGCTCACACCGGGCATCTTCCTCTACAACAAGAAGGCCTGGGGCGGCATCAGCATGCACCAGATCCTCGCCAACCGCATCAACGGCATCGGCACGGACTCGCGGCTTGCGCGGCAATTCATGCTCAGCGGCGGTTACAAGTACCGCATCGGCCGCAAGGTCTCGCTCGCGCCCAGCCTGCTGCTGAAGAAGAGCAAGGCCGCACCGTGGGCCCTCGATATCAACGGCATGGTGGAGTGGAACCGCAAGTTCGGGCTTGGCGTGGGCTACCGTGCCGGCGATGCGGTCACCTTCAACATGAAAGTGAGCTTCGCGAAGCTCTTCCAGTTGGGCTACAGCTACGATGTGACCACATCGCGCCTGCGCCTCGGAAGCTCCAACACGCACGAGATCATCCTGGCCATCACGCCATGCAGCCAGGAGAGCATCGGCCGCCGAGCCATCAACTGCCCCGCTTTCGACTAGAACCTGATCCGCGATGCGCACCCACTACCGCCACCTCCTCATCGCCGCGCTGCTCCTGCTTACCGCCGGCACGGCGCTGAGCCAGCGCCGCACCCTCTTTTGGGTGGGCGGCAGCGGCGCCTGGAGCGATGCCGCGCACTGGAGCCTGACCGAGCACGGACCGGGCGGCGCCGGGATTCCCGGGACAATTGATGATGCGGTGCTGCGGATGAAAGGCGAAGATGTGGTGAGGCTCGAAGGGAATGCGCGCTGCAACAACCTGCGCGTGGATGCGCGTGAAGGCTTCGCGCGCTTCACCGGTGCTCCCGGCAATGAGCTGCGCGTGCATGGCGACTTCGTGCTGAGCGGAAGCGTGCATTGGGCCTTCGATGGCACGGTGCGCTTGAGCGGTGATGGGGAAGGGAAGGTGATCGATGCGCGCGCGATCCCCCTGCGCGGCCAACTGCGCTTCGATGGCGGCGGTTCGTGGAGCATCGTGAGCGACCTGCACCTGACGGATGGCGATATCACCTGGAGGGCGGGAACCGTGCATGCAGCGGGCGCACTCGTGCGCGCGCGAACCCTTTGCAGCGAAGGGCGTGGCGCCAAACGCTTGATGGCCGGCCGCAGCGTGATCCAGCTGGCGCAAGCGCCGGAGCCCGGCGTGATCGATCGCGTGGTGGAGCAGCAACAGGCGGTGATCACGGTGGGCAATGCGCCCATCAGCGCTGACCTCGCCATTCCGCCAGCGGGCAATGACCGCGATGTGGTGGTGTGCGCCACCGGTGGCGGGCAAACGCCCTTCGTGGCAACGACCTCCGCCACGACCAGCTACAATGGCTTCAACATCAGTTGCCGGGGCGAATGCGACGCGACCATCACCGTGAACGTGACCGGTGGCGTTGGCCCCTTCACCTATTCATGGCTCTTCGGCGGCCCGAACACGCAGACCTGGATCGGCGCTTGCGGCGGACCGCAGATCGTGGTGGTCACCGATGAAGGGCAGGGCGTGAGCTGCGGCGTGCCCATCAATGTCACCGAGCCGAACCCCTTGGGCGTGATCTTCTTCGGCGCAGGCTCACCGCCTGCCTGCGCTGACGTTTGCAACGGATCGCGCACCGCGCTGGCCATCGGCGGAGTAGCGCCGCACAGCTACAACTGGAACAACGGCGCGGGCACGGGCTCCTCGTTCAACCAGCTCTGCGCGGGCGTCAATACGCTGGTGATCACCGATGCCAACCTCTGCACCTTCGATACCACCTTCACCTTCGACCTGCAGCCGATCACGCCCAACCTGACGTTCACGGATGTGACATGCAACGGTGTGTGCGATGGCACGGCGAGCGTGAATCCTACCGGAGGCACGCCGGCGATCAGCGTCACCTGGGCGCCGCCGCCGGGTGCGGGTCAAGGCACCAACAACGCCACCGGGCTTTGCGCGGGTCCTTACAGCGTGCTCCTGGTCGACGCGAACGGCTGCGATACCACGATCAACTTCATCATCAATGAGCCGCCGCCGATCGTGCCGAACCCGGCGCAGACCGATGCGAGCTGCTTCGGCATATGCGATGGAACCGCCACAGTGAATCCCAGTGGCGGCATAGGGCCTTACTCCTACAGCTGGGTGCCGCCGCCCGGCGGGGGCCAAAGCACCAATGCCGCAACCGGTTTGTGCGAAGGCAGTTACACGGTGACCATCACCGATCAGGCGACGAATTGCATCACGACCCAGGATTTCACCATCGCAGCGCCGCCTGCCATCGACGTGCAGGGAACCTTGACGCCAGCAAGCTGCTCCGATGCCTGCGATGGCGAGATCAGCCTCATCATCTCCGGCGTGCTGCCGCCCTTCACCATCACCTGGTCGCCGAACGTCTCGGGCCAAGGAACACCGAATGCGACAGCGCTCTGCCCCGGTGACTACAGCGTGACGGTAGCCACGCCGAACGGCTGCGACACCACGCTCACCTTCAATGTGCCTTCGCCGCCGCCGCTGAATGCGCAGCTCACGCCGGTCGATGCCAGCTGCGCAGGTGTCTGCGATGGCGAGGCTTCGGTGACCGTCTCCGGCGGAACGGCGGGCTACACCTACTTGTGGGCGCCGAACGTGACCGGCCAGGGCACTCCGAACGTTACCGGGCTCTGCGCGGGCAGCTACACCTTGCTCGTATCCGATGCGAATGGCTGCGATACGCTGATCGCCTTCACCATCAACGAGCCGCCGCCGATCGTGGTGGTGCCCACGCAGACCGATGTGACCTGCGGCAGCTCATGCGATGGCACCGCTAGCGTGGCGGTGAGCGGAGGCGCGCCGGGGTATACCTATCTGTGGACGCCGAACGTGACCGGCCAGGGCACCCCGAACGCCACGGATCTCTGTGCAGGTCCGTACTCTGTGCTGATCACCGATGCGAACGGATGCACCATCACGCAGGCCTTCACCATACTGGATGCCGTGCCATTGGAAGTCTCGCTCCAAGTGCTGCCTGCGAGCTGTCCGGACGCGTGCGATGGATCGGCGGGCGTAATCGTGACGGGTGGAGTTGGACCGTACACCTACGACTGGCAGCCGCCGCCCACCGGCCAGGGCACGCCGAACGTGACGGGCCTTTGCGCGCAGGCCTACACCTTGCTCATCACCGATGCCGTCGGTTGTGATACGCTCATCGCCTTCACGGTTCCCGCTCCTCCGCCGATCTCGGTGACGAGCACTGTAACCGATCCGAGCTGCTCCGGCGATTGCAATGGCAGCATCAGCGTGCAGGCCAGCGGCGGTAATGGCGCATTCACCTATGCATGGGCGCCGAACGTGACCGGCCAAGGCACGCCGGATGCGACGGCCTTGTGCGCCGGTGATTATCAAGTCACCATCACCAGCGGCGGTTGCGACACCACGCTCACCTTCACCCTTACCGACCCGCCGCAGATCGATGCCGTGCTTTCCACTACGGATGCAAGCTGCGCCGGGGAATGCGATGGCACAGCATCCGTGACCGTGAGCGGTGGCAATACGCCCTACAGCTTCGTGTGGGCTCCGAATGTGATCGGCCAGGGCACCCCAGACGCCATCGACCTCTGTCCAGGCAACTACACCGTGCTGGTCTCGGATGCGCTCGGGTGCGACACGCTCATCGCCTTCACCATCATTGAGCCGCCGCCGTTGGCAGTTGATCTTGTGACCACCCCTGCGAGCTGCGGCGGCGCATGCGATGGCACGGCCACCGCGAGCGTCAGCGGTGGAGCAGGGCCGTACCAATACGATTGGCAGGCGCCTCCCGGCGCAGGCCAAGGCACGCCCAACGCCACGGATTACTGCCCCGGCGCCTACACGCTCACCGTGACCGATGCGAATGGCTGCACGTTGGTCACGCCCTTCGCGATCAGCACGCCATCGGGCATCGATGCGCAGTTCAGCACCACGCCCACCAGTTGCGGCAATGACTGCGATGGCACTGCAACCGTGAACGCAACAGGCGGGATTGAGCCCTACACCTGGCTTTGGGACCCTGTGCCCGGCGGCGGGCAGGGCACACCGAACGTGACTGGGCTTTGCCAAGGCATCTACACGCTTCAGATCACGGATGCCGCGCAGTGCGACACGGTGCTCTTCATCAACATCACCGGCCCAACGCCGATCGAGCCCAACGCCTCGCAGACCGATGAAGACTGCAACGGGCCTTGCAACGGCACCGCCACGGTGAACCCCATAGGCGGTTCGGGGACCTACACCTTCGTTTGGAGCCCGCCCCCGCCTGCAGGTCAGAGCACCAATAGTGTGTCGCAGCTCTGCCCCGGCATCTGGAGCGTGACCATCGACGATGGCATTGGATGCGACACCACGGTTGTCTTCGACATCCTGCCCAAGGTGCCGATCGACAACAACGTGGCATGGTCAGATGCGACATGCCCGAACGCCTGCGATGGGACCGCGCAGGTTTTCCCCACTGGTGGAATCCCGCCT
Organism: Flavobacteriales bacterium; assembly: GCA_016712535.1. NCBI lineage: Bacteria > Pseudomonadati > Bacteroidota > Flavobacteriia > Flavobacteriales > Flavobacteriales bacterium. The sequence goes on from JADJQW010000004.1 coordinate 67,817, forward strand.
TACTCCTATGTCTGGTCGCCGAACCCGCCCGTTGGACAAGGCACTGAAGCGGTATCAGGCCTGTGCCTAGGCCTATGGAGCGTCACCGTGATCGACGCCGTGGGCTGCGAGGCCTCAACACCCTTCTTCGTAGGTGCGCCACCGCCGTTCAGTGCTGGCCTGGTGGTGCTGCCGGAGAGCTGCGCTGGGGCTTGCACGGGATCCGCCACGGTAACACCAACGGGTGGCTCAGGTTCGATCAGCATCTCTTGGTCACCGCCGCCAGGCGGCGGACAAGGCACAACCACGGCCACGGGCCTCTGCGCGGGCATCACGTATTCGGTAACGCTCATCGATTCCATCGGGTGCGACAGCACTTTCACCTTCACGGTGGATCCCTTCGCACCGATTGAACCGAACAGCAGCAGCACGCCGGTGAGTTGCGCTGGCGCGTGCGATGGCACTGCTACAGTGGGACCGACCGGCGGCACCGCGCCTTACACCTACATGTGGATGCCGGGCATGCAGGACACGCCGCAGGTCACCGACCTCTGCGAAGGCGTGTACACGGTGACGATCACCGATGCGAACAACTGCAGCACCGATGCGCAAGTGATCATCACCGGTCCACCAGCGATCGATGCAAACGCCACGGTGACGCCGATCTCCTGCAACGGGCAATGCGATGCTTCCATCGTGCTGAACACTGCGGGCGGAACCGGCAATTACACGTACACCTGGGCGCCCATCCCTCCGAACGGGCAAGGACAATCGAGTGCGACGAACCTCTGCTCTGGAACTTGGGACGTGGTGATCACTGACGACAGTGGCTGCAGCGTGCCATTCTCCTTCGACCTGACGGAGCCAGACGCGCTCACCTTGAGCGTGGCGTCGACAACGAGCGAGTGCCAGGTCTGCATCGGCACCGCCACGGCAACGGTTGGGGGCGGCACTGACCCGCTCTCTGTTGAATGGTACAGCGCTGGCGGCAGCCTGGTTGGCGCCGGAACGAGCATCACCGATTTGTGCGCCGGTGTGTACACGGTGGTGGTCACCGACGCGAACGGATGCACGCTTCAGCAAGCGGTCCCGATCACCGACTCGGCGGGTGAGGACATCACAGCGAACGACGGCAGCACGAGCTGTCCGAACACCTGCGATGGCGGCGTGAGCGTGGACTTCGTATGCGCTGATGCACCCTGCGCGATCGCCTGGTTCGACGCACAAGGCAATGATCTCAACCAGAATGGCAATTCACTCTCGAACCTCTGCCCCGGCGATTACCTCGTGCAAGTCACGAATGCGTCGGGCTGCGTGAGCGTCGATACGGCAACCGTGGTAGCGCCTGCGCCCACTGAGCTGCTTATCAGCAGCACGCCGGTGAGCTGCGCGGGCGATTGCGATGGCACGGCGACTGTAGGGGTGAACGGCGGCACGCCCCCCTTCACATGGACCTGGTCCCCCGAACCGGGAGGTGGCCAGGGCACTCCGTTGGCCACGGGCCTTTGCGCTGGCGTGTATACCGTGCTCATCATCGACGACGGCGGCTGCGACACCACTGCGCAGGTGCTGATCACCGAGCCGTTGCCGATTGCCATTGATGCGGTTGTAACCGGCATCACGTGCGCTGGTGATTGCAATGGCAGCATCGCGCTCACGATCACCGGTGGAACGCAAGCCTACACCGTGGTGTGGAATCCTGTTCCTCCCAACGGACAGGGCGTGCTCACGGCCACGGATCTCTGCGCGGGGCAATACACGGCGACGGTGACGGACGCCAATGGCTGCACTTCCATTGCGAGCTACGACGTGATCGAGCCGCAGCCTTTGCTGGTCAGCGTGAGCACCACGCCCAGCACTTGTCCGGATTGCGATGGACAGGCCACAGCAACCATCACTGGCGGCACCGCGCCGTATGCCGTGAACTGGTTCCTCGGTGGCGCGCTTGTCGGCACCGGTGAGAGCATCAGCAATCTCTGCGGTGGACTTTACACGGTGGAGGTGACGGATGACAATGGCTGCGCGGTCTCGCAGGTCGTGCAGGTGAGCGACAGTAACGCCGAGGCGCTCACGCCAGTGAACGGCCAGACCACATGCGGCAACAGCTGTGACGGTTCGGTGAGCGTGAGCTTCGTGTGCACCACACCACCGTGCAACCTGGTCTGGTTCGATGCGGGCGGCAATGTGATCGCGGTGAATGAAGGCATGGTGGACAGCCTTTGCGTGGGCGTCTACACAGCGCAAGTGACCAACGGAAGCGGCTGCGTGAGCTTCACCGACGCCGAGGTGGTGCCCTCACAGACGATTGTCCCGAACCTGAGCAGCACGCCGGTGAGCTGCGCTGGCGCCTGCGATGGAACGGCAACAGTTGGCCCAACAGGCGGCATCGAGCCCTACACCTTCATCTGGTCGCCGGGCGGTCAATCGACGCCGCAGGTCACCGGCTTATGCGCTGGCGTGTACGAAGTGCTCATCGCCGATTCCACGGGTTGCGATACCACGGTTCAGGTGCTCATCACCGAGCCGCAGCCGCTCGATGCGACCGCCACGGTTGAGGATGCGCTCTGCACTGGTGATTGCAATGGATCGATCAGCGTGATCGTCACCGGCGGCACTCAGCCATACATCTATGCCTGGTCGCCCAACGCGAACGGGCAAGGCACGCCAACGATCACCGATCTGTGCCCAGGCACTTACACGCTCACGGTCACGGATGCGAATGGGTGCAGCCTCACGCTGGACTACACGGTGAATGAGCCACAGCCCCTTCAAGCCACTGTGAGCACGACACTCAGCGAATGCGGGCTGTGCAACGGAACCGCCTCAGTGGCCATCACCGGTGGAACCCCGCTCTACTTCATCACCTGGATGAGCGGCGCCTCGATCATCGGGACAGGAGACACGATCACCGATTTGTGCGCGGGGTTCTATGACGCCATCATCACGGATGCCAACGGATGCAGCATCACGGAGCTCGTTGCGATCAGCGATGCCGATGGCGAGCAGCTCACCATGACCGATGGCATCACCAGCTGCCCCGGTGATTGCGACGGCGTGGTGAGCGTGGATTACGCCTGCTCGCAGCCCCCATGCACCACCGCGTGGTTCGATGCGGATGGAAACGACCTGAATGAGCCGGGGAACACGCTCAGCAACCTGTGCGCGGGCCTCTACCTCGTGCAGGTCACCAACGGCATCGGCTGCATCACCATCGACACGGCCTTCGTCACGGAGCCGGATCCGATCGTTGCCAACCTGAGTACCACGCCAGCCATCTGCGCAGGCTTCTGTGATGGCACCGCAACCGTTGGCCCCAGCGGCGGACAAGGACCGTACGAGATACTCTGGCAACCGAGCGGTGAGATCACGCCGACCATCACGGGTCTCTGCGCCGGACAGATCAGCGTCACCATCACCGATGCCGCAGGTTGCTCCATCACGCAGGATGTGCTGATCCTGGAGCCGCAGCCACTCAGCCTCACGGACACGATCACGCCCATCACCTGCAACGGCGCCTGCGATGGCAGCATTACCGTGGTGGCCACGGGCGGCATACAACCATACGCGTATCTCTGGTCACCGACGCCTCCAGGCGATCCAACGCAGCCGGGCATCACTGGCCTCTGCGCGGGCGATTGGACCGTGACCGTGACCGACGCCAACGGCTGCACGCTGTCGGAGACCTTCACGTTAGTTGATCCGCCGGTGCTCGATGCGCAGGTGATCACCACGGACAACCTGTGCTTCGGCGATTGCGAGGGAACAGCCGGCGCGACGATCAATGGAGGCGTGGCGCCTTATGCGATCGCGTGGGCAGATGCGAGCGGCAACATCATCGCTTCGGATACGCTCGACGTGAGCAGCCTCTGCGCAGGTGACTACACGCTGACTGTCGCCGATGCGAACGGCTGCGTGCTCAGCGTGCCCTTCACCATCACGCAAGGCGATGCGATCGAGGCCAACTTGCTGTGGACGAACGAGACCTGCTTCGGCCCCTGCGACGGCACGGCATCGATCACGCCCAGTGGCGGGGCTGAGCCATACGCCATCGATTGGCGCGATCCCGATGGCAACCTCATCGCGCAGGATGTGACCGATGTGAGCGGGCTCTGCGCCGGAACGAATACCGTGACCATCACGGATGCGCTTGGCTGCGACACCACCTACGCTTTCACCGTGCTGCCCTATACCACGATCACTGACAATGCCACGGTGACCAATGTGCAATGCAACGGCGATTGCGACGGCAGCATCGTGCTGAACGCGAACGGCGGCATCGGAGCTTACACCTACACCTGGGACCCGGTTCCGCCGAACGGCCAGGGCTCGGCATCGGCCACCGCGCTCTGCCCCGGCACCTACACCGTGACGATCACGGACGGCGCAGGCTGCAGCCAGGCGTTCAGTTACGCCATCACCGAACCGCCGGTACTCAATGTCGCCGTGGATCAGGTGGTGGATGCGAGCTGCGCCACCGCGAGTGATGGCGCAATCACCGTGACTGCCAGCGGAGGAACGCCGGGCTACACGTTCAGCTGGAGCGGTCCAGGCGGGTTCAATTCCAGCGATGAGGACATCAGCAATCTGGCTCCGGGCAGCTACACGCTCACCTTGACGGATGACAATGGCTGCGCATTCACCATCACGGTGGACGTCGGTGCGCTCGCAACAGTGATTGCTGATGCCGGTCCGGACCAAACGGAATGCTCGGGCGTGGGCGTAACGCTCGATGGAACGAACAGCACCGGTGCAGTGACCTACGCCTGGTTCGATGACCAAGGCGAACTGATCAGCGGATCGCCGGTGCTAGACCTCGGCGGCCTCGCGCCGGGCACATACACCTTCACGCTCACCGTGAGCGATGGTCCTTGCTCAGACAGCGATCAGGTCACGGTCACCATCCTCGACCTGCCCATTGCAGATGCGGGTCCTGACCAAGTGATCTTCCTCAGCGAAACCGCTCAGCTGGGCGGCGCGCCCACAGGCCCTGCTGGATCGACCTTCAACTGGCAGCCCGATTCCCTGCTGAACAACGGCAGCACCGCCGACCCGATCGCTGATACGCAGGAGACCACCTGGTTCACCGTGCTGGTCACCGCTCCCAATGGTTGCGTCGCCCTCGACTCTGTTCTGGTCACAGTGGTGCCCGAAGTGGTGATCACCAACGGCTTCACGCCGAACGGCGATGGCTGGAACGACGCCTGGGTGATCGATTACATCAACCTCTTCCCGGAGTGCGAGGTGGAGATCTACAACCGCTGGGGCGACATGCTCTTCCGCAGCGTAGGCTACAAGACGCCGTGGGATGGCCGCTATTCGGGCGGTTTCGTTCCGGTCGGCACCTACTACTACGTGATCAAGCTCAACGACCCGCGCTTCCCTGAGCCCTATACCGGTCCGCTCACCGTGATCCGCTGACGCCATGAAGAACCTCCGCCTCCTGATTCCGATCGCCGCGGTGCTCATGGCCGCGATGCCCATGCATGCGCAGCAGCTGCCGCAGCTCACGCAGTACATGCACAACGACTACATATTCAATCAGGCCGTGGCCGGAAGCCGCGCGGCCTTCGAGCTGCGCAGCGGCCACCGTTACCAGTGGGTGGGCGTGCAGGATGCGCCGCGCACCTTCACCCTGAGCGGGCACTCTGCCATCGGCAAGCGCATGGGGGTGGGCGGCTACCTCTACACCGATCATGTGGGCCCCACGCGGCGCACGGGGTTCCAGCTCAGTTATGCTTACCATCTCCCCATCACGGAGGACCTCAAGCTCGGCTTCGGCCTTGGCTTCGGCATGCTGCAATTCCTGATCGATGGCAGCAAGATCACCTTCCACGACCAAGGCGATCCGATCCTCGATGATCAGTTGCGCGGCGAAGTGAAACCCGACGCCACCTTTTCCTTCCTCCTGCACCACGAGCGCTTCTGGTTGGGCGCTGCTGCTCCGCAATTGCTCAACAACGAGGTGGTTTTCCTTCACGAGAACACCGGTACGCTCAGCCGCATGGAACGGCACTACTATGCCATGGGGGGGTATCGGCTGCCAGTTGGAGAGGACCTCCGGATTGAGCCGAGCTTCATGCTGAAGTACGTTTCGCCGGTGCCCATGAAGCTCGATGTGAACCTTACCGCCCGCTACAAGGAGGCCGTTTGGATAGGAGCCGGATACCGCACCAACGATGCTTGGTGCGCGATGATCGGCTACTGGCACAAGAAGCAATTCCAGTTCGGCTACAGCTACGATGTGATCACCAGCAACCTGCGCAACTACAGCACGGGCACGCACGAGGTGACCCTAGCGGTGACCATCCGGAAGCAAGCAGCAGCCCTGCATGCAGAGTAACCGGAAGCACTCGGCGGCGTCTAGACGCGAGCGAGTACCAGATCGATTCGTCGATAGCCTGCGCCCCATGGTCGATATGCCTTAGAGCGACGCGCCTTTGCTTGACCCTGTCGGGCTATACTGCCGTACTTTGCGGCCCCTTTTCGCGAAACGGCTGGGCACTCCTTTGGGCACCTCTATCTTCCTATCCGGCATGACCGCGCGCCTGATGCTCCTAGCCATGCTGCTCTTTGGGGCCATGGGCGCCTCAAGCCAGGTGTGCATCGCGGATCAGGACCAGCAATTCGATTCTTGCACAGGTGAGTTCTACGATTCGGGCGGCGGCGGCGGTAACTACGGCAACAACGAAGACGTGACCGTGACCATCTGCCCGGCCGGTGGCGCGGGCTCCGGTCCATTCACCTCCGTCCGGTTCATCTCGTGGAATGTGGCAGGCGGTCCGCCTCCGGGAGATCAGCTCGAGGTCTTCGATGGCGTGGGCATCGCTGGCCTTTTGCTGAATACGGGCACCAGCGCGAATTCACTCGCCGGCCTCACCTTCACCAGCGCCGATGCCTCGGGCTGCCTCACCTTCCGTTGGCGCAGCGACATCGGCGGAACGGCAACGGGCTGGTTCGCGCGCATCGTCACCACGCCATGGCCAGGCACCAACGGCAATAGCACCGTTTGCTCGAACGGCGCGAATGTGAATCTCTTCAGCCTGCTCGGAAACACGCCTGATCCCGGCGGGACATGGACCGCCCCTGGCGGTGCGCCGCATAGCGGAACCTTCGTTCCGGGCACCGATCCCGGCGGCGTTTACACCTACACGCATCCGGGCGTCGCCCCTTGTCCGGATGCCAGCGCCACGGTGTCCATGACCAAGGTGCTTGCGCCGAATGCGGGCACGAATGGAACGGCCACCTTCTGTGCGACCGGTACTTCAGCTGCGCTGATCAATTTCCTCAGCGGATCGCCCGATCCCGGCGGAACCTGGTCCGGTCCGGGCGGAGCGCATAGCGGCACATTCAACCCGGCTTCTGATCCAGCAGGCACGTACACCTATACGGTCACTGGCACCTCGCCTTGCGCAAGTGCCTCAGCCTCGGTGATCGTCACGGTGAACACGCCGGCCAATGCGGGCACCAGCGGCAGCATCAGTGTCTGCAGCAACGATGCTGCATTCCAGCTGTTCAGCGTGCTCGGCGGCGGTCCTCAGCCCACTGGTGCCTGGACCGGTCCAGGCGGTGGGCCTGTAGTGGGCACCTATACCCCTGGCACTTCAACGCCCGGTGTGTACACCTATACGGTGCCCGGTGCGCCGCCTTGTCCATCGGCCGTGAGCACAGTAACGGTGCTGCAGACCACTGCGCCCAATGCCGGCCAATCGCGCAGCATAACGGTATGCAGCGACGATGCGCCTTTCAGCATGGTAGCGCAATTACTCGGAACGCCCGACGGCGGTGGGAGCTGGGTGGGTCCGGGAGGCGCTCATGGAGATCAGTTCAATCCGGCGAATGACCTTGCTGGGGCGTACGTGTACACTGCGGCTGGCGCTGGACCGTGCGCCAATGCTTCAGCGACGCTCACGATCACGGTGAACCAGCGGCCGAATGCGGGAACCAATGGCAGCATCACGCTTTGCTCCACAGATGGCGTCTTCAACCTTTTCACGGCCTTGGGCGGCAGCCCGAACGTAGGTGGCTCCTGGCGGGACCCAATGAACAACCCGCATTCAGGCAGCTTCACCCCGGGCAGCAGTTTGCCTGGCCTCTATAGTTACACGGTCACGAGCCTGCCGCCGTGCGCACCAAGCACCGCAACGGTGAACGTGTCGGTGAACACCGCGCCGAACGCGGGGAATGGCTCCAGCATCACGCTCTGCTCGAACGATCCTGATGTGAACCTCTTCGCGCTGCTCTCGGGAAATCCGGATGGAGGCGGCTCGTGGACCGGACCAGGCGGTACGCACAACGGCACCTTCGACCCTGCTGGCGACCTGCCGGGCGCGTACACATACACCGTGCTCGGTCTGGCGCCTTGCGCGAATGCCGCAGCAACGATCACGGTGAACGTGAATCCGGCGCCCAACGCGGGCACGAATGGCAGCATCGCCGTTTGCGGCAACGATGCTTCGTTCAGCCTCTTCGGCGTGCTCGGCGGCTCGCCTGACGCCACCGGCACGTGGACCGCGCCGGGCGGTGGAGCCATTGGTGGGACCTTCGATCCCGCAACGAGCGCGCCGGGCGTTTACACTTATACCGTTACCGGCCTGGCGCCATGCGTACCCGCAACAGCCACCGTCACCGTGAACGTGGTTGCCCCGCCGGTTCCCGGAACCAACGGGAGCATAACGGTGTGCAGCAGCGACGCAGCCGTTGATCTATTCGGCCTGCTTGGTGGCGATCCGCAAACCGGCGGCACATGGACAGCTCCCGGAGGTGGCGCGCATAACGGCATCTATCAGCCAGGCGCGCAAGCGGGCGGCAACTACACGTACACCGTGCAGGGCGACAGCCCATGCGGTCCCTTGAGTGCCGTCGTGCAGGTGAACCGTGTGATCGCGCCCAATGCCGGCGTGAATGGGACCATCACCGTGTGCAGCACGAATGCGCCCTTCGGAATGTTGGGCGCGCTCGGCGGTAATCCGAATGGCACGGGCTTCTGGCTCGATGCCGCGAACCAGCCTGTCTCCGGCACATTCACGCCAGGCACCACTTCGCCGGGCACCTACAAGTACGTAGTGCTCGCCACGTCGCCATGCGTGAACGACACCGGCTTCGTAACGGTGAACGTGAACCAAGCGCCCAATGCAGGAACCAACGCTTCAACGGTGGTCTGCAGCAACGATGCGCCTTTCGAGCTGATCGATGTGCTCGGCGGGAATCCGGATGCCGGTGGCAGTTGGACGCGTCCGAACGGCACCGCGCACAGCGGCACATTCACCCCCGGGCAGAGCTCACCTGGCGGCTACACCTATACGGTGTCGGGCCAGACCCCATGCTTGGCGGCAAGCGCCGTGGTGACGGTGAGCGTGACCACCGCGCCGAACCCCGGCACTGGCGGATCACTCATACGCTGCAGCAACCAAGGGGAGGTGAACCTCTTCTTGCAACTCGGTGGCACTCCGAACAACGGTGGAACATGGAGCGGGCCGGGCGGTGCGCATTCGGGTTTCTTGGATCCCGCGACCGATGCTTCGGGTGACTACGTGTACACCGTTCAGGGCACCGCGCCCTGCACCGATGCCACCTCAACAATAAACGTCACGGTCAACCCTGCGCCCAACGCAGGCGGCGATGGCAGCATCACGGTTTGCCAAGGCACGGCGAGCGTGGATCTGTTCACCGTGCTCACGGGCACCTTCGATCTGAATGGATCGTGGACCGAACAGGGTGCTCCCACGGGCCAGCTCAGCGGCAACTTCTTCAATTGTGGAAGCCTGCCGCCGGGCACCTACGAGTTCCGATATGACGTGCCGGGAATCGGCAGTTGCGCTGCCGACCATGCGCATGTGGATGTGATCATCGTGGCCCTGCTCGATGCGGGCACCAACGGCACGCTGCCCGCGTGCAGCAGCAACAGCTCGGTGATCCTATTCAATGGCTTGGGCGGCAATCCGCAGCCGGGTGGGCAATGGATTGATCTCAACTCGACTGGGGCGCTGGATGGACAGGTTTTCAACGCCACGCTCGTTGCAGCCCCGGGCAGCTACCAGTTCCGTTACCGTCTCACAGGCGCTCTGAGCTGTACCGCTGATTCAGCAACGGTGACTGTGAGCGTGACTGCGGCCCAGAATCCGGGATGCAATGGCACGGCGGTGTTCTGCAGCACGGTGCAATCGGCCCAGGGGCTCTTCGCCTACCTCGGCTGCAATCCGCAGGTCGGCGGTCAATGGAAGCGAAACAGCCCCAACGGCGCGCCGTTCAGCGGCTCTTACGTCCCATCGATGGATGATCCCGGAACGTTCTTCTACGTTTTCAACCAAGGCCCGCCTTGCACCACGGTGTTCGCGTCGGTGACTGTGACCGAGGAGGATGGTCCAGTGGCGGGCGAGCCCAACTCCGTGCAATTGTGCAGCAGCGATCCGGCCTTCAACATGACGGCCGCGCTCAATGGGACCCCTGATGCTGGCGGGCAATGGTTCTTCAACAACCAACCGCACGGATCGACCTTCACGCCGGGGCTCGATGCGCAGGGCGTCTATGAGTACAGGGTCGCGGGCACGCCGCCCTGCACCTTGGTCTCTGCATCTCTCACGGTAAGCGTGACCACAACCGCGAATGCAGGTTGCAACGCATCCGTGAGCACCTGCACTAACTCTCCGCCCTTCCTGCTCTACTCCGGCCTGACCTGCAATCCGGACAACAACGGCTTCTGGCTCGCACCTGGTTTGGTGCCTCACCCTTCTGGGATCTTCACCCCCGGATCGAGCGCGCCCGGGGATTATCTGTATGTCGTTACGGGCGATGCACCTTGCTCGAACGACACCGCCCTCGTGAGTGTTTTCGTGGACCCTGCGCCGAACGCAGGTTGCCCAGGCCCGGCCTCACTCTGCACCGGAGGCCCCACAGTGAATCTCTTCAACTACTTGGGCTGCTCGCCCGATCCCTTCGGTACATGGGTGGGCCCTGCATCGTCAGGCAATCCGCCATTCAGTGGCTCCTTCACGCCCGGGGTGAGTGCTCCCGGCTTATACACCTACACGGTGACGAATAGCTGCGGCTCAGCATCGAGCACGGTCACCGTAGCCGTTGGCATTCCCGGCAATGCAGGCTGCAATGGCGCAGTCACGAAATGCTCCAACGACGGTGCGTTCGACATGCGCCTGTTCCTCGGATGCAATCCAGCCTTGGGCGGAACATGGCGCGGTCCATTGCCGAGCACCGCCAGCGTGAGCCAGGTCTTCTCGCCGGGTACGAGCTTGCCAGGCACCTACGAATACGTGGTGATGGGCACGGGCAGCTGCCCGGTGGCCACTGCAACGCTCACCGTCACCATCACGCCTTTCCGGGAGGCCGGTGCGGGAACGAGTATATCGTTGTGCGAGACGGATGGCGCCACGCCGCTCTTCCCGCTGCTTGGGCCAACCGCGATGGCCGGCGGTCAGTGGTTCTTCAATAGCGTCACGCCTCATTCGGGCACCGTGCTGCCGAGCATTGATCAGTCGGGCAATTACGTGTACCGCCATGCGGCTGCCGGTGGATGCCCGAAAGATTCGGCGGTGGTCGCAGTCACCATCCATGCCCAGCCGACTGCGGGCTGCGATTCGCTGACAACCACCTGCAGCAGCGCGCCGCCTTTCCTTCTGTTCAATCTTCTGACCTGCTCCCCGGATGCCAACGGCGCATGGTTCAACCCATCAGGCGGCACCCACACCGGGATTTTCTCGCCCGGCATCGATGTGAGCGGCGCATACAAGTACCGCGTCCCGGGCAATAACGGTTGCGGCGCCGATTCGGCCTATATAACGGTGCAGCAATTCACTGCCGTTGATGCCGGCGGGAACGGTGTCGCCCTCGTGTGCAGCAACGCCCCGCCCATCGAGCTCTTCGATCTCCTGCAAGGCGCACCGCAGCCTGGCGGGACCTGGTATGATCCAACAGGTGCTGCGCATAGCGGCTTGGGCACCTACACGCCCGGTGTTTCGCAAGCCGGCCAGTACAAGTACAAGGTTTTCGGTACGAGCCCTTGCTCCAATGACAGTGCATTCGTGAATGTGCTGGAGAGCGCAGCTCCGGATCCCGGTATTTCCACGCTCGGCCCCTTGTGCAGCAGCCAAGGTCCGGTGGCGCTCATCGCCTTGCTGGGCGGCACACCCGATGGCAATGGCACGTGGTCGTACAACAACGATCCCATCGGCCCAGTGATCGATCCGGATACGGCCGCGCAAGGGCAATACACGTATACGGTTCCGGGTGTCTTCCCTTGCACGAGCCAGAGCGCCACGGTGGTGATCACCATAACGGATCAGGCAGTTGCAGGCGTTGGTGGTTCGATCACGGCATGCGAAGGATCAACGAGCATCGACCTGTATGATGGCCTGAGCGGCTACACGCCCGGAGGGGTCTGGAGCAACAACTGCGGCCTCGGCTTGCTCAATGGAGGGATCTTCGATGCGAGCACCTTGGTCGCCGGCCAAGGCTGCGCATTCACGTATGCGCATGCTGCCGATGGGCCTTGCCCGGCCACGAGCGCAACCGTGAGCCTCGGCATCGTCACAGCGCTTGATGCGGGCGGCGATAGTTCCTTGCAAGCCTGCCGCGGCGATGTGCTCGACCTGTTCGCACTGCTGGGCGGATCCCCGCAAGCAGGCGGCTGCTTCGTGAATGTGGACAACGCTTCGGGCGTGAATGGCTGCTTCATCTTCAACACCAGCGCCGTTGCGGGCGGTAGCACTTGGCGATTCGATTACGTGCTCCCATCGCTGCCGCAATGCGTGGGTGATACCGCCCGTGTGACGATTGAGGTGCTCGACGGGCCTTGGGCAGGCGTGGGCAACCAGTTGTCATCCTGTTCGATCAGCGCTCCGATCAATCTTGGCAATGGCCTTTCGGGCGGGCCGGATGCCGGCGGCCAATGGTTCAACCAGAACTGGGTCGCGATTCCAGCCACCTATTTCCCAGGCAATGGATCCGGGGTGTTCCATTACGTAGTGGGCGGCGGTGGCATCTGCCCTGCTGATACGGCCACGGTTGAGCTGACCGTCACGCCGGCCTCGAATGCCGGCCTGAGCACCCCATTCTCGATCTGCTCCACCGATGGGCCTGTCAACCTTTTCGGTCTGCTTGGGCCGAATGCGCAAGCTGGCGGCAGTTGGCAATACACCTCCGTGGTGCCAGCAGTAGGCCATAGCGGCGTGTACAACCCTCAGATCGACTCGCCTGGCAATTATGTGTACACCGTGCTCGGCAACAACCCCTGTCCGAATGCTACCGCCACGGTTGTGGTGGCCGAACCGCAAGCGCCGAATGCAGGAACCGATGCCGCCGTGGCACTGTGCAGCAACGGAGCTTCCGTATTGATGCGGACCCTATTGGGGGGGCAGCCCGCAGCCAGCGGTTCGTGGGTTTATGTGACTGGAGGGAACGTGCCGCACGGTGAGAACTTCGATCCGGCGACTGATCTGCCGGGCGAGTACCTCTACACCGTTGTTGGCGACGCCCCTTGCCCCAATGCCAGCGCAACGCTCGTGCTCGCGGTGAATCCCGCCACCAACGCCGGGACCAGTGATACCCTTCAGGCCTGCCTGTCGCAAACCGACATCGAGCTCTTCGCTGCGCTTGGGGCGGGGGCACAGGCTGGCGGCATCTGGGAGGATGTGAACGGTTCGGGCGCATTCGATGGCAACAGCTTCAATCCCTCCCAAGCCGGCAATGGAAGCTGGCCATTCAGCTATGCGGTAGCGGGCATCTCGCCTTGCACGACTTCCGTGGCCACCATCACCGTCGATGTGGGCGTTGGCGGCGCAGCTGGCGGCGATAGCATCGTTGTGGTTTGCGGCAACCTCACGGCCTTCGACCTCTTCACCGCTTTGAGCGGTAGCCCGCAGACGGGCGGTTCATGGACCGATGGATTCGGAACCGGAGCGCTTGGCCCTGATGGCATCTTGAATCCGAGCTTGTTGCCCACCGGCGGGCAGTTCCCCTTCACCTACACTATCAACGACCCCGCTTGCGGCTTGGTCACGGCCGTTGTGCGCGTCACGGCGGCGCCTTATCCCGTGGCGGGCACCGGTGCGAACCTCACGCTCTGCAGCACATCGAGCACCGTCGATCTCTTCAGTCAACTCGCCGGCAATCCCGATGTTGATGGAAGCTGGACCAACCCGAGCGGGCAAGCTCACGGCGATTTCTTCATCCCCGGCACGCATGCGCCAGGCAATTACACCTACACGGTTGCTGGCACCGCACCTTGCATCGACGCGAGCGCTGTCGTGGGCATCAGCGTGAATGAACCGCCTGATGCCGGGTCGGATGGCACTTTGCTCGCGTGCGATACGGTGCAGGCGCTCGACCTCATCGCTGGGCTGCAAGGATCTCCGCAAGCCGGTGGAATCTGGCAGGATGTAAATGGGTCCGGCGGCCTATCGGGCGGTACGCTCAATACAACGGGCATCGATCCGGGCACCTATGCCTATAGCTACACCGTGACCGTACCCGGGTGTGCGCCGGCTGCGGCTCAGGTGAGCGTGAACGTGGTGGGCGGGGTTGAGGTGGGCGATGTGCAGCGCGAGTGCATCACGCGTGACCGGACCTATGTCGTCACCTTCACCATCACGGAAGGCGATGCCGCCACCTATGAAGTGATCGGCCTCACAGGGAGCATCAGCGCATCGGCACCATTCACCTTCACCAGCGAGCCGCTGCTCACCGGTCAGGATTTCGAGGCTTTCGTGCGCGATCAGTACGGCTGCTCCGAAGTGCGCATCACTGGAGCCACCCCTTGCGACTTCGCCAACGATGTGTTCGTGCCAGAGAGCTTCTCGCCCAACGGAGACGGCACCAACGACCGTTTCGTGATCCCTGGCATCGAAGGATTCCCGAGCAACAGCATCATCATCTTCAACCGCTGGGGCGCTGAGCTTTACGAGGCTTCGGCCTACGACAACAAAGCAGTGGTGTGGGATGGCAGCACCGCGCAGGGCGAGGCGCCCGCAGGCACTTACTTCTACGTGCTCGATCTGGGCAACGGCAAGGATGCCCTCACGGGCTTCATCTACCTGAACCGATGAGGAGCCTCATCCGCATAGCCGTTCTTGCCCTTGCGCTCATCGTCATGCGCGCATCCTATGCGCAGCAGGACCCGCTGTACAGCCAGTACATGTTCAACATGCTGGCGGTGAACCCGGCCTATGCGGGCAGCGCGGATATCTTCACGGCGATGGCGCTGAGCCGCCACCAATGGGTGGGCTTCGCGGGCGCGCCCAGCACGCAGACCCTGCTAGCTCACACGCCGCTGAAGAAGGAGAGCATGGCGCTGGGCCTCTCGGTGCTCAATGATCGGATCGGCCCTACGCGGCAGACGGGCTTCTATGGCGATTACGCCTACCGTATCCGCACCGGCAAGGACACTCGTCTTGCCTTCGGCCTGAAGGGCGGCGCCAACCTCTATCAAGCCGATCTGGCCACGTTGGCCACTGTTGATCCCGATGCCGCCAATGCAAGCGTGCAAGGGAAGTGGCTGCCCAACTTCGGCTTCGGCCTTTTCTGGCATTCACCTGCCTACTATGTCGGCATCAGTGCACCGAAGCTGCTGCAGAACGAGATCGACGCGATACCCGCAGCGGGCATCGTGACCGCGGTGGAGCGCAGGCATTGGTTCCTCGCAGCCGGTTATGTGCTTGATATCGACCGCAGCGTGAAGTTCAAGCCCTCGATGATGCTGCGCATGGTGCAAGGAGCGCCGCTCTCGGTGGATGTGAATGCGAACTTC
Organism: Flavobacteriales bacterium; assembly: GCA_016712535.1. Taxonomy (NCBI): domain Bacteria; kingdom Pseudomonadati; phylum Bacteroidota; class Flavobacteriia; order Flavobacteriales; species Flavobacteriales bacterium. The sequence goes on from JADJQW010000004.1 coordinate 83,550, forward strand.
CTCTTCCGTGAGCGCATCTGGCTGGGCGCCATGTACCGCCTTGGCAATGCCTTCGGCGTGCTCGGGCAATACCAGGTGAACGACCAGCTGCGCATCGGCTACGCGTTCGACCTCACCACCACGCGCATCGGCGCATACAACGCTGGGACGCACGAGCTCATGCTCAATTACGACCTGCGCTTCTTCACCGGACGGGCCTCCTCGCCGCGCTACTTCTGAACCCATGCGCGCGATCCTGCTCACGCTCCTGCTGATCGGCTTATCCGGCCCATTGCTATCGCAGCGCAATGCGGACCCCTACGTGCGCGAGGCGGATCGGTACTACGCGCAGATGGCCTATGCGCGCGCAGCTGAGCTCTATCGCACGGCCGCTGAGCTCGGCGCCGTGAACGAGCACGTGACCAAGCGCCTGGCCATCTGCAGCACAAGGCTCGGCGACATGGCCGAGGCCGAGCGCTGGTACGCTGTCGTGGTGAAGTTCCTGAACCGGGAACCGATCGACCTTTACCATTATGCTGAAGCGCTCAAGGCGAACGCGCGTTATGAGGAAGCCGAGCTGTGGATGGACCGCTACCTCGCCTTGATCGAGGCCGAAGGGGTTGAGCGCCGCAGCAACATCGCCCTCTTCGCGCGCAAGCTCCAAATGGACCAGGACCGCTTCAATGTGCGACGGGTCAGCATCAACACCAGCGGTGCGGATCTGGCTGCGGCGTGGATCGGCCCGCAGCGCGTGGTCTTCAGCAGCTCGCGCCAGGGAACAGGCTTGATCGAGCGGCGCGCCGCTTGGAACGCGCAGCCCTTCCTTGACCTCTTCACCGCCGATGTCACCGAGAACGGGGACCTTGCGAACGTGGCCCTGCTGGGAGGCACCGTGAACACGCGCTACCACGAAGGGCCCGCAACAGCCAGCGCATCGGGTGATGTGCTTTGGTTCACGCGGAACAATTTCTATAAGGGCCGCGCGCGCCGCAGCCAGCGCGGCGTGAGCCGCCTGGCCATTTTCCGCGCCAGCCGTGCAGGAGCAGGCTATGGCTCGGAGGAGCAATTCCTCTACAACAACTCCGAGGTCAGCATCGCCCACCCTGCGCTCTCAGCCGACGGCAAGCTCTTGTTCTTCACCAGCGACATGCCGGGCGGTTACGGCGGCACCGATCTCTACCTGTGCGAGCTCACCGAAGGGCAGTGGAGCGAGCCGAAGAATCTTGGCCCTGCGATCAATACCCCCTTCAACGAATGCTTCCCTTTCGTGACGGCCGATGGCAGCCTGTTCTTCGCGAGCAACGGCCATCCGGGCCTCGGCGGGCTCGATGTCCTGCGCGCGGCACGCGGCGATGATGGCCGCTATTCCGGTGCCTTGAATCTCGGAGCACCCGTGAACAGCGCGCGTGATGATTTCGCCTTCATCATCGACGCCGCAGGCAAGCGCGGGTTCTTCACCAGCAACAGGCCTGGCGGCGCAGGAGACGATGACCTCTTCGCCTTCGATATGCTCGCTCCGTTGGAAGAGCGGTTCCTTGTCACGGGCCGCGTGATCGATGACGAGCACGACGTCCCCGTAGCCGACACGGAGGTCCGCCTGTCCGACCTCGATGGCGGTTTGGCAGCCACCACCACCACCGATGCCAAGGGCGAGTACACGTTCAGTGTCCGGAAAGGCCGCACGTACCGGATCACGGCGCAGATGAAGGGCCGCTTCGAGGGCGAGCAGCACTTGAACACCGCCGGTATCGAGCGTGAGCTGATTGCCTCGCGGGACATCCACCTCGTGGCCGATGCGGGCGTTTGGCTGCGAGGCGCCTTGCGCGAGAAGGATGGTCCCGGATTCGTGAGCGGCGCCAAGGTGTGCGCGGTGAACCTGAGCAGTTTCAGTTCTGATTGCCGCCTCACGGGCGCCGGTGGCGATGTGAGCATGCGCCTGCAGACGAACGAAGAGTTCGAGGTGGTTGTGGAGAAGGCGGGCTACTTCAGCCTGAGCATCCCGATCTCTACCATCGGCATGCGCAGCGGCGTGATTGACCTTGGTCAGGCGCGGGAGCTGGTGCTTGAGCCCATCACGGTCGGGCAGCCCATTCCGTTCAAGCATGTCCGTTGGGCCGAGAAGAGCTCGCAACTCGATCCGCGCGCCCGCGCAGAGCTCGATCTGCTTGCGGAGCGGCTAGGCGTCAATCCAGGCGTGGTCATCGAGGTCGGTGTGCATGCGGATTCAAGGGGCGATCAGAAGGAAGAGCAGGAGCTCTCTCAGAAGCGGGCCGACGCCATCGCCGCGTACCTCGCGCAGAAGGGAATCGGCAAGGACCGTGTGAAAGCGCGCGGCTTCGGTGCTTCCCGTCTGCTGAACCACTGCGTTCCTGGCGTGCAGTGCACCGAAGAGGAGCACGCCATGAACCGCCGGACCGAGTACGTGGTCACCTCTGTGGCGCAGTGATGCCCATTTCGGGGAGCGCAGCGAAGCGATAGCCTTGTTCACGCCACGCTTCAAGCGCCAGGGGCAGCGCATGTCGCAGCCGTATCTCGGCCTTCCGGCTGTCGTGGAACACGATGATGGAGCCTGCGCGTGCTTGCTTCAGCACATTGCGCAGACATGCCTCAGGGGCCACGCGCGCATCGAAGTCCATGCTCAGCGCATCCCACATCACCACGGTGAAGCGCTTGCGGAGCTCGGCGGATTGCCGGCGCGTGATTCGGCCGTAAGGCGGCCGGAAGAGCCTCGTGCCCGTGAAGCCTTGCGCCAGGTCCGTATCGGCGGCGTAGTCATGCGCTGTTGCGCGCCATCCGTTCAGGTGACTGTAGGTGTGATTGCCGATGGCGTGGCCCTCTGAACGGATGCGCTGCACGAGGGCAGGGTGCTGCTCGGCATTTCTGCCAACGAGGAAGAAGGTGCCTTGGGCCTCATGCTCGCGAAGCGTGTCGAGCACCCATGGCGTCACCCCTGGAGTCGGGCCATCGTCGAATGTGAGGTAGAGCGTGCGGTGGTGCGCGGGCATGCGCCAGAGCAGGCTCGGCCAGAACAGGCGGAGCAGCGCGGGCGGCCTCACAGGCACCATGGCCGTTCAGAAGCGCATGCGCGACGTCTTCCGTTGCTGCTGGGCCTTGCTCATCCGGAAGAGCTCGTCGGCGGCTTGGAATCGCGCTTCGAGCTTCCCGCCGTACGCGCTGTCCTGCTTCGCGGCCACCTCGGCCAGCCTGCCCATCACCGCATGCGTGATGTCCGCTTCTTTGGAGAGCGGTCCGTAGAAGCGCGGCTCCAAGCTCGAGAACCAGGTGAGATTCTCTTCCATGATCGTGAAGAGGCGCTCGGCGACTGCATTGCCCTTGGCCGTTTCGCCGATGGCGTAGTAGGCCTCCACGGTGGGCAGCAGCACGCGGTCGAACGGCACGTTGCGGTCGGGCATCTTGTTGATGCTCAGGTCGAGGATGGTGCGGGCGTCCTCGGTTCGTCCTTCGGCGATGAGTTCCTCGGCCAAGGCGCTCAGCTGCAAGCGCAGGTTGGTGGTCATCCGCAGGATGTTCTCGTCGAGGTAGATCTCGCCCTCAGTCTCCATGTTGCCCCAGCGGAAGTTCTCGGTGACCGTTCTGAACATGCGCTCGGTGGCCACGACGCCCGCACTGCCGGTGCGAGGATCGCTGGGCGTTACCAAGGGCACCACGCGGTAGGTGAGGCCCTCTAATTGGAAGTGGTCCTGCAAGCCGATGTAGCTGTCGGGGCCGGTGGTAACGGCGAAGTAGATGGGCCGGGTCCAATCGTTGTTGGCCAGCAGGTCCAGCACCATGAAATGATTCTTCATCACCGCGCTGCGGTTGATGCGCCAGGTGATGGCATCCACGATCCGGGCGGTGTCCTTGGGCTCCACCACTTGGTTCGCCAGCACTTGCTCGCGGTCCACCGGGATCGTGAAAGCATCGGCGGGCAGGATCGCGTAGCGGTCGCCACCTGCGCTTTGCATGGTCTTGTCGTTGATCGCGTAGGCGATGGCTTTCCGCAGGTCCATGGCCGGTCCGTTCTTCTCCTCGCGCGGAACCAGGTAAACCGCATCGCGCGTTCCTTGGCGGTACTTCTCGGGCGGGATGGAGAAGGGCACGGGGTCGCTGTCGTAGGCTTTTCGCCGCATCTGATCGATGTACCAATCGGTGTTCAGCAGGCTGAGGTTCACCACGCGCACATCGGTGCGGATGTTCTCCACCTCTTGGGCGTACCACAACGGGAAGGTATCGTTGTCTCCGTTAGTGAACAGGATCGCATTCGGCGCGCAGCTCTGGAGGTAGTTGCTGGCGAGGTCGCGGGCAGGATAGCGGTTGCCTCGGTCGTGGTCATCCCACCCGTCAGCAACCATGATCGCTGGAACGGCAAGGCCCGCGATCGGAGCCAGCAGGCCGTGGGCAGCATCGGACCGCAAGAAGCGGCCGAGCAGAGCGAAGAGCGCCACCGCGCCTACGCCCACCACCGCCATGTAGAACAGGATGTACGATACGGCATGATGGTCCCCAGCGATGCCCTCCACGATGTACTTCAGTGCGCCAAGGCCGACCGCACTGGCTGCTACGATCCCGAGATCGCGCATGGCGAAGCCGCGAGCGGCATCGTAGAGCGCGAACACGCCCAAGCCGATCCATATGGCGAAGGCATAGAAGGAGCCGACATAGGCGTAGTCCCGTTCGCGGGGCTGGTAAGGAGTCTGGTTCAAGTAGATGACGATGGCCGCGCCGGTGAAGAAGAAAAGCAGCATCACCACGCTCCAATCGCGGCCGTGCCGGAGCAATTGGTACACGAAGCCGATGAGGCCCAGGATCAGCGGGAGCAAGTAGTAGCGATTAAGGGCCTTGTTCAGCGTGAGGCTCGATGGGAGCTGATCCTGGTTGCCCAAGCGCTGCGCATCAATGGTCTTTATGCCCGTGAGCCAGTTGCCGTCCATGATGCTGCCATGGCCCTGCACATCGTTCTGGCGCCCGGCGAAATTCCACATGAAGTAGCGCCAATACATCCAATCGAGCTGGTAGGCGAAGAAGTAGCGGAGGTTCTCGCCTTGCGTGGGCTTGAGGATCCGGGTCGGACGGCCTTGGCGATCGGTGCCGCGCATAGGCACGCCCTTGAACTCGCTCCAGCTCTTGTAGGCCGAGATGTGGCTCGGACTGCTGCTGTACATGCGCGGGAACATCATGGTGAACTGGGGCTCGTAAACCACTTCGGAACCCTTCCGCGGATCGGTCACGATGTACTCGTGGCGTATCGTGTGGCCGGGGTTCTGCTCCACGAAATGATTCGCGCTCCAGCGGTCGTAGAACTTCTGCACCGGCTTCCCATTCTTCTCCACCACGTAGGTGGCGGTATGCACGGGCGTTCCATCCTTGCGCTCGCTGCTGTAGGGGCTGTCCCAGAACTGGCCGATCAAGAGCGGGCGATCGCCGTACTGCTCGCGATTCAGGTAACTGAGCAGGTTGAAGACGTTCTCGGGGTTGTTCTCATCAATGGGCGGGTTGGCCACGGAGCGGATCACGATCATGGCGTAGCTGCTGTAGCCCACCAGGATCACGGCCACGCCCAGGATCACGGTGTTCCAGAGCACCTGGCCGCGGCGCTGCGTCCAGATCAGGCCCCAGGTGACAAGACCGATCAAGAGCAGGGCATACACCAGCACGCCGGAATTGAACGACAGGCCCATTCCGTTCACGAACCGCAGTTCGAACCAGCCCGCCATCTTCACCAGGCCCGGGATGATCACGGCCTGGATGGTGCCCAGGATCACCGCCGATACCACGAACGTGAGCACCACGCCCCAGGGGGTCACCGGGTAGCGCTTGAAGTAGTACACGAAGGCGATGGCCGGGATGCAGAGCAAGTTGAGCAGGTGAACGCCGATGCTCAAGCCCATGAGATAGGCGATGAGGATGAGCCAACGGATGTTGTGCGCCTCGTCGGCCACGCTCTCCCATTTGAGGATGGCCCAGAACACGATGGCGGTGAAGAAGCTCGAGAGCGCATATACCTCGCCCTCGACCGCGCTGAACCAGAAGCTGTCGCTCCAGGTGTAGGCCAGTGCGCCCACTGCCCCGCTGCCGAGTATGGCGTAGACGGCGCCCATGGTGAGCTCCCGGCCATCGCGCAAAGCCAGCTTGTGCGCCATGTGCGTGATGCTCCAGAACAGGAACAGGATGGTGAAGGCGCTGGCCAAGGCGCTCATGATGTTCATGGCCATCGGGACGTTCTCCGGGCCCACGAACGAGCTGGCCACACGGCCCAGGATCATGAACAACGGCGCCCCGGGCGGGTGGCCCACTTCCAGCTTATAGGCCGTGGCGATGAACTCGCCGCAGTCCCAAAAGCTCGCTGTGGGCTCGATGGTGGTGATGTAGGTCCACGCGGCGATCAGGAACACCACCCAGCCGGTGATGATATTGAGCTTCTTATAGTCCATGAGCAGCGGTTCGTTCGCGAAGCGGCGAAAGTACCATTCCGCATCCGCGTTGCAGGATGTCTGGTTTGGTGGAGTTCCCGCATCACCCTACTTTCGCGCCGCCCTTGGAAAAAGGGCTGTATTGGCCGATGGTGTAACTGGCAACACGTCTGATTTTGGTTCAGAAGAGTCCAGGTTCGAGCCCTGGTCGGCCAACAGGAAAGCCCCGCGAGCAGCGGGGCTTTCCGTTGGCGGTCTCGCTGATGGGCATCAACGGGCCGTGGAGGTCCCGTTAGGCGAAACGCCTTTCGCCGGATCCTGCTTCAGCAGCCCGGCCATGGTCGCGTAGAGCTCCGGCAGCGCCTGCCTGAATTCGGCCGGCTGCTCGAAGAAGTACTCCACGGCCACCGCGAAGAACTCCTCCTGATTGGTGCCTGCGTAGTCCCTGAAGAGGCTGCTGTTGCCGGCATGGATGCGGGCAGCCTCGGCCTTCGCCAACTCCCGCCAGCGGGCCATCAGCCTTTTGTCCAGCCTGATCAGGTCCTGGTTGCCCGTTCGGTCCTCGAACCAGAGCGCGTGCGCCATTTCATGCAGGCCGAGGTTCCGTCCGTCATCGGTGATATGGTTGTCCTCGCAGAAGCGCTTCCACGATATCACGATGGCGCGAAGGCCGGGATTCACTTCGCCGACATGGTCCGTTTGCCCGATGCGCGACCGGTATCGGTCGGGATAAACGATGATGCGCGTGAAATGCGCGAGCGTGGTGAGATGCAGGCCGAAGGTGAGCTGCACGAGTGAGGCGGCGAGGCTGTTCTGCACGGCAGGCGTTACCTCGATGCTGCGCCCGATGAACTCCTTGTCCTCAACCACAGCGCGCACGCGATCGCGGAATCGCCTTTGGTGGCGATGGTCCAATCGTCTGTAGAACAACAGTTCCTGCATCAGTTGCGCATGCAGTTGCTGATCTTTCTTGTACTGCGTCCAACGGGATACAATGGCGACCACCAGCCACGCGAGAAGGGCAAGGCCATGCGGGAGTAGAACGGATTTCAGGATGATGAGAGCGTGCATGCGGGTCAGTACACGGTCCTGTCCGGCTTCGACATCCACTCCTTGAACACCGCCAGAGCCTCGTGGCGGAGCACGTTCGCCTCAGTGGCGATTCGGCGTTGTTCAGCAGGAAGCGGCAGCTCGTCGTAGATCAATTGGTCATCGAAGCCGGCCTGGGCGGCATCGGCGCGCGTGGCGGCGAACACGATGCGGTAGGGACGCGCCCAGTAGATGGCGCCTAGGCACATGGGGCAGGGCTCGCAGCTGGTGTAGAGCGTGCAGCCTTCGAGCTGGAAGGAGCCGATCGCTTGACACGCTTCGCGGATCGCCACCACCTCGGCATGCGCCGTGGGGTCATTGCTGCTGGTGACCTTGTTATTGCCCCTGCCGATGATCTCACCGTCCTTCACGACCACGCATCCGAAGGGGCCGCCCTCGTTGCGGTCCATGCCGGCACGTGCAAGGGCGATGGCTTCGCGGAGGAAGCGCTCGTCGTTGGGGTCCATGACAGCGAATGTCAGGACTTCACCTCAATCCCCAGCTCCTTCAATTGGATGTCATCGATCCGGCTCGGCGCATCGATCATCACATCGCGGCCAGCGTTGTTCTTGGGGAAGGCGATGAACTCGCGGATGTCGGTGCGGTGGCCGAAGAGCGCCACCCAGCGGTCGAAGCCGAAGGCGCAGCCGCCATGCGGTGGCGCGCCGTACTCGAAGGCATCCATGAGGAAGCCGAACTTGTAGCGGGCGTCCTCATCCGTGAACCCCAGCACCCGGAACATGCGCTCCTGCAATTCACGCTCGTGGATGCGGATGCTGCCGCCGCCGATCTCGGTGCCGTTGATCACCAGGTCGTAGGCGTTCGCGTTCACGCTTCCGGGGTCGCTCTCCAGCTTGTGCGCGTCCTCCGGCTTGGGCGCTGTGAAGGGATGATGCTTCGCGTGCCAGCGGCCGCTCTCCTCGTCATGCTCCAGCAGCGGGAAATCAACGACCCAGAGCGGCTTGAAGACCTTCGGGTCCCGGAGCTTCAACAGATCGCCGAGGTGGAGGCGCAGTTCGTTCAATTGCTTCAGCGTCTTCTCCCGGCGGCCCGCCATGATGCAGAGCAGGTCGCCCTGCTTCATGGCGGAACGTTCGGCCCAGCCAGCGAGCTGGTCGGCCGTGAAGAATTTGTCCACGGTGCTCTTCAGGCCTTCGTCGGTCCACTTCATGAACACGATGCCCGTGGCGCCGATCTGCGGGCGTTTCACGAATTCGATGAGCGCATCGGTCTGCTTGCGGCTCCATGCCAGCGCAGCCTTCGGCCTTGATGCCAACAACGAGTTCAGCATCGTCGAAGACTTTGAAGCCCTTCCCTTGGCCGAGGTCCCCGAGTTCGTGGAACTTCATCCCGAAGCGCAGATCGGGCTTGTCGCAGCCGTAGTCGCGCATGGCTTCGGCGTAGGTCATGCGCGGGAAAGGCTCATTGGACTCCAGGCCATGCACGGCCTTGAAGAGATGCTTGGCCAGGCCCTCGACAAGGCCCAGGACATTCTCCTGCTCCACGAAGGCCATCTCCAGGTCGATCTGCGTGAATTCCGGCTGCCGGTCCTGGCGCAGGTCCTCGTCGCGGAAGCACTTCACCAATTGGAAATAGCGGTCGAAGCCGGCCACCATCAGCAATTGCTTGAAGGTCTGCGGGCTCTGCGGCAGCGCGTAGAACTCCCCTTGGTTCATGCGGCTGGGCACCACGAAATCGCGCGCGCCCTCCGGGGTGCTCTTGATCAGCACGGGCGTCTCCACCTCGAGGAATTGTTGCGCGCTGAGGTAGTTGCGCACCTCGATGGCCATGCGGTGTCGCAGCTCGAAGTTGCGGCGGATGTTGGCGCGGCGCAGGTCCAGGTAGCGGTACTTCATGCGCAGCTCGTCGCCGCCGTCGGTCTCCTCCTCGATGGTGAAGGGCGGGGTCTTGGCGCTGTTGAGCACCTTCATCCCGGTGACGATCAGCTCGACCTCGCCGGTTGAGAGGTTGGTGTTCTTGCTCTCGCGTTCGCGCACCGTGCCGGTGGCTTGCACCACGAATTCCCGACCCAATTGTCGGGCCTGCTCGCACAGCCCCATATCGCGCTCCGCATTGAAGCTGAGCTGCGTGATGCCGAAGCGGTCGCGCAGGTCCACGAAGGTCATGCCCCCGAGATCGCGGGCGCGCTGCACCCATCCGGCGAGGGTGACGGTCTTTCCGGAATCGGCGAGGCGGAGTTCGCCACAGGTGTGCGTACGGTACATGGAAGGTGCAAAGGGCCGCGAAAATAGTCCGTGCGTCATGGGGATCCCTGAACGACCCCGCCATGCGCGAGCGGAAGGAGCCGGCCCTGGTCTCATCTTCGTTGAAAATACCGCCATGTGGAACCGGACTCTGCTCTTCGGCCTTTCGCTGCTCCTTGTGCCGTCACCTCTTGAGGCGTGCTCCTGCTTCGGTCCATCAACGTTCTGCGAGACCATGCAACCGTTTCCGGGCACGTTCCCACCAGATTGGGTAATTCCAGATCACGTGGTGCTGGGCGTGAAGCTGGCCACCGTGGAGTATGGCGTGGACCTGCAGGTGATCCAGGATTTCCGAGGCGGCCTGGCGGCCGACGAGATCATCCGGGTCTGGGGCGATTGCGGCTTCCTGTGCCGCACGTACAACGGCTGGGTGGAATACGGCGATACGGTGCTTTGGGGGATCAAGCCATGCGATCTGGCGGGCAACATGTTCTGCGGCGCCAGCCAGTTCGAGGCCCCGGAACATTACCAGCTGCCCGTGTGCGGCATCTACTGGCTCGGCTACAGCAATGGCGTGGTGAGCGGTCCGCTCTTCACCGAGGGCGCAACCGAGACCATCGCGCTGGAGGATTTCGAAGCGCTGGTGAATGGATGCCTTGCCACCTCGATTGAAGCTCGATCACCCACGGAAGCCTCGGTCAGTTGCACGAGCGATGGCATCTTGATCCGAACGACGCATGAGTGGTCGGAAAACAAACAGGTCTGCATCACCGATGCGACCGGCCGGCTGCTCCTCAACACAGGATTTCTCGGTGAGCTTGGGTCGATCCCGCTACCGGTGCATGCTGCCGGGATCCTGATGGTGACCGTGCTCGACGAGCAGCGCTCATTCACCGCTCGGGTGCTGGCGCACTAAGGTCAGCCCTTCTCAGCGGCGAGCGTGTTGCGCATGGCTTCCAATTCTGCCTGCGCCGCTTCATCGAGTGCAGGATGCTTCAGGTCAAGGGCTTCCATGCGCTCACGCACCAGCCGGCCCACGATGGCGCGCGTCTCCCACTGGTCATCAGCGGGCACGATGTACCAGGGCGCGTGCGATGCCGCAGTGGCGCGGATGGCCTGCTCGTAAGCGTGCATGTAAGCGTTCCAGTGCCCGCGCTCCTTCACATCACCTGCATTGAACTTCCAGTTCTTAGCCGGGTCGTCGATGCGCTCGAGGAAGCGCTCCTTCTGCGCTGCGCGGCTCATGTGCAGGTAGAACTTCATGATCACCGTTCCGCTCTCGGCCAACTGCTTCTCCCAGGCTCGGATGGCCGCGTAGCGCGATTCCCAGAAGGCGATGTCGATGTCCTTCACGGATGCGATGCCCGGGATGTTCTGCGCCAGGATGAACTCCGGATGCACGCGCGTTACGAGCACCTCTTCGTAGTGGCTGCGGTTGTGGATGCCGATGTGGCCACGCTCGGGCACTGCCTGGGAATGGCGCCAGAGGAAATCGTGGCTTCGCTCTAACGAGCTCGGCGCTTTGAAGCTCCAGACGCGCACGCCCTGCGGGTTCACGCCGCTCATCACGTGGCGGATGCAGCTGTCCTTGCCGGCCGCATCCATGGCTTGGAAGATGAGCAGGACGGCGTGCTTGCCAACTGCGTAGAGCACGTCCTGCTGCTCGGCGATGCGCGCGCGGTCCTTCTCCAGCCGTTCTTTCAGCTCCTTCTTGTCGGCTTCCTTCGGGAGATCGCACAAGTGGCTCTTCAAGCTGAAGGAGCCGGGTTCGTTCACGGCGAAGCGGGGATCGTGCAGGAGGTCTTTCATGGCGCCCGAATCTAGGCCGCAGCATGGTGGCGTTTCGCGATCTTCACCGCTCATAAAAGCACTATGCCCCCCATCGTCCATTCCCCATTCTCGCGCTTCGCGAAGCGGGTGTCGCTCATCACAGGCCGGCCCTTCACCTTCATACTCGCCCTCGTGCTCATCATCTCATGGGCGGTAACCGGGCCGCTGTTCGGTTACAGCGACACCTGGCAATTGGTGATAAACACCGGCACCACCATACTCACCTTCCTCATGGTGTTCCTGATCCAGAACACCCAGAACCGCGATACGGAAGCGCTGCAGATCAAGCTCGACGAGCTCATCCGGGTACAGCATGAGGCGAACAACGCCCTGCTCGACCTGGAGGAACTCGATGAGGAGGACCTTGAGCGCGTCAAGGCCATCTACCTCTCCCTCGCCCGGAAGGAGCGGGAGCAGCGGGATGCGCGCGCTGATCAGTGAAGCGCCTGCTCGAGGTCGGCGATCAGGTCCTCTGCGTCCTCAAGGCCAACGCTTAACCGGATCAACGTGTCGGCCAGCCCATTCTTCAGGCGCTCCTCACGCGGGATGCTCGCGTGCGTCATGCTCGCGGGGTGACCGCTGAGCGATTCCACGCCGCCGAGGCTCTCGGCCAGTGAGAAGAGCCTGGTGCTGCTGAGCACGCGTGTGGCGTCAGCCATGTTGTCGCCCTTGAGCGTGAAGCTGATCATGCCGCCGAAGCCGCGCATCTGCTTCGCAGCGACCGCATGGTTCGCATGCGTCGGGAAACCGGGCCAGTACACCTTGTCCACCTTCGGATGCTTCGCTAGCCATTCCGCCACGGCCTTGCCGTTCTCACAATGACGCTGCATGCGCAGGTGCAGGGTCTTCAATCCGCGCAGCACGAGGAAGCAATCCTGCGGGCCGGGCGTGGCGCCGCTGCTGTTCTGGATGAATGCCAGTCTCTCGGCGAGCTGCGCATCCTTCACTACCAGCGCGCCCATCACCACGTCGCTGTGGCCGCCGAGGTACTTCGTCACGCTGTGCATCACGATGTCGGCGCCGAGATCGATCGGCGTTTGCAGGTAGGGGCTTGCGAAGGTGTTGTCCATGCCCAGCAGGCAGCCGTGCTTCTTCGCGATGGCGCTCAGGCCGGCGATGTCGATGATGCGAAGCAGCGGGTTGGTCGGCGTTTCGGCCCAGATGAGCTTCGTGTTCGAGGACATCGCGTCTTCCACGTTCTTCAGGACGCCCATGTCCACGAACCTGAACTTCACGCCGAAGCCCTCGAAGATCTTCGTGAAGAGCCGGTAGGTGCCGCCGTAGAGGTCGTTGGTGCTCACCACCTCATCACCGGGCTTGAGTAATTTAATGATGGCGTCGATGCTGGCCATGCCGCTGCTGAAGCAGAGGCCGTGCGTGCCGTTCTCGAGCGCGGCCAGCGCGTTCTGCAGCGCGGTGCGCGTGGGGTTGTGCGTGCGGCTGTACTCGTAGCCCTTATGATCGCCCGGAGCGGCCTGCACGTAGGTGCTGGTCTGGTAGATGGGCGTCATGATGGCGCCCGTGGTGGGGTCGGGCTCCACGCCGGCGTGGATGGCTTTGGTGCCGAATTTCATGGTGAGTGATGAGGGCCGCGAAGGTAGGGGCGTCGAATTCGACGCCCCTACCTTCGCGGATCTTCATCCATGCCCCGCATCGGCCCGATCCAACTACCGGAATTCCCGCTGCTGCTCGCGCCCATGGAGGACGTGAGCGACCCGCCCTTCCGCGCGCTGTGCAAGCAGCACGGGGCCGACCTGATGTTCACCGAGTTCATCAGCAGCGAGGGCCTCATCCGCCAGGCCGCCAAAGGCCTCAAGAAGCTCGACATCTTCGAGGCCGAGCGGCCCATCGGCATCCAGCTCTTTGGCGGCAGCGAGGACGCGATGGAAGAAGCCGCGCGCATCGCCGAGGCGGCCAAGCCCGACCTCATCGACATCAACTATGGCTGCCCTGTGCACAAGGTGGTGAGCAAGGGCGCAGGCGCCTGCCTGCTGCTCGATGTGGACAAGATGGTGCGACTCACCGAGAAGGTGGTGAAGGCCGTGAAGCTGCCTGTGACCGTGAAGACGCGCCTGGGCTGGGACGATAAGAGCAAGAACATCGTGGAGGTGGCCGAGCGCCTGCAGGATGTGGGCATCCAGGCCCTGAGCATCCACGGCCGCACGCGTGCTCAACTGTACAAGGGCCCTGCGGATTGGACGCTCATCGGCGCCGTGAAGAACAACCCGCGCATGCGCATCCCGATCTTCGGCAACGGCGACATCGACAGCCCGGAGAGAGCTTTTGAGCAGCGCAACCGCTACGGTGTGGATGGCGTGATGATCGGCCGCGCGAGCATCGGCCACCCGTTCATATTCAACGAGATCAAGCACTACCTCGCCACTGGCGCGCACCTGCCGCAACCCAGCGTTGCCGATCGCGTGGAAGCCGCGCGCCAGCACCTGCGGAGTTCCTTGGCCTGGAAAGGCGCGTGGGAAGGCGTGGTGGAGATGCGGCGCCACTACGGCAACTACCTGAAGGGGCTTCCGAATGTGAAGGAAGTGCGATTGCGCTTGTGCACGGAGAAGGACCCGGTGGTGATCGAGGAGATCCTTGATGAGGTGATCTCGAGCTACACCCTTGCCGCCGTGGCGTAAAGGAACCTGCGGCTCAGTGCGCGCAGAGGCACCCATGTGGCCAGCAAGCCGATGGCGAGCACCGTAGCCGTGATCAGCAGCAGGTCGCCGCCCACGAGCTTCACCGGGAACGAATCGGTCATCGCCTCAGCCATTTCCACGAAGGCGAAGCGCTGCTGCGCCAGCACGATGCCCACGCCCAGCGCGAGGCCGATCGCGGCGCCCGCGAAGACGATCAATAGTCCTTCGTGAAGGAAGATGCGGCGCACCGTGCTCGCTTCGGCACCCATGCTCATCAGGGTGCGCATGTCCTCCTTCTTCTCGATCATCATCATGGTGAGCGAGGCGATCACGTTGAACGCGCCGATCAATCCGATGAAGGTGAGCACAACGAAGGCCACGAGCTTCTCAGTGGCGTTGGTCTGGTACATGAGCGCATTCTTCTGGTAGCGGGTCTTCACGGTGTAGCGCGGGCCCAGCACAGCGGCGATTTCACTCGCCGCGCGGTCCATGTCGGCCTTTGGCAACAGCTTCAGCTCAAGGGCGCTGGCGGCGCTGTCGTAGTGGAGCAGTTCAGCGGCGAGTTCGAGGGGCACCACGGCGTACTTGCTGTCGTACTCCATGTTCATGCTGAAGGCGCCGCTGAGCGCAACGGCCGCCTGCTCGAAGGCTGCCTGCTTGTACTTGCTGAGCTTGCGTCCTCGGATGGGAGCGCTGATCTCCAGCGGCTGGAACACGCCATCGTCCTCTGGAACGCCGAGGTCAGCCTTCAGCGCGAGGCCGAGGATGGCCGTTGGGCCGGTCGCGCCCTCCAGCGCGGCTTTGCCGGTGAAGAGATACCGCTGCATGTCGGACATCGCGAGGTATTGCGGCTCCACGCCTTTGAGGGTGGCCACGGCCTGCTGGTCGCCGCAGCGCAGCAGCACGTTCTCTTCGATGGTGAAGCTGGCCTGCTCCACATCGGCGCGCGCGAGCAGGGCGCCCAGGTCGATGGAGTCGCGCGCCAATGTCTTCCCCTCGGCGGGCGTGATGGTGATGTCGAGGTCGAAGGGCGAGTAGATGCGGTCCACCAGCTCGGCGATGCCGTTCATGGCGCTCATCACCACCACCATGGCGCCGGTGACCACCGCGATCACCACGATGCTGATCCACGTGATCACGTTGATCGCGTTGGTGCTGCGCCTGGCCAGCAGGTAGCGTCGGGCGAAGAGGAGGGGGAGGTTCATTGATCAGGCGACCGGCGCATGAGTTGATCGGATGATCACAGCACGGTGGACATTCAAAGTGGCACTCTCTGAGTATCTGATTGACCAATTGTCCGATCACTTCCACGCCTTCACCACCAGTCCTGTCCCCGTACTGTGCTTCATGCGCACATCCGCCATGTTCAGCACGAAGGCGATGGGATAGGCCAGCAGGTAGTAGAACGGCAGCACGATGAAGAAGACCTTGCTCACGCCGAGCATCAGCAGTGGCCACTTCATGCTCAGCTTCCAGCTGATCTTGCCCGGGGCGCCGTAGCTGTATCGTGCTTCCACCTTGCTGAAGCCGTTGCGCAGGCACTTGGCTCTGATGTCGTCGATGTTGTAGCCGTCGCGCACATGCTCTTCGATGAAGGAGCCTTCGCCCTCCTCATGCACATCACTGCCGCCTTGGTCGCTGGGGGTGCTGATGATGAGCATGCCGCCCTCCTTCAAGGAGGTGCTGTAGCAGCGCAGCGCTGCTTCGTCCTCTAGGATGTGCTCCATCACATCCACGCACACCACCAGGTCGAAGGTGTCCGGTTGCTGGAACTTGGTCACATCGCCCACTTCGAACTTCACCTGTGGCCTGCCGATGCGCTGGAAGAAGGCGTTGCAATCCGCCACCTGCTCGTCCTTCACATCGATGGCCGTGATTCTTGCTTTCGGAAGCCTTCCGCTGAGCCAATAGCTGTATTGCCCGAAGCCAGCGCCGGCATCGTAGATGGCAGTGATCGGCTTGCCATCCGCTTCTCGCTTCGCGATCCAGGTGCGCAGCTCGCGCTGGATGTGCCAGCAGCGCAGCAGCAGCAGGTCGAGGAGTTGATAGAAGATTTTGCGCAGCACCGGGGTGCGATTGAACACCACCCCCAAGCGGCGCTTGACCGGATCGTACTGCATCGCTATCCCTTCAGCAGTTTGTCAATGGCCTCTGCCCGGTCCAGTGAGTCATCCAGGTAGAAGAGCAGCTCCGGCACCACGCGCATCTGCTTGCCGATGCGGCCGCCGAGCGCTCCGCGCAACCGGTGGCTCTGCTCCTTGATGCGCGACATCACTTCGGACTTGTCCTTCACCGGGAAGAGGCTGAGGTACACCTTGGCCACACCCAGGTCCGGGCTGCAGCGCACGCCGGTCACGGTGATGAGGCCGCCGGGCAGCAGCGCCCTCCCTTCCTGCTGGAATACCGCAGCCATCTCCTTTAGGAGCAGGCTGTTCACCTTGTTCTGTCTCAGGCTATCCATCGGCAGCGAAGGTAGGCGGGGCTTGCGGGGGCGCGAAATTTCGCGCCCTTGCACGCCCCTACATTCGCCGCGCAGCATGCGCAACTTCTTCCGGATCCTCCGTTATGCCAGGCCCTATCGGCGCTATGCGGTGCTCAACGTGGTCTTCAACCTGGTGAGCACGGTGTTCCATCTGGGCTCGCTGCTCGTCTTCATCCCATTCCTCAACCTGCTCTTCGGGCAAACGCCGCCGCCCAGCGCCCGCCCAGCGTTCGAGTTGAGCCTTGAGGGCATCAAGCGCCTGCCGGAGCTCTTCAACTGGCGCATGGCCGCCTACATCCAGGAGCATGGGCAGATGGGCGGCCTCGTCTTCATCTGCGTGGTGGTGGCGGGCTGCTTCCTGCTGAAGAACCTCACGCGCTACTTCGCGCTCTGGGCCATCGGCATCCTGCGCAACCGCGCCGTGCGCGACCTGCGCAACGAGGTGTACGACAAGATCCTCGACCTGCCCATGCGCTTCCACACCGGGGAGCGCAAGGGCAACACCATCGCGCGCATCACCAACGATGTGCAGGAAGTGGAGTTCAGCATCATGAACTACATCGAGATGGTGTTCCGGGAGCCGATCACGATCCTGCTCTCGCTGGCGCTGATGATCGGCATCTCGTGGCAGCTCACGCTCATCGCGCTGCTGCTGCTCCCGGTGAGCGGGCTGCTGATCGGCCGGGTGGGCAAGAGCCTGCGCAAGGAGGGCCTACGCGCGCAGCAGAAGGCCGCCGATCTGCTGAGCACCGTGGAGGAGACGCTGACGGGCATGCGGGTGGTGAAGGCCTTCAATGGCGAGGAGCAGATGCGCCGCCGCTTCCGCCGCGAGAACGAGATGCTGAACAAGCTTAACGTGTTCACGCTGCGCCGGCGCGACATGGCCTCACCGCTCAGTGAGTTCCTGGGCGCGCTGGTGATGGTTGTGCTCGTGTACTTCGGCGGACAGCTCGTGATCGGTGAGAACGCCACGCTCTCCGGCGGCGAGTTCATCGGCTACATCATCCTCTTCAGCCAGCTGCTCGCGCCAGCGAAGGGGTTCACCACGGGCTACTATTGGATCAAGAAGGGCGGCGCCAGCGCGGAGCGGATCTTCGAGCTGCTCGCGATCGAGAACAGCGTGAAGGAGAAGCCCGATGCGAGGGCCATCACCGCGTTCAATGAGCGCGTGGAGTTCCACGCCGTGCAGTTCGCGTACGACGAGAAAGCCGTGCTGCGAACGATCGACTTATCGATACCGAAGGGCCGCAGCGTGGCGCTCGTGGGCACCAGTGGCGGCGGCAAGAGCACCTTGGCCGGATTGCTGCCGCGCTTCTATGATGCCACCGGAGGGCAGGTGCTCATCGATGGCGTCGATGTGCGGGACCTCAGGATCCAGGACCTGCGCGCGCTCATGGGAATCGTCACGCAGGACAGCATCCTCTTCAACGACACCGTTGCGGCGAACATCGCCTTCGGACAGCCGGGCATGAGCATGGCCGACATCGAGCGCGCGGCTCGGGTGGCCAATGCGCATGAGTTCATCGTGAAGCTCGAGAACGGCTACCAGACCATGATCGGCGACATGGGCAACCGGCTCAGCGGCGGTCAGAAGCAGCGCCTCGCCATCGCGCGCGCGGTGCTGAAGAATCCGCCCATCCTCATCCTCGACGAGGCGACCAGTGCCTTGGATACCGAGAGCGAGCGGTTGGTTCAGGATGCGCTCTTCAAGATGATGGAGGGCCGCACGAGCCTGGTGATCGCGCACCGCCTCAGCACCATCCAGCATTGCGACGAGATCTGCGTGATCATGGAAGGCGCCATCGTGGAGCGCGGCACCCATGCGGAGCTCCACGCGAAGGGCGGGCACTACCGCAGGCTCTGCGACATGCAGGCGTTCGCATAGGGCTGACCAGCCGCGAGGCGTGTCAGGGCCCTCGCTATTTTCGCGCGATACTCACAAGCATGAGGAACGCGCTACTGTTTGGCTTGCTCATCCTGCTGGTGCCGGGCACCGCGCTTCCGCAATGGTCCCAGTTGACCGTCCCCAGCACTGAGGACCTACGGTCAGTCCACTATCGCGCAAATGGGAACGTCTGGCTTGGCGCATTCGATACGCTTCAGTGGTCCAGTAACAACGGGAACACCTTCATCGAACGACCGACCATGGTTGGCCCCTCGCCCCTTTTCGGCCTCTATCTGGCCGTGCATGCCTTCGACAACGACACGGCGGTAATAACGGGAACCATGTTCACGGGAACCGTGGAGGCGATTTACCGCACAACCGATGCGGGTCTTTCATGGAACATGGTTCACACGGCGGACGTTGACCTTATCGATATTCTCTGGGACTTCGATTTCTCACAATCTCCAATCGGGTACGCAGTAGGCACCAATGGCCGCATTCTGCGTAGCGCGGATATGGGTCTGAATTGGACACCGATACCGTCTGGAACGACCTGGGGCTTGAAGCGTGTCGTATGGGCAGGAGGGAGCAATTACCTGGCTGCCGGGACTTCGGCATTCTTGCGCAGCACAAATGGAGGACTGAACTGGTCAGCCGTGAGCGGACCGACCGGAGCCGAGGACCTCGTCTGTGTTGGGGGCACCTGCTATGCGACGAATGGCGCGCAGCTCTGGAGAACAAGCGACGGTGGTGCGAGCTGGGTGCTGGTTGGACCGGCTCCGGGCGATGTACTAGAAGTCCTGGATACGAGTACGATCATCGTCGCAGGCGACAATGGTCTTTACCGTTCAACCACTGGAGGGCAGTACTGGGATCAATTCTTACTGCCCGGCTATCAACGCGTGAACCGGATTGACTTTCATGATGCACAGAATGGCATCGCGGTGGGGGAAAACGGTTATGCGATTCGGACATCAAACGCAGGGGGGCAGAGCATTCCGCTGGCAAGCGTCGCTTCGCCCATCGGCGTCTTCTGCGCGGGCGATACGCTCACATTCTCGAATGGGGGCGACCCGTCCTATTCATATGCGTGGTCCGTCAACGGCGTGACCCAATCAACCGACTACCATTTCACCACGGTATTCGCCGCTCCCGGCACCTACACGGTGGCGTTGTTGGCCACTAATGCGAGCGGGAGCGGCAGCGCTACCGTGCAGATGACCGTGGGCGCCGCTCCCGATGTTGCACCCTTCGCTGCTTTTGCCGTCGAGGACACGCTGTGCCTATCCAGCTCCACCACGATATCGGTTCCTGTATCACAGTCCGGCGTCATCTACCGGCTTCTGCGCGATGGTGTCCCAATGGGTGGTACCCTGAGCGGTGGCGGGCCGTTGAGCTTCCCCACCGGGTCAATCAATACGCCCACGACGTTCTCTGTGATCGGCTATCGTATCACCTCCTGCGGCTCTGACACCTTTGAGGTGTCCGTGCCCATCGCGGTCCCCTACGTGCCACCAGGCACGGCATGGTCCTTCTCCGAGGCTGAAGGTTGTTCGCCTTACACGCCGATCGTGCGCGTACAGAACTCTCAGATCGGGTTCCGGTACTATGTGAATAGCGGACCCAGTTACCTGGGCAATGGTGGCGTGCTCGATATCCCGATGAGCGAAGTGATCGGCAATGCCACTGTGACGGCGACGGTCCGTGTGTCCCTCGCGGGCTCGCCCTGCCCGGGGGTGATCGTGCAGAGCGCCCAGAGCATTCAGGTGTATCAGGTCACCTCGGGGTTCTACATCAGTCAGGACCCCGGAAATGATAACCAGCATGCGCTAGTCGGACAGCAGCGGACCATCACCATCAGTCCGGTTGCTTCGGTGATTCACGCCTGGGACTTCGGTGCGGATGCAACGCCACCCGCATACATCGGCGCGCCCCCGCCGCCCTTTTCCTTCGGCGCACCGGGCCTCAAGGCCGTATCGCTCCTAGCCAGTTCGCCGCTGGGAATCTGCACGGCGTCGGTACAGCAGACCATCATGGTGGTCGACAGCGCCGAACTGTCGGAATTGCCGCGTTGTAGCGAGACTGTCGCTGGCCTTGGGGCTTACATCGCGGACATGTGCCTGGACCCCTACAACAATCGGTACCTGACCGGCTATTGGCAAGTGGGCAACCCCATGGAGCAGAGCTTCTTTGCAATGAAGCTGGACAGTGCTGGAAACGAGATCTGGCGGTATATGGGACCGCATTCCGGCGCCTCGCAATCCGGCAGCGGCGGCAGTTATGGCTATGGCATCGCCGCGGACCAGGAAGGCAATGCGTACGTCACCGGCAGATTCGATCATGAGGTGCGCCAGATCCAGGGCGTCTCGATAGTGAATCCCAACTTCCTTGTGAAGTTCGATCCGCTCGGCCAGCTCGAATGGCAGTTCACCAGTCCTGGCGCGAAGCTGAAGGGTGTTCAGGTCTTTGGCGGCGATAGCATTTATGTGGCTGGTTACAACGCATGGTCGGGTGCCACCTTCCTGCAGCCCTCGGGCAACCTCCACCAATACACCGTTACCCCGAGCGACCCGCAGCATGGCAACGCCTTCCTCCTCGCCCTGAACGCCCAAGGAGAGGTGCTGAACTTTGATCCGTTCGGCTACACCCATTTGGTCGGGAGCCCTTCAGCGATGAACACGATTGACATGAATTCCGACCCACTCGACAGTGATGATCGCTACCGCTGTGATCCGCTGTTGCGAAAGGCGCCGGATGGAAGCCTGGTTGTGGCCGGCTTGATGAAGACGCCCCAAATCGGCTATGCGGCATGGTTCGATCAGGCCGCGCTGGTGAGCCACGCTTCTGCGCCCATACCGCAGAACCGGCGCCAAGCATTCGTGCTGCGCTATGTTCCTGGGATGGGTGTGCTGTCCGCGCACGCCGTAGCTGGCGGAGACCTGCAGAGCATCCAAGGTGTGTCCATCGCGACCGATGGAGGAGTCGTGCTTTGCGGACGTTTCAAGAGCCCGTTCATTTATGATGGCGTAAGCGTGGAGCCGCAGGATCCCGCAAGCCCGTTCCCGCTGGTGAACCATTCTTACCTCCTGCGAACCGGGGCTGATCTGCAACCCCAATGGCACTGGACCGGGGGCAATCGATTCACCGTGCTCTATGATGTGGCCATTGCCCCCGATAACTCGATTTACGCGTTGGCGGGCTTCACGGCTACCGGGGTCCTCAAGGGCTCGAATGGACAAGCCATCGGAATGGGTTCGGGAACGGTGAATTCGGACTATGCCGTGCTGCACTTTGATTCAGAGGGCGGATTCGTAGCGGCCGATCAGGGTGAATTCGGTTCCGGAACCGCATTCAACTTTAGGCAGGATGAATGCGGCAATCTCCATGTGATTGCGCTCACCCCAGCCGCCGGTTGGGGGACGGAGCATAGTTGGGTGAGCTGCAACGGTTGCACCGACAACATGAAGCTATTCGTGATTGACGTTGGCGGTTGCTCGACGAGCTGCTTCTCGGCTTATGACCCTTCGTTCCGCGATGCCGCGCTGCTTACATTATCGTTGAGCGACACCAATGACCCGACGCCTCAGGTGCGAGTGACAGTGCGCAACATGGGCCAGGTGACCGCGAATCAAATCGTGATTGGCTATCGGGTGAACGAAGGGCCGCCACAGTATGTCCAATGGAACGGTTCGCTGGCTTACACCGAGTCAATCCAGGACTTCCCGATTACGTCGCTTTCTTACCTTAACCGCTATTCGAACCGTGTAGTGGCCTGGATTGACCAAGTGAATGGCGCTCAGGACGACCTTGCGGCCAACGATACCCTGCGGCTCACGCATGTGATGTGCTTCGAGCCGATGCACGGCACCTACAATTGCGGCAGCGCCGGCGCCGACTTCCTCGCTTTGGCTGAAGTGACTCAAGCCCTTGCGAATTGCGGCATAAGCTCCACGACACTGATCAGGATAGCTCCAGGTAGCTACCACGAGCAAGTCAATGTCCGCCCGATTCCCGGTGTGACCCAAGCCGATACGGTTGTTTTCGCTTCGGCATTGAATGACAGCGCCAGTGTACGCTTGAGGTTCGCGCCAGGCAGTGAATTGACGTACAATTCGGTGGTCGTGTTGAACGATAGTGTTCAAGGGGTGAGCTTCAGGGACATGACCCTGGAGAACACGGTACAGGGATCGGGCAATGTGATCATGACCTACCGGAGGTGGTGTACGGACCTCAACGTAGTCCGCTGCAGATTCGTGGGCACCCCGAACACATCGCAAACTTGTTTGCTCGGGGACCGCGGCTCACGAAGGATCCGTATAGACTCTTGCACATTCGAGTACGGGTCATCCGGGATTCATCTCTTCGGGGTGAACAGTCCGAGCAGCCCAACACTCATTGATTCGTTGACTTGGGTCAGGGGCAATGTCCTCCTGAATCAGAGAATACGGTCCATGTTCCTGGACACGCACGTCGGCTTGGTGATCCAGGACAACACGATCATTTCGGATGATGTCTACAACGCGGATAACTATTCTGCCATCAGGGCCTACACCAAAGGGAGTATACCGAATGCCTTCGACCGCAACTTCATCCGGGTCGCCACAACGGCCGCTCCGATCAACGGCGGTTCTAGCCCAAATCCATACCTGGTCCTTCTCTACTACATCGAGACATCCGGCGTCAGGAATTCCGTTCGGAACAACATGATTTTCAATCCGCTACAGACAACGACCAGCGTCATACCAACTCTCTACTGCGATTGCAAGAATGCGGACTTCCTGCACAATACAGTGCGCGGCGTCGCTTTTCTGGCGGCACCAGCACCGCTCAGCACCGATTCTATCGTGGTGCGGAACAATATCTTCATGACGGCGGCTTCGCATTATGCACTAGATGTTCCCGGAGCCCTGACGGGTTGGGTCTCTGACAACAATGTCTTCAGTTCAGGGCCGGCAGGTGACTACACCATTGTCTTTAGGCATCAGAGCTACAACCGGTCACTTTCCTGGTGGCAGACCAACACGGGTCTCGACCAGGGTTCCGTGCAGCAGCTACCAATCTTCGTTTCTGAAGACGACCCGCACCTGGAGCCAGGAGCCAACTTCTTCAGCTGCCCGAGACTTCAAAGCGTACCCGCGGATATCGATGGTGACCAGCGAGGACCATTGATTACCAGGCCAGGTGCTGATGAAGGTGATTTCAACGTCAGTCTTGAGGCATTGGCGCATAGCGCATCGGGCTTGGTGGCTGTGCCGAACCCGAGTAATGGCAATTTGACTTTGATCCGACCGGATCATGACCTGCCACGAGCGGATTACGTCATTCAGGATGCATCTGGTCGCGTCGTGCATCGGGGCAGAGCGGAAGCGGGCCAACGTAGCGTTCCCTTAAGTCTGGACCTAGCGCCCGGCGCCTACTACCTGAGCATAACGGGCCTCCCGCAGCAGATTGCGTTGCTCATCACGAGACGGTGAGCAGGGGGAACTCAATCATCGCAACCGACAGGCTCCGGGAACTCGTATGGCACCAAACGAGCCTCGTCATCCCGCACCGCCTCAGCACCATCCAGCATTGCGACGAGATCTGCGTGATCGTGGAAGGCGCCATCGTGGAGCGCGGCACGCACGCGGAGCTTTTTGCCAAGGGCGGGCACTACCGGAGGCTCTGCGACATGCAGGCGTTCGATTGAGGGGCGCACGGGTACTTTCACCCCGATGCAATCCCGCGTCTTCGGCCTCGATCTCATGCGCGCCGCGGCCATCCTGCTGGTGGTGTTCTGGCACAGCGCCGATGTGCTGCGGGCGGCCGTTCCAGGCATTGCGCTGCCGCCTCACGTCGATGGGGTGGACCTTTTCTTCGTGCTCAGCGGTTACCTGATCGGCGGCATCCTGCTGCGCAACGCGGCCATGGATGGGGCGCCGTGGCACCTCCGCCTGCTCGACTTCTGGCAGCGCCGATGGCTGCGCACGTTGCCCAACTACTACCTCTTCCTGGCGGTGAACATCGCGTTGGTCCTCGCTGGCTTCTCTGGCGGCATCATCAATCACAATACGTGGATCTACGCGGTCTTCCTGCAGAACCTCTATAAGCCGGTGGACCTCTTCTTCTGGGAGTCGTGGTCGCTGGTGGTGGAGGAGTGGTTCTACCTGCTCTTCCCGGTCCTGCTCTTCAGCGCGATCGCGCTCACGGGCATTGCGGCACGGCGCGCTTACCTGCTGCTGGCGCTGCTTTTCGTCGTCGCGCCGATGCTCGTGCGCTTCGAATTGGCGCCCGAAGCACCCACGCTTTGGCACATGGAGCAGGGCTTGCGCAAGCTGGCGATCACGAGGCTCGATGCCATCGGCTGGGGCATCCTCGCCGCGTGGCTGCATCAGCGCTTCCCGTCCATGTGGAAGCATGTGCGTTGGCCGCTGGGGATCGTTGGCATGGCGGGCATGCTCGGGTGCGCGGTGGCTTATGGCGCGGATCGGCTCCCCTTCAGCAGCACGCATTACTTCACGTTGAATGCGCTATCCATGGCGCTGCTGCTGCCCGTGCTCTCCACATGGACACGCACGCCGCGCTGGGGCGGTGCCATCGTCTTCATCAGCCTCGTGAGCTATGCGCTCTACCTCGTGCATCAGCCCATGCGCTATGTCTTCAACCGCTGGTTCGCGGTGGAGCACGAAGCAGGTCTCTTGCTTCCGTTGCTGCTGTACTGGATCGCCTGCATCGCATTGAGCTGGCTCGTGTACCGCTTCTGGGAGCGCCGGTTCATGGCGCTTCGCGATGGGATCAGCTTGAGGTTGGGTGCTGCAGGTTGAGTGAGGGGCAGGTTCAGGGGTGATGCGTATCGCTCAACCCTCAGCCTCGAATCAACCTTCAACCCTCAACCCTCCAAGTACTCGTCCTTGAAGAGCAGGTCGCTTTCGTAGGGATAGCGCGCGATGTGCAGCGCCTTCACGCGCTCGTACAGGAGCTTGCGCAGACCATCGATGTTGGTGCGGTCGGCTGCGCTGATGAAGATGCACTCTTCATGCGTCATGCGCGCGATCCACGTGGCTTTGAGCTCTTCCAGCGTGAATTGCTCCACGCGTTTCGGGGCGAGGTCGTCCGGGTCGTGGGGCGCAGGCCGGTACGCGTCGATCTTGTTGAAGATCACGATCACAGGTTTGTCTCCAGCGCCGATCTCGTTAAGCGTCTGCTTCACGGTCTCGTACTGTTCCTCGAAGTTGTGGTGGCTGATGTCCACCACGTGCAGCAGCAGGTCGGCCTCGCGGGTCTCATCCAGCGTGCTCTTGAAGCTCTCGATGAGTTGGTGCGGCAGCTTGCGGATGAAGCCCACGGTATCGCTGAGCAGGAAAGGCAGGTTGCCGAGCACCACCTTGCGCACGGTGGTATCGAGGGTGGCGAAGAGCTTGTTCTCGGCGAAGACTTCGCTCTTGCTCAGCACGGTCATCAAGGTGCTCTTGCCCACGTTGGTGTAGCCTACCACCGCCACGCGCACCAGCTTGCCGCGGTTGCCGCGCTGAGTGGCCATCTGCTTGTCGATGTCCTTGAGCTGGCCTTTGAGCAGCGCGATGCGGTCGCGGATCAGGCGCCGGTCGGTCTCGATCTCCTTTTCGCCCGCGCCGCCGCGGGTGCCGGTGCCGCCGCGCTGGCGCTCGAGGTGCGTCCATAATTTGGTGAGGCGCGGCAGCATGTACTCGTACTGCGCCAGCTCCACCTGCTTCTTGGCATGCGCGCTGCGGGCCCTACGGGCGAAGATGTCGAGGATCAAGCGCGGCCGGTCGAGCACCGGCCTCGCGATGGCCTTCTCCAGGTTGCGCTGCTGCGCGGGCGTGAGCTCGTCGTCGAAGATCACGCAGTCCGCGCCGTTGGTCTCCATCCATTCCTTCACCTCCGTGAGCTTGCCGCTGCCGATGTACGAGCGGCCATCGGGCGTGTGCAGGCGCTGGGTGAAGCGCTTCAGCGTGGTGATGCTCGCGGTGGTGGCCAGGAACTCGAGCTCGTCGAGGTACTCCTTCACCTGCTCGGGCGATTGCGCGTCGGTGATCAGCCCCACGAGCACCGCCTTCTCGGCCTTGCCAGCGATCTCGAGCGATTCGATCATCTCGCCTTTCCCAGCGTGCGCGTGTAGTCCACCACCGCTTCGATCTCCTTGGCCGTGAGCACGTTCTTGTAGGGCATCATCTTCCCTTTGCCGTTGGAGACCTGTGCGATCATCTCAGCTCGGCTCAGCACCGATGCGGTCAGGTCCTTGGCCTCGTTGAAGCCCAATTTCCCATTGGCGCCGTGGCAGAGCTCGCAGTGCATCTTATAGACCTGCGCGCCTTTGGGCGCCCCATCGGCAGTGGCGGGCGAAGGGGCCATCGCATTGCCGCAGGCAATCGCGAGCAGCACCAACGGCGAGATGACGGATGCTGCGCGGATCATAGCCATCCCTTGCCGAAGGTGCGGCCGATCTCCGTGAGCGGCCACGGTGTGGCGTAGAGCATGAGCGCCAGGGCGATGCCGTAAGGAATGGCGATGAGCATCTGCTTCCGCCGCTCATCCTGGGCGCGCTTGCTCAGCATACGGCCTGTTGTGACCAGCGCGATGGCGAGCACCATGCTGCCGATGTGGACGTGCATGATGTAATTCTGCCAGGCACCGGCATCCTTGCTGTGGAAGGCTGCGGCGTTGGTGGCGTAAAGCACGATCCCGAACACGAGCTGGATGTGGCAGATGACCATGGCCCAGATCGTGGCCATGCGCTCCCATATGATGATGGGCCGCTGCATCAGCCAACCGCGCAGGTTCACCAGGAAGGCGACCAGCACCAGCAGGATCACGGCGTAACGGAGCAGGCTGTGAACGAAGACCATGGCCGGTTGTAGTTGCGGGGCCGAAGGTAGGAGCGTTGGAGGCCCCTATCCAGCGAACACCGCCACGCTGGCACCGAGGAACACCATGCCGGCCACGACCAGCCACAGCATGAGCTTCCAGATCCATTTCAGCCACAGGTTGAAAGGGATGCCGGCGATCTCGAGGATGCCCATGGTGACGCCGCTGGTTGGGATGATGAAGTTGCACAGGCCATCGCCGAGCTGGAAGGCGATCACAGCGCTTTGCCGGGGTATGTGCAGCAGGTCGGCCAAAGGGGTCATCACCGGCATGGTGAGCGCGGCCTGTCCGCTGCCGCTGGGCACGAAGAAGTTGATCGCGAACTGCACGAAGAACATGAGCTGGGCCGAGACCGCGGCCGGCAGACCGCTGATGGCGGCGCTCATGCCGTGGAGCACTGTATCAACCACCTGGCCCTCTTGCATCACGATCAGCACGCTGCGGCTCAGGCCGATGAGCAAGGCCGCGCCCACCATGTCGCGCGCGCCCGCCACGAAGCTCTTGGCCGCCTTCTCGGCGCTCACACCTCCGATGATCGCCGCCAGCACCCCCATGCCGATGAAGAGGCCTGCGATCTCCTCGATGTACCAGTCGAACTTGTTCACCCCGATGATGAGCGCTATAATGGTGAGCGCGAAGAGCACCAGCACCGTGATGCGCCGTGCAGTCAAGGGCCGCTCGCCCAAGCCGCCGGTATCTGCACCCGCGCTGGCCCGGCCGTGCAGCAGTCCGGCCTTCGGGTCCTTCTCGATCCTGGCTGCATAGCGCATCACGAACACGATCGCGATCATTGTGAGCACGGCCCATTGCACCATGCGGAACTCCCAACCGCTGAAGAGCGGCAATTCGCTCAGCCCTTGCGCGATGCCCACCGTGAACGGATTGAAAGCCGCGCCCGCGAAGCCCACGCCCGATCCGAGGAAGGGGATGGCCACGCCCACCACGGCATCCCAGCCCATGCTGCGCGCCAACGGTATGGTGATCATCAGGAAGACCAGCACTTCCTCGGCCATGCCGAAGGTGTTCCCCCCAATGCTGAAGGCCAGCATGAGCATGGGGATCACCACTCGTTTCCGGCCCGGATGCTCCTTCGCCCATCGCAGCACGCGGTAAAGCCCTGCATCGATCGCGCCCGTCGCGTTCAGCACGGCGAAGGCGCCGCCGATCAATAGCACGAACGCGATGATCATGGCAGCTTGATGGTCCGTGAAGCCTTTCACCGGAGCGGTGAAGAAGCCGTACCAGGGCACCGGCGTGGCATCCACAGCGTGGTAGGTGCCGGGCACTACGGCCGTGCGGGTGCCCGCTTCGGTCTGCACTTCTACCCGTTCGAAGGAGCCTGCGGGCACCAGCCAGGTGCAGACCACGGCCAAGGCGAGGACAGCGGCGATGATCAGAAGCGCATCGGGCGCCTTGCGCGTTGGACTGGCAGGAGCTGGCATGCGGCCAAAGTAGGCGGATGACGGGGATTGACCAGATGCATCAGGGCCCGAACGATGACGCGTTCATCCGATACGTTGCCGACCTTGCGCGCTGCAACGTAGATCAGCATGCGCCACCACCTCCTTCTCCTGCTGCTCGCTGCGGCCATGCCTTCCCTTGCGCAGCGGACCTTCGATGTCACGATCGCCGACAGCACCTACCACATGAAGCAGTATTGGTTCGTGCTTTACACGAAAGGCGATGGACCAGCGCTTGACAGCCTCACCGCCGCCAACTTGCAGGCAGAGCATCTCGCGCATCAGGATGCGCAGGGTAAGCGGGGCCTCATCGTCATGGCGGGGCCGTTCGGGAAGAATGAATCCGGCTGGCGCGGTTTGCTGCTCTACGATTGCGAGACGCGTGAAGAAGTGGAGGAGCAGTTGCTGAAGGACCCCTTCGTGAAAGCAGGCCGCCTCAAGTACGAGGTGCATCCATGGTGGGGCGCCATCGGCACACGATTGCCTTGAAGCATGCGTACGAGCGGCTTTTCCGGACCGGGTCATAACCACGGTCGTGACTACTGTCACATGTCAGTCGGGTCGGCGTTCTGATGTCGCAACTTCGCGCTCCCTTAATCCATTCAAGCTCCATGGCACACGAACATCACCACAGCGCCCCGCTCGAGGGCGTCACCCCCAAGTCCGAAGGCAAATGCCCCGTGATGCACGGCGCTCAACGCCTGCCGGTGGCCGGCCGCGGCACCCGCAACAAGGATTGGTGGCCCGAGCAGCTCGACTTGGGCATCCTGCACCAGCATCAATCGGTGAGCAACCCGCTTGACCCCGACTTCAACTACCACGAGGCCTTCTCCAAGCTCGATCTGAAAGCGGTGAAAGCCGACCTCACCAAGGTGATGACCGACTCGCAGGAGTGGTGGCCGGCGGACTGGGGTCATTACGGAGGCCTTATGATCCGCATGGCCTGGCATGCGGCGGGCACTTATCGCACGGCCGATGGCCGCGGCGGTGCCGGCAATGGCAACCAGCGCTTCGCCCCGCTGAACAGCTGGCCCGACAACGGCAACCTCGACAAGGCGCGCCGCCTGCTATGGCCCGTGAAGCAGAAGTACGGCAACAGCCTCAGCTGGGCCGATCTGTACATCCTCGCGGGCAACGTGGCCCTCGAATCGATGGGCTTCAAGACCTTCGGCTTCGGCGGTGGCCGCGAGGACA
Organism: Flavobacteriales bacterium; assembly: GCA_016712535.1. Lineage (NCBI taxonomy): Bacteria > Pseudomonadati > Bacteroidota > Flavobacteriia > Flavobacteriales > Flavobacteriales bacterium. The sequence continues at coordinate 113,584 of JADJQW010000004.1, forward strand.
TCTGGGCACCTGAGGAGGACATCTACTGGGGTAGCGAGGGCGAGTGGCTCGCCACCAGCGACAAGCCCAACAGCCGTTACAGCGGCAACCGCGACCTGGAAGCGCCGCTCGCTGCCGTGCAGATGGGCCTCATCTATGTGAACCCGCAAGGCCCTGATGGCAACCCTGATCCGGTAGCCAGCGGCAAGGATGTGCGCGAGACCTTCAAGCGCATGGCCATGAACGACGAGGAGACCGTGGCCCTCACTGCCGGTGGCCACACCTTCGGCAAGATGCACGGCGCCGCGCCCGATTCGAACGTGGGCCCTGCACCCGAAGGCGCGCCGATCGAGGCACAAGGCTTCGGCTGGGCGAACAGATTCGGCAGCGGCAAGGGCAAGGACACCATCACAAGCGGCTTGGAAGGTGCGTGGAAGCCGAACCCGACGAAGTGGGACAACGGCTACTTCGACATGCTCTTCGGCTACGAGTGGGAATTGGTGAAGAGCCCCGCCGGCGGCTGGCAATGGCTGGCCAAGGATGTGAAGCCCGAGCACATGATCCCCGATGCGCACGACCCCAACGTGAAGCACCGCCCCGCGATGACCACTGCGGACCTCTCACTGCGCTTCGATTCCATCTACGAGCCGATCAGCCGCCGTTTCCACAAGGACCCGCAGGCCTTCGCCGATGCCTTCGCCCGCGCCTGGTTCAAGCTCACGCACCGTGACATGGGCCCCAAGAGCCTCTATCTCGGATCGGAAGTGCCGAAGGAGGACCTGATCTGGCAAGACCCTGTTCCCGCCGGCACCAAGCTCGCGGATGCCGACGTGACCGCATTGAAGAGCAAGATCCTCGCGAGCGGCCTCAGCGTGAGCGAGCTCGTCGCCACCGCCTGGGCCAGCGCCAGCACCTTCCGCGGCAGCGACAAGCGCGGCGGTGCCAATGGTGCGCGCGTGCGCCTCGCTCCGCAGAAGTTCTGGGAGGTGAACGACCCTGCGCAGCTGGGTAAGGTGCTCGGCACGCTGGAGAAGATCCAGGCCGAGTTCAAGGCTAGCGGCAAGCAGGCGTCCATCGCCGATCTGATCGTGCTGGGCGGTAGCGCCGCCGTCGAGAAGGCTGCCAAGGATGCGGGCTTCAACGTGGCCGTGCCCTTCACCAGCGGCCGTGGCGATGCCAGCCAAGAGCAGACCGATGTGGAGAGCTTCGCCGTGATGGAGCCCCAGGCCGATGGCTTCCGCAACTACCAGAAGAAGCTCTACAGCATCCCCGCCGAAGAGATGCTCGTGGACCGCGCGCAGCTGCTCACCTTGAGTGCGCCGGAGATGACGGTGCTCGTGGGCGGCCTACGCGTGCTCGGCGCCAACACGGGCGGCAGCAAGCACGGCGTGTTCACCAGCAAGCCCGGCCAGCTCACCAACGACTTCTTCACCAACCTGCTCGACATGGGCACCGCATGGACCGCCCTCAGCAACGGCCACACCGGCACCTACGAGGGTCGCGACCGCAAGAGCGGCGAGCTGAAGTGGACCGGTACCCGCGTGGACCTGGTCTTCGGCAGCAACTCGCAGCTGCGCGCCATCGCCGAGGTCTACGCCCAGAACGACAGCAAGGAGAAGTTCGTGAAGGACTTCGTGAAGGCCTGGGCAAAGGTGATGGAGCTTGATCGCTTCGACCTGAAGAAGTAGTCGACACGAATACCTACGAGTGATGAAGGCGGCCCAATTGGGCCGCCTTCATGCTTTTCAAGCGGATAGGCCACGCTTTGATGAAGTGCATGCCGCGGCGATGAGCGCCTCCATACCTTGCTGGCATGCAGCTGAATCGAGCTGAAGAGCCATGCGAAGAACGATGAACAAGCTCCTGATGGGCAAGCCCTCCATGAACGAAGGTGAGCGGCACAGCACCTTGGAGCGGCGTTGGAAGAACGTGGTTGCGATCTGGAACAATTCGTTCGAGGAGGATGCTGGGCTCGAGAAACTGGTGCGCCTGATCCTGGCCGCATCGCAGTTCCTCTTCCCGGGTGTTTACATCAAGCATGCGTTCTGGCGATCCGGTCCCGTGCATCAGGACCTGGCCGTTGAGGTCTTCGTGCTCCTCAAGACGGTCTTTCCCTTGGTTGTGCTCTGGTTGGGCTGGTGGGGCGAGCCGGTGGTGCTCGGGCTGGTGATCTGGTTCACCATGGAGACGCTCTTGTACATCCCCACCCTGATCTTCGCTTCCGATGCGCTGCCCTCGCCCCGTTCTTACCGCCGCTCCAAGCTGCTCATCTTCATCAACTACCTGGAAGTGGTCTTTGCGTTCGCGGTGATCCACATGGATGGCCAGTACATGAATCTCCCGCTCATGAAGTGGACCGATGCCGTGTACGTGTCATTCGTCATCACCAGCACAATCGGATTCGGCGAGTACTATCCGATCAGCGGGATCGGCAAGCTGGTGATCTCCATCCAATCGGTGTTCTACTTGAGCTACATCGCCCTCTTCATCAGCTTCTTCAGCTTGGGCCATAACAAAGGCTACTTCGAGGGTTTGGATAAGCGCTGAGGACGCCTAAGCCTGCAACGATTCTCGCTCTGCCGCTTCGGTCCTCGATGAGCTTGTCGGAATGCCCCATCGATGGACACGGGCCGGCAGTGAATGAACAGGGCCCCGCAGGAGGCGAAGAACGCTCTGGGATCTCCGCAGCCCCGCCGATCCGGAGAGAGCCTTGCTGATCACAAGCTCTTCCGGGCCTCGGCAATGGCCTCCAGGATGGCATCGCGCTCGCGGAGCATTTCGTGCTTGCGTGCTGCTGGCACCACGAAGCGGAAGCGCAGCATTCGAACGAATCGCTGGACCTCGGTCCAGTACCACATGGTGGCATATCCTGCGATCGGCAGTGCCAGCGCGAAGAGCAGATTGGTCCATGCACCCTCGTCGATGTACTGATGGAAGGCCCAGGTCTCGAGCGCATAGAACATCGGGAAGCAGATCAAGCCGACGATCATCTGAACCGGCGCCTTGTATTCGATGTCGAGCCGCGATGCCTTGAACACCTGTGAGGGCAGGATGTATGGCAGGTAATTGGTGATCAAGCCGAATAGGTAAAGCGGCGCCAGCAGCAGGAGCTCCGCCAGATAACCGATGCACAGCAGGAGGAAACTACTCTGCAGGAACGCATTGGTGTAGAAGCCGGGCGTGAGTCGATCGGAGCGCAGAGCGTCGAAGAAGGCGAGCAGTCGGGCTCCGGTGCGTGCGTACAGCTCAGGTCGCGCGTCGCGCAATCGGTGCAGGGCATCGGCGAGCTGCTTGCGCACGAGGAGCGATCGTCGCGGGTCCTCATGCAGATCAGCGGCAGGGGTCGCATAGGTGGTGAAGAAGTTGTGCGCCTTGATGAGCAGGTCCTCCTGATCCTTGCCGGTGGTCCACGGCAGCTTCTTGGCCAGTGCTTTCCGGATATCGGACGTCAAAGCCTCAACGGCCTCGGTCTCGTTGTGCCGGTGCGCTTCGCGATACGCTGAAGCCATGATCGGCTTGCCCACTGTTACGCGCACCATGCTTCGGAACTGGATCGCGTCGGAATAGTCGAGCGCGATGGGCACGATGCAGAGCTCGCCCGGCCCTGCGTAGCTGAGCGCGATGCGCGCCGTGCCGGTCTTGATCTCGCGCAGGTTGATCTCGTAGTGGCTGCTCCCTTCGGGGAAGATGAGGAGGGTGCCGCGTTGCGCGAGGTACTGATGGCATTGCCCGAAGGCCTGCGTGTTGTCGGGCTTCTCGCCGGGGGCCACATCCTTCTTGCGGAAAATGGGGATCACGTGGAAGTAGCGGAACAGGGCGGCGAGCGCGCGGTTCCGGAACAATCCAGCATTCGCCACGAAGCCGATCCGCTGCTCCACCGCCGCAGCGATGAGCAAGGGGTCCATGAGCGTGTTCGGGTGGTTGGCCACGATGATGGCAGGCCCGCCATCAGGCAGCTTCTCCAGGCCCGTCAGGACGATCCGCTTGAAGTAGACCCCCGTGCAGATCTGAACCAGGATCTTCAATAGCCCATAGAACATCAAGGCGAAGTTGGTCAATGGCCACGGATCACCCTTCCTCGCGGCCTTGAAGGCATTTAGAAGCGTTGGCTCTTCCAATGCAAGCTTCTCCGTTAATGAACCGTTCAGCGGGCGGCGTGTACCGCCATCCACCAATCCTACCACCATGCTCCAGCTCAGATCATTCCGCCTCGCACTTGCTGCCCCTTTCGCCGTTGCCACCGTCATCGGCACGGCCCAGATGAATGCGGAGAACCTCCAACCCGTATTCGCTCAAGAGGCCTCGGGGCGCTTCGATTGCGAGAAGCTCCGCCTCATCCCAATCATGGGCAACGACGCCTATCGGGATGCTTACAAGGACATGGGCGAGCTCGTGCCCATGAACAAGGCCCTTCAGGATGGCCGGTTGAAGGTGAAGGAGCAGGAAGGCGGTGCCACGGTGAACACGCTGCAGGTGGAGAACACCTCGAAGGACACCATCTACCTGATGCAGGGCGAAGTGGTGGTGGGCGGGAAGCAAGACCGCATGCTGGCGCAGGATGTGATCGTGCTGCCGGGCGCAACCCTGAGCATCGGGGCTTTCTGCGTGGAGCACGGTCGCTGGCAAGCCGGAAGCACCGGCCACGAATTCAAGGGCACCATCGGCGTTGTGGGCCAAAAGGCGCGGAAGGCCGCTGCGGTCGAAAAGGAGCAGACCCGCGTTTGGGAGGAGGTGGCCAAGGACATCAAGAAGAATGAAACGGATACGCGCAGCGGCAGCTATGCCCATTTGATGCAGGACAGGGAATTCCAAGCTGACCGGCAGCGCTACCGCGAGAAGCTGCTGGGCCTGCCCGCAGCGAACAGCCATGTGGTCGGCGTGATCGCCATCAGCGGCGACAAGGTGGTCGGCTGCGACGTGTTCGCCACGAGCGCGCTCTTCGCGCAAGCGTTCCCGCAACTGGTGGATGCGTACATCGCGGAGGCGCTCAACAACGGCAAGGCGGTGACCATGACCGATGCGCAAGTGGCGGAGTACTTCGCGAAGCTCTTCGCCGAGGAGGATGGACTGGAGAAACGCACCGAAGGGAGCGGATACCTCTTCAAGAGCAATGGCCGCAAATACCGTCTGAGTAAATTCTGAGCGGTTCAGGGCTTGCGCCCCGCCCTAAGGCCGGCGCTCTTCACGATGCGCGGAGCTGCAGCCTGGCCGACGCGCTCCTTCAGCACCGCGCCCACTCTTTCCACGATGCCCACCACGAGCGCATTGCCCATGAAGAAGGCGCGCCTCGCATCGCTTGCTCCCTTGGTGTGGTCGTCGGGGAACATGTTGAGGCGCTCGAGCTCGATGGGGGTGAGCCTGCGCAGTATGCCTTTGCCTGTGCGCACCACATGCTTGAACCGCGAGGGCGATGATCCGCCCTCTCCGGTGATGATGGTGCGCGATGGCTTATCCAATGCATCCGGGAAGACCATGGAGCCTTCGGAATAGCGGTATGCGAATCCACTGCTCTTGCTGGTGCGCGACTCACTCTTGCTCCCCTTCAGGTATTTCCATTGCGCGAGCTGATGCGCGCTGATCCGGAAGGTGGCGGGCACCTTGCTCTCCGGTTGCAGCACCGAGCCGAGCGTGGTGCGCGCACCATCGTAGGCCGGCACTACGCGTGTGGTCCAGACCTTCCGGCCATGCATCATGCCGGCTTCCGCGAAGGGCCCCCTGGTCGCGCTCTTCCCTTTATTGAATCGCTGCGTCAAGTGTGCGAGGTCGCCTTCGATGCTGAACGCCGCGAAGCCCGAGGCGCCAAGCGCTGCGGGGAACGCCTCGGCGAAGAGCCCGGTGCTCGCGATCCACTCCCATGGATTCGCATCCTGCATCGCGCTGGCCATGCTTGCGCCGGCATGGCAGCCCAGGAAGAAGACGCGCCGCCTGCGTTGCGGCATGCCGTAATCAGCAGCATTGATCACGCGCCATTCCACGGCATAGCCGAGGTCGGCAAGCGAGGCCAGCATCACTGCGAAGTCGCGCCCGCGCTGCTTCACCGGTGATTTGAGCAGGCGATCAACGTTCTCGAGGAAGAGAAATGGCGGGCGCTTGGCCTCGAGGATGCGGTGGATCTCCCACCAGAGCACGCCTTTCTTCCCCGCGATGCCCTTCGCTTGCTTCAGGGTCTTGGCCACGGAATAGTCCTGACAAGGGAAGCCGCCCACGAGCAGATCGTGATCCGGGACCGAGCTGGCCGGCACCGTCGCGATGTCGCGGTTCTCATGGCCATGCGCACCGAAGCGCGCAACGTAGATATCCGAGGCATCCTGATTCTTCCGAGCCGGCTCCCATTGGTTGCTCCACACCACCCGGAAGCGCTCTGATGCCTGCTCCAGACCGATGCGGAATCCACCGACTCCGGCGAACAGCTCAACTACCCGGATCGGTTCCTTCATCGGTGCCGCGCCAAACATATCGCGCCCGGGCTCAGCGATCAAGTCCTGAGCAACCGCTCCCGCATGGGCAACCCGTTTAGCTTCGGCCCATGCCCTTGATCCTGCGCTCGAAACTGCCCGACGTGGGCACCACCATCTTCGCCGTGATGAGCCAGCTCGCTCAAGAGCATGGTGCCATCAATCTGGGGCAGGGCTTCCCCGACTTTCCCATTGATGAGCGACTGAGCGATCTGGTGCATGCCGCCATGCGCGCTGGTCACAATCAGTATGCGCCCATGCCGGGACTGCCAGCGCTGCGCGAGGCCATAGCTGCCAAAGCCGAACGGCTCTACGGCCATGCCTACGAACCCGGCTCCGAGGTCACCATCACCGCAGGTGGAACGCAAGCCATCTTCACCATCATCGCGGCCTTGGTGCATGCGGGCGATGAGGTCATCATCGTTGATCCGGCCTACGATTGCTACGCGCCTGCCGTGGAGCTTTTCGGCGGCAAGCCGGTGCATGTGGGCCTCGGTGCCGATATGCGCTTCGACCATGCGGCCGTGGCGCAGGCCATCAACCCGCGGACGCGCTTGCTCATGATCAACACGCCGCACAACCCTGCGGGCACCATCCTGCGCGACGCGGATATGCAGCGCATCGCGGCGATGCTGCGGGGAACGGGCATCCTGCTGCTGAGCGACGAGGTGTACGAGCACTTGGTCTTCGATGGCGAACCCCATGCATCGGTGATCCGCTATCCTGAATTGCGCGAGCGGGCTTTCGTGGTCTTCAGCTTCGGCAAGGTCTTCCACGCCACGGGCTGGAAGATGGGCTACGCCCTCGCCCCGAAGGAGCTGATGGGCGAGTTCCGCAAAGCGCACCAGTTCAATGTGTTCAGCGTGAGCACGCCCATGCAGCATGCGCTTGCCGGCTACATCGCGGATCCGTCCAATTACGCGCAGGTGCACGCGCTCTATCAGGCAAAGCGCGACCGCTTCGCTGAGGGCATGCGCGGCTCGAGCTTCCGGCTGATGCCCTGCGAAGGCAGCTACTTCCAGACCGCTGATTACAGCGCCATCAGCGAAGAGGGCGATCGCGCATTCGCCGAGCGCGTGACCCGGGATCACGGCGTGGCGAGCATACCGCTATCGCCGTTCTACAAGCAGCCGCGCGCCGATCAGCGGCTGCTCCGCTTCTGCTTCGCCAAGCGCGACGATACCTTGGACGCCGCCATCGAACGCCTATGCAGGATCTGAAGGTCTCCATCGTGCAGCGCATGCTCCATTGGGAGGATGCCGATGCCAACCGCCGCATGTTCTCGGAAGCCATCGCGCTGCTGAAGGGCGACACGGACCTGATCGTGCTTCCGGAGATGTTCACCACGGGCTTCAGCATGCGCAGCGAGGAGCTGGCCGAGACCATGGACGGACCCACGGTGGGCTGGATGCGCGCACAGGCCGCATCGGTCGATGCTGCGCTTTATGGCAGCGCGATCATCATGCAGGGAGGCAAGTGCTTCAACCGTGGGCTCTTCGTGAAGCCCGATGGCGAGGTGACCGTGTACGACAAGCGCCACCTCTTCCGTTTCGCGAACGAGACGCAGCACTATAGCGCTGGCAGCGAGCGCATTGTGGTGAGCTGGCGCGGCTGGCGCATCCTCTTGCAGATCTGCTTCGACCTGCGCTTCCCGGTTTTCGCGCGGAATAGGGGCGATTACGATGCGATCCTGTATGTGGCCAATTGGCCTGAAGCGCGGCGCTTCCCGTGGAGCCAGCTGTTGATCGCGCGCGCCATCGAGAACCAATGCTACGTGGCGGGCGTGAACCGCGTGGGCATGGATGGCAAGGGGATCCACTACAGTGGCGACAGCGCGCTCATCGATCCGCGCGGCGAGTTGATGGCTTGCGTTGAGCCATCGCAAGAGGGCAGTGCCACTGGCTCCTTCGATTGGAACACGCTGGAGGATTTCCGCGCGAGATTCCCGGTGGCCATGGAGGCCGATGCTTTCGACCTGCTCCTCTAACGCAGCACCTGGATGTGGCCGAGCTGGTTCTGCGTAACGCCGACGGTGCCCTCCTTGTCCGTGTAGAAGGCGTATTCGAGGCGCCAGACGTACACATCGTCCGGTACGATCTCTCCAGCAAAAGTGCCGTCCCAGCCGAGCGTGGGGTCCTCGCTCTCGAAGAGCTGCTCTCCCCAGCGGTTGAACACGCGCAGCACCATGGTGGCGATGCTCTTGCCTTGCGGGATGAAGATGTCGTTCACGCCATCGCCGTTGGGCGTGAAGGTGTTCGGGATGAAGATGGTGGCCGGGCAATGCTCGATCACGCGGGCGCTATCGGCGGTTGAGCAGTCGTACTGGTTGGTGATGTGCACATAATACCAGCCGTAGGCGCTGGCCATGATCACGCGCGTGGTGGCACCGGTGCTCCAATCATACCGCGAGCCGGCATTGCCCGCATCGATCACCACGTAGCGCGGCTCATCGTCGAGGCACGCGTGGAACTCATTCACCGCCATGCGCGCGGGCGAAGGGTTGAAATGCACCGTTATCGCATCCGAGCGCGAACAGGCGCCGTTGTGCGCCGTCACGGAGTACGTGCCCGGCGTTCCGACCATGATCGCACGGGAGGTGCTGCCGTTGCTCCATTGGTAAGTGGAACCCGGGTTGCCCGCGTCCAGCTGCAGGAGCTGCCCTTCGCAGAGGACCGTGTCCTGTCCGAGTTCCACCGAAGGCGGTGCGATGAACTCGGCGTTGGCGCTGAAGGTTCCGGCGCAGCCTGCAGCATTCGTTACCGTTACCGAGTAGCTGCCCGATGCGCTCACCGTAATCGATTGCGTGGTGACGCCAGTGCTCCACAGGTAGGTCGCTCCGGCGTTGCCTGCGTTGAGCGTGGCGCTCTCGCCGACGCAGCGGAGCACATCGCTCAGGGCATTCACGGGTGCGGGCGCCACGTCGATGGCGATGGCATCGGTCGCCGCGCAGTAGCCGTTGCTCACCGTAACGGAGTAGTTGCCGGCTTCGCCGGTGCTGATGCTCTGCGTTTGCGCTCCGGTGCTCCAGGTGAACGAAGCGCCGGTGTTGCCCGCATCGATGGTGATGGGCTGGCCCTGACAGATGGTGGTGTCGTTGCCCAACGTCACCGTGATCTCCGGTGCCAGTGTCACCTCGGCATCGAAGGTCGCGGCGCATCCCTGCGCGGTGGTCACCGTAACGCTGTAGGATCCGCTTGTCGCGGGGGTGATGGATTGCGTGATGGCCCCAGTGCTCCACGCATAGGCGGATCCCGGATTACCCGCATCCAAGGTCGGCGGCGATGTGATGCATGCACTCGCGTCCTGCAAGGCATCCACGGGCAGCGCATTGAACTGCACGTTCACCGCATCATTGGCGCTGCACCCTTGCGGCGTGGTCACCGTGACGCTGTAGTTGCCGGTGGCCGATACACTGATGGTCTGGGACGCTGCGCCTGTGCTCCACGCGTAAGCTGCGCCGGGATTGCCGGCATTCAGGTTCTGCTGCGATGCTCCGCACACGCTCAGGTCGGGGCCCAGGTCCACGATGGGCGTTTCGTGCAATGTGACGTTGAAAGTGCAGATGGCTTGGCAACCGTTCGCATCGGTGATGGTCACCGTGTGCGGCCCGCTCTGGCCAGGCACGATCGAAGGCGTTGTTGCACCGGTGCTCCACAAGTAGCTTACGCCCGCAGCAGGAGCGGTGAGCGTGGGCGGCGCGGCAGCACAGGCACTCACGTTCTGCGATGAAGGAACACCGGCAAAGGCGCGAGTGATGGTCACCTGATCGCTCACCGAGCACCCGAATGCATCGGTCACGGTCACGGTATAGATGGCGCTGGCGTCAACAAGGATCGAAGGTGATTGGATGCTGCTGGAGTTCAGGTTCGCGGCTGGCGACCAGCTGAAGCTCGCGCCTTGCACATTGTGCTGCACGCTGAGTTGGTGTCCAAGCACGGAGCAGAGCGTAAGGTCAGCGCCTGCATCGGCACTGTAGCCGCTGTTCACCGTGATGGTGATCGAAGCGCTGAGCTGGCAGCCTGTGGCAGTGTGCGTGGCGGTGCAGGTGTAGGTGGTGGTCGAGGTGGGTGTTGCCGTTGGGTCGGCGATGGCGTCGTTGCTCAGGCCGGCACCCGTCCATGAATACGTCATGCTCCCGCTCCCGTTCACCGCGGCGTTCAGCAGCGTGCTTTGACCGGGGCAGAGCGTGGTCTGCGCGGCGGTGATGCTCAACGCGAAGAGCTGACCTACGGTGATCGTGGTCTGCCCGCTGGCTGCGCAACCGTCACCACTGATAGCGGTCACGGAGTAGGTCGTGGTCTGCGCAGGGCTGGCAATGGGGTCGGCGATGGAAGGGTCGCTGAGCGAGCCGTTGTTCGGGGTCCAGGAGTAGCTGATGTTCGATCCTGAACTGGGCGAGGCGTTCAATTGAACGCCGGTGAGGGAGCAGAGCGTGGCGCTGGGCGTTACGTTGAGATCGAATGCCGGGGCCACGGTCACGTACACGGAGTCCTTGTACACGCAGCCCGCGGTCGGGTCGGTGGCGCTGAGCACGTACCATCCGCTCGTTGACGGCGTGGCCACAGGCGCATGGCTCGTCGGGTCGTTGAGCGTTGCGGCTTGCGACCACGCGTAGCCCGCGAAGGAATCATCGTAACGGGTGAGCAGGAAATCGTCAATGGCCCAGTTGTCGTGCCCGGCTCCCTGGTTGGCGAGCTGACGCAGCCTGAACATCGTGCTCGCGGTCTGCGCGGCTGCCGGTATCGGCGCATTCACCGGCGTGAAGCCCGGGAAATCCGTTTCATTGTAAGTGGCGACCGCTGTCCAATTGAGGCCGTTGTTGTTCGAGTATTCAAGCACCACATCGTCCCCGGGATCGGCATCCTCGCAGGGCGCGATGCCATCGGCGATCTTCAATCGGAAGCGCACGAAGCCGCCTCCTGTGGTGTTGAAGGCCGCTGTCTGCGTGCTTCGCTGGCCATTGCCGTTGAAGTAGAGCGCGGAGCCATTCGCGCTTCCGCATGCTATGCTGATCGCACCGCCTTGCACCGCGGCCCACATCGTGCCCGGTGGCGCGTCGAATTCGTCATGCGCCACTGTGCGCAGGACACGGCTATTCAGTTGCGTGTTGTTGCCCAAGCACACCGTGGCAGGCTCGGCGCTCACATCCAGCTCCACGATGGCGCCGGGCTGCACGGTCACGAGGATGCTGTCGGTCATATCGCCGCAACCGGTCGGGCTCACCACTTGCACTCCATACCAGGTGGTGGCCAAGGGCGTGGCCTGCGGCGCGTTCGAGCCAGCATTGGTCAGGCTGCTGCTGGGCCACCAGCTGATGTTGAACCAGGCGGGATCAGGTGGCGGCAGCAGTCCCAGTTGCACGGGCTCGTACTGGCATGAGCTTATCGTCTGCTGCCCGTTCGCTGTCAGCAAGGTGGGAATGGTGAGCGGGATGCCCACATTGTAGGTGAACTCGCTAGGGCAGCCGCTCACGGGGAGCAGGCCGCTCACACGGTAGCTCTCGCTCTGCGTTGGCGTGATGGTGATGCTGTTGCCGGTCCCGATCACCGTGCCCGGTGCGCTCAAGGCCACCCATTCCGCATTGCTGAGCGGTGTGGGGCTGCTCAGCGTGATGGTGCCGGAGCCGCAAACCGTGCTGTCCTGCTGGGTGCTGATCCGTGCGATGTCGTGGACGGACGCGGCGTAGCTCTCGCCGAATCCGATGCCGAAGGCGTATGCCTGGAATCCGGCCGGGCAGGTGATCCTGTGCTGGCCGGCGGCTACGGGCACCTTGGCATGGGCCCGGTCCGCGCAATCCGCATAAGGCTGGAAGAGCGCAGGGTTCACCTGAACGCCATCGATCTGCACCTGCCCGGTAGCCGAGGCCGGCACCACGATGCTCAGGCTATGCGCATTCACTTGCGGGCTGTTGCTGGTGTGGAAACGCGCGCTGCGCGACGTGCGCTCCACCGGCGAGAGGATCACCAGCGAGGGGTCGCCGTTGCCGGCGCAGCTATAGCCTTCCATGATCTGCGCGACGCTCACTGGGTGCGTGGCTTCGATGCAGACCGGGGCAGTGGCGCCATTCACCTCATGGCGCTGGCCTGCGTTGAGCAGGATCGGCGCGCCTCCGGCGATGGTCACAAGGGTGCCGTCGGAATGCGCCATCACGCGATAGGTGATGGTGGTGGCGCCTTGGGCCATGATCGTATGGTAGCGCGTCCCCCAAGCGGATATCGGCAGGCATTGCTCAAAGATGTGGTCGCATGCCGAGCAGCCATTGGGTGAGGTGCCGCACATGCTGCCGCCGATCACCACGAACGGACGGCAAGGCCCGCTCTGGTCAGTCGCTTCGATCAGGCTGCCGGTGAGGTTCAGCAGATCGGTTGCGGCCTGCACCTGATAGGCTTGGCCAGCATCCAGGTCGACGATGAATGGCACCCCAGCGGCCTGGCCGTTCGCTGTGAGGGCTGAAGGCGTTATCCGCACTTGCGTTCCATCCTCCGTGGCCAGCACGGCGAATTCGCTCTTGTGCAGATTGTTGAAGTTGGGCAAACCGTTGTGCGCTTCAACCCGGTACGTGGTGCCCAACGATGTCATGGGCAGCACTTGGCTCAGGTCATGCGTGTAGTTCTGGAAGCTGGCCATGAATACGTTCACCGTATCCTGCGCCTCTATCAGCACGCCGCGATTCTGGATGGCGCCAGAGCCGGTGAGCTCGGCTGATGTGGGCACGTCGATGATCGCTACGCTGTTCGCGCCCACGCTGAAGGGCTGGCTCCAGCCAAGGCCGGGAATGCTGATGGTTCCAGCGGTCGCAATGGGGCTTGCAACATGCAGTTTCAGGGATTGAGCCCCGAAGCCGTTCTGCATGAAGGTGGTCCAGAAGGTCTTGCCGCGGGTTGGCAATGCGCTGCTCGGCTGCGCGACCAGGGCAAGTGCCGAGGCGGCCAGGTAGCCGAGCGAGAGCAAGCGCCAGTAAGCGCGGTTCAGGTCATGAGGGCTCATCCAAGCCGTCGAAGAGTGGTTCACGGCGGGCTTTCTACGGTCCTTGCCCATCAGGGTTCCGTAGGAGCAGCGAGCGCTAATCGCCCTTCAATTTCCAGTCGATTCCAAGGTCCCAGCCTGCGCGAACCTGAATGGCCTCGCCATGCAGACGAACCCGCTCCGGTTGTCGCTGCTCTTGCCAACGCCCCGCATCCCATCGGCCATTGCCATTGGCATCCTCGATCAAGCGAAGCGAATGAATGCCCGGCTCCAAGCGCTCCCAGCTCACGCGCTCACCTGGCCTCACATCGATTCGCTTGCGCACCACGATGCCGCGCGCGTCGAGCAACTCCAGGACAAGCGGTCCGCTCACCTCCGGTTCTGAGGCGACCGTCACGCGCAGGATTCCCGTGGCCGACGCTGGTGCGGCTCCCATCACGATTCGCAGGGTGTCGTGCGTGCCGCCGTAGATGTCGCGCAGCGCTTTGGGAAGGAGCAGCAGCTGCGCCGATGATGGCAGCGGTCCATCGACCTCCACGGTAAATGTGCGCGAATCGGAACTGTCGGGCCTCAAGCTGCATGCGAGTTCCGTGCTGTCCGCGATCAAGCGCACCAGGCGCTGATCGATTTCAGCTATGGGTCGCGAGGCCCGGATCATCGTGCTGGCCCCCATGGTGACCGTGGACTTGACCGAGTGCACGGTGAGGGCGAATGGCATCGGCCGCAGCGGCCGGTACCGAAGGGTGTCCAGCGGGCCATCCTCAGTGCTCAGCTCATAGCGGCCCTCCCCGAGCGCGGTGGTGTCGGATGGCCAGATATGAACGGTGTCCCGCATGACGCCCCACTCAGACGCCCAGTTCAGCGCTCCGCCTTCACGGGACAGATCGCGCACGGCGATGCGTTCCGCCGGCCGTGCGAGCACGATGCGCCATGCACGATCATCGGTGATGGAGGTGGAGACCACACGCTGCTGCGCACTGGTCTCTTGGAAGAGGCGCAGGCTCAACAGCCTGGCCAGGCTGTCACTGGGCGCGTGCGGCGATATCGGTTCCGGCCTGAACGCGATTTCTTCAGCAGGCAGGTCGTATCTGTAGTTTCCATTGAGGTCTTTCAATGCCGTGATGCGCAGCATTTGGTCCGGCAAGTGGCGCAGGACGAATCGCCCTTCCTTGTCTGTTCTTGCAGCGAAGGCGGGCCGGCCTTGGGTGAATGCCGAAGAGTCTTCCGGGGCATAGGCTGAAACGAGCACGCCTTCCTGCGGCGCCAAGGTGTAGGCGTTGGACACCGCGCCGGTGATCGCAAGGCTGTCTAGCGCATCGCCCGTGCTGAAGATGTAGGTGAGGCCAACGGCCGGATTGCCCTCTGTCAGGTCCTGGATGGCCTCACCTACGGCGAAGCTGTAGGTGGTGCCCGGTCGCAGCGCGCCGCTCCAGCTCACTTCCGCTTCGCGAGCACCCGTCAGCTTGATTGCTGGCGGCGGGTCCAACGGGGGCGAAACCAGCAATCCGGCGGCGGGTCGCTTCACCTGCACGCGCTCATCGAACCGCAGCACGAAACGGCCACCAGCGAAACGCAAGCTGCCGGAGGCAGGTGAGGCGCTCACCAGGCGCGGACCTGATTCGTCCTTTGGCCCGCCTGATATTTCGCGCACTTGCGCGCATCCGGAGACGAGCAGCGCGAAGAGCACGGCGCCGGCTCCACGCATCATTCGAACAGGGGTTGCAGCGTCTCGCACAGGGCCTCCAGGCCATGTACGTCAACAGTTCCGAAATCGTCCAGCACAGCACTATCGATATCGAGCACGGCGGCCACGCGACCACCGCTGTCGCGCAATGGCACAACGATTTCTGAGCGTGAATGCGGACTGCACGCGATGTGCCCTGGGAATTGCCCGACGTCTGGCACCACCAGGGTACGCTCCTCCTTCCAAGCGCTTCCGCAGACCCCCTTGCCGAAACCGATGCGGCTGCAGGCCACCGGGCCTTGGAAGGGCCCGAGCACCAGTTCTGCGCCCACTACGCGATAGAAGCCCACCCAGTGCCAGCCGAAGGTCTCCTTGATGAGCGCGGAGAAGTTGGCCATGGCCGCGATGGGGTCGCGCTCATCATCGAGGAGCTCTTTCCACTGGGGGCCAAGCGAATCGTATGCGGCGACTCGTTCGGCCGAGTTCTTCTTCGATGGAGTGGTCATGCGTTCTTCGATGCGGGCCGCGAAAGTACCCGCTAAGCAGCGGCTGCGGTGAACAGGCTCACCCGCGCACCGGGGGCCGAGAGGATCGCCGCAGCGCACGCTTCAGCCGTGGCCCCGGTGGTGACCACATCATCCACGAGCAGCACATGACGGTCACGCAAGGACATCGGGTCCGTGAGTTCGAAGGCTTCCTTCACATTGCGCCAGCGATCCAAGCGGCCCTTGCGCGTTTGCGTGCTGGTGCGCTCAGCGCGTTGCAGGAAGCGGTGCATGGGTTCGAACGGAAGAACTCCGGAGATGCCCTCGGCCAGGAGCCGGCTCTGGTTGAAGCCGCGCTGCCTTTCCTTCCGCGGGTGCAGGGGCACGGCGATCACCGCATCGATCCCGTCGAATCGGCGGCAGGCCTTAAGCTCTTCGCCCATCAGCTGCCCGATGAGCATCGCTGCTTCACGGTCGTGCTTGTACTTGATGCGGTGAAGGATGCGTTGCACCATGCCGTGGGCGCTGAATCTGAGGAGCGCGCCTGCGGATGCCAGTTCCACTTTCCCGTGGAAGAGCCGCTCCACGGGATTCTGCGGGTCGTTGTTGAAGTGCGTGCGTGGCAGCTCTCGCAAGCAGGCGTCGCACAAGCAATCCTCGTGGCTGAGCAAGGCCGTGTCGCAACCAGCGCATCGCTGCGGCACAAGCAGCCCCCATGCATCGTGCAGCCATATGCCGAGCGTGCCGCGTGGTTTTCCCATGCTCGTGTTGATAAGCGGGCCTGCGTCCGGAGGATGCCCCCCCGAGCGGGAGTAATTTAGCCCGCTGTAACGCCTCCTTACAAAGTATGGAACCGAACTCACCGCAAGCGGGGAAGAACCGCTCGAACACCGGACTGCTTCTGCTGGTGGTCCTATTGCTGATCAGTAATGTGGTGATGCTATGGCTGCTGATGCAGCGCGGCAAGGAGGTGGAGGTGGGCCAACAGCAGGTGGCTGCCCTCGAGACCCGGAACGAGGATGTGCTGGGCATGCTGGAACGCACGCTGAACAGCTACGATTCCCTGCAGACCGAGAACGACACCATCCGCCAGGAACTGGAATTGCAGAAGCAGCAGATCCAGGAACTGATGGACAAGGTGAAGAGCGGGAACTACAGCCTTGCGAAGGCGAAGAAGGAAGCCGAGACGCTGCGCTCGATCATGAAGAACTACATCGCGCAGATCGATTCCCTGAACCGCGCCAATCAAGAGCTGACCGCCGAGAAGCAGCAGCTCACCCAAGAGCTGGGCGAGGAGAAGGCGCAGAAGCAGGCTCTGGCAACCGAGAAAGAGGCGCTTGCAGGCAAGGTGGCCAAGGGGGCGGTGCTGCACACCACCACCATAACGGCCGGCGCGCTCTTCGTGCGCAACAGCGGCAAACAGGTCGACACTGAGCGTGCGAGCAAGGCGGAGATGATCAAATGCTGCTTCACCTTGGGCGAGAACAAGGTGACCGATGCAGGCGACAAGACGCTCTACATGCGCGTGATAAGCCCCGATGGCAAGGTGCTCCCCACGAACGAGGGCAACAACCGCTTCAAGTTCAACGGCGTCGAAGGCGAGTACAGCGCCAAGCGCGATGTGAACTACCAGAACCAGCCGCTGGATGCCTGCGTTTTCTGGACAGGCGGTGAGGAGCTGCGCACGGGTCAGTACATCGTGGAGATCTACGAGGCCGGCTCGCTCGTGTCGAAGGCGAACTTCGACTTGAAGTAGCCTTAGAAGAATGCGCGGACCTGCGCCCCGCCCACATGGATCACGGGCGCGCCTTCGCTGCGCCGTCCGTTATATGTAAGGTCCACCTGCAGGTTGCCGCTGAGGTTGCGCTGCAGGCTCACGCTCCAGGTGCCGTTGGTGCCAGGCCGCAGTCCGCCCAGCATCTCATTGCCGAGCGCGCTGTTCACGGCGCCCTCGAATCGGATCTCCACCCAGTTCGCCGTCACCTGCAAGCTGCCCTTGCCCGCCGTGTTGTACCTGAACTCGAGACCGAGATCATGCGACTCGGCCTTCTCGCCGCCGAATTCCGCGCGGTTGCGCTTGCTGGTGGCCTTGTACGATGCCAGTGCGCGCACGCTGGTGTTCGGCTGCCAGGTGAGCCGTGGGCGCAGCGCGTCCTGTTCAATGGCCCATGAACGGCCCGAGAGCAGGTCCGAGGAATTGCCCGACCGGCCGCGCTCGCCCTCCGCATCGAGCGTCCATCTGCGGGTGATGTTGATCCGGGCGCGGACGGTGTTCGACTCGCGTGAGCGCGATTCGTATCCGTTCAGCAGGAGATTGCGCGAGCGGTCGCTCTGCCAGGTGTGATCCACGCTCCAGATCCGGCTGGCGCGGTCATAATACACGGTGTTGCGCACGTTGGAAGCGAAGGACGTGAGCAGTGTATCGGTGCGTTCTGGCGCGAATGGATCGAGCACCTTGAGCGGATCGGGGTTGGCCGAGCGGCGGTCAACGCGCATGGAGAACAGATCCGAGAATTTGCCGATGAGGCCCATCGGTCCCTTGGCATCGGCCCACTTCACGCCGGGCCGCAGGTCGAGCGATGCGCTGGATTGATTGCCGAAGCTCCTTACGTAGTCGTTGCTCGGCACGAACACGCGCAAGTAGTCCGCTTCATAAGCGAAGTTGGCCAGCTCGAACTCGTTCAGCTCCTTGATGCCGTTGCCGTTGTAATCGTTCCAGATGTACAGTCCCTGGCCAGCTGGAACCTGCACGTAGAGGTATTCGCGGCGCTGCTCGAGGCCGGAGCTGAATTCATTGAAGAGGTCCAGGATGGCCACGCCCTTCCACAGCGTGAGGTCGTAATCCACGCGGGCCAGGTAGGTGTCCTGCGGCTTCTGCGCAGTGAGCGTGCTGTCCACGATGCGAAGTGCGCGATACGTGCCGGTGGCGGCGAAGCGGTTGCGCGGATTCTTTGCCAGGTCCACGGTTGCGGAGTAGGCATCCGCGATTGTGCTGGTGCGCAGCGCGCCATCGCGCAGGGCATGGTCCGTTCGCCGGCCGGCAGAGGCCCGCCACTTGTTGCCTGCGGAGTCGGGCGATTGCACGAAGGCCTCAAGATCCTCGAAGGCATAGGATCCCGCTTGCAGTCCGGTGGTTGGTTCCGTAGTGAACCTGTTGCGCTCGTTCTCGCTCTTCAGGCCGATCGTGAGCGGCTTCAGCCTGTAGCGCGCCTGGCCCTTGTTGCGCACGAAGTCGCTGCTGCGGGAGGCGTCGGCGCGCAACCAGCTCGCCGTGCCCGTCAAGTCGAATCGCTTCCAATGGAGGTCGCTCTGCAGGTCGTGCTTCCATCCTGAGTAGAGGCCATCGGCCTGGAAGGTGCCGAAGCCGTACGACGCCCGGCCCAGCTTGCTGCCGCGCACGCCTACGGTGGCGCCAGCGATCAATTGGTCCGTGGCCAGGTCGAGGCCGAGGACATTCCAGTTGCGGTCGAATTCCACGGCGCGATAGCGTTCCACGAAGCGGAAGTGACGGCTCACGCTTTCCGCTTCGGCGCCCAGCACGAGATGGAGCGAGCTGTCGCTCCCGCTGATGGGGATCGCATGCGTTCCCTTCAGGAGCAGGCCGAAGCCATCGTCATCTGCGCGGTCAAGCGCGCTGAACGTGTTGGCATCGAGATGGCTGAATGCGCCCTCAGCGGCCACGCTCGAATGCGCATTGAAGCGGTGCTCCACGCCGAGCGTGAGGAGTTGCTGCGCGCGCGGCGCCACCAGGAGGCGCACTGGCGCGTGGTCGCCGCGGCGCAGCACCGCGCCATCGACGGTGTCCGGCGGGACCCACCGGAACACGCGGCCGTTGGGCGTGAATTCCTGCAAGACGTAGTCGCCGGAGCCGACACCCACCTGGCTGAAGACCACACGGTACAGCGCAACGGCAGGGTCGGTGCTGTACACGAAGACCGGATCATAGCCTAGCGAGTCCGTGCGTCGATAGAGCACTTGATCCGTGAGATAGCCCGTGCTGTCAACGCCGATGGTGGCTGCGGCGAGCGGATCATCACCGGCATCTGCGAGCACGCGCCGCTCCGCTTCGGTAAGGCCCTGCTGCAAGGGCTGGTTGCGGTGGTCCTGCTCGCTGTATCCGTTGAAGCGCAACGTGGTGCGCCCTTTTCGGATGGACTGATCGAAGCGCAGGAGCGAGCGCGCGTAGTTCTTGTCGGAGTATTGGAACTCGACGGTGATGCGGCGGTCCTTGGTGATGAGCTGGCGCGCCGTGAAGCTGAGCTCCGCGGTGTTGTAGTCGATCACGTAGTCGTTCTCCTGCCCGCGGTTCATCAGCTGCCCGTCGATGTATACGCGCTCGCTGCCGGAGAGCACGATGATCACCGAGCCGATCTCGTTGCCGCGCAGGCGATACGGGCCTTGCACGCCTTCGAGGCCCTGGATCACGTTCCGCGCGAATTTGCCTTTGCTAATGGCCGCGCTCACGCCAGTGCTCGTGCGCGCATCGCCTATCCGCCCGTTCAGGTCGTAGCTGAGGCCCTTCGCCTTCTTCAGGTAGGTGAGGAAGTGGCTCTTCGGCTTCTGCAGCACGAAATCGCCGGCGATGAGCTCCCACCGGTTGCCTGCTCCGCGATCGCTCTCCTCGAAGAGCTTGATGAAGACCTGGTCGAAGTCCTGGAGCTCCGCGGTGTTGCCGCCGGATTGGATGGGGATGTTGTTATCGGTGATGCTGGCGGCCACGCCGATCCTGTCCGTCAGGCGCCCGCCGAGCTGCAGGTTCAGCGTGGAGTTCACTGACAGGTCCTGGTTGTTGCCGAAGAGCACGCCACGTGAGATGCTGCCGCTGCGCTGCAATCCGCGCAGCCCCATGAGGTCGGCCTCCTGCTTCGGCGGCTCATAGCGGAAAGGGTCGGGCCGAGCCGGATCGCTGGTGATCCGCGCCGGATCCTTGTGCTGGAAGCGGCCGCCGAGCATCAATGGCATCGCGCGGTAGCGCGCAAGCACCGAATCAGGGGCGTTCTTCCATATCACCAGGCCCTGGTAGGGCAGCACGATGTAGCGCTCCGGCGGCACCGGCACGCTATCGGCGATCAGCGCGAGGCTCCCGGGCACCAGGCTCACGGTATCGATTCGCAGAGTGTCGCGCACCGGCTTCACCCAGCGCTCGCGCAGGTTCGATTGCGCATTGGCGCTTCCTGCCAAGAGCACGGCGATCAGCCCGCATGAAAGCAGCGAAGCAGGGCGTGCCGTGCCCGTGGTGCCGGTCGATTCATGCATGTGATCGCGGAAATGTACCGGCTGAAGGTCCTTGCTGTGCGGGCATCCTCTTCACCAAGACGCTGTTGATGGACGCCTTCAAGCGCCCCGCACCAGCGTGGAGCGCCCTGATACTTTTACCCGCCACCATCCACAATGTCGTTCCCTGGCCGCAAGGCACCCTTACTCGTTGTTCTGGGTCTGATCATCTCCTGCGGCGGCCCGGATGCGCCCCGTGAACGCAGATCACCATCGGGCAAGTATTACGGTGGCGTGTTCAGCGCCAATGAGAGCGAGGAGCTGCGCAGCCTGTTCCCGCTCAGCCTTCAGCAGGCCGCAGCGCATCGCATAGGAGCCCAGATCTACGAGGGGCTTGTGCGCATGAATCCCAAGGACCTCTCCATTGTCCCGGGCCTAGCCGAATCCTGGGCCGTTGACCCATCAGGGCTTTCCTACACCTTCACCCTGCACGAAGGCGTCCGGTTCCATGACGCGGACTGCTTCCCGGACGGGAAGGGCCGCTTGCTCAAAGCCGCGGATGTTGCCCTTTGCCTGACCCGCATCTGCACCCAGGATGCGGAGAACTTCATGTTCTGGCTCCTGCAGGACCGCGTGGTTGGTGCCAACGCCCATTACGCCAGTGGAGCTCCGGCCACGGAACCGGTGAAGGGCATCAGTGCGCCCGATGACCGCACCGTGCGCATCGATCTCACGGCGCCATGGCCCGGGATCCTGCAAGTGCTGGCGCACCAAGGCTGCTGGGTCTACCCCTCGGAAGCGTTCGAGCAATATGGAGCCGATGCTCGATGGCGGCCCGTGGGCACCGGGCCGTTCCGCGTGAAGAGCTTCGATCGGGGCAATGCGATGGTCATGGAGAGGTGGCCGCATTATTGGGGCACCGATGCTGATGGGGCAACGCTCCCCTACCTCGATGCCGTGCGATACACGTTCGAGCCTGACAAGGAGAAGGAACTCGAGGCCTTCTTGAATGGGGCACTGAGCGTGGTGTATGAGCTGCCTGTCGGCAGGACAGACGCCATGCGCCCGGACGCGGGGTACACCGTGCAGATGGCATCAGCGCTATCCATCCAGTTCTACGGGCTCAATACGCGCAGGCCTCCATTCGACGACCCGCTCGTGCGGCGTGCGTTCGCGTTGGCCATTGACCGGCAGGCGTTGGTTGACAGCGTGCTCGATGGACTTGCTCTGGTAGCCGATCACGGCGCGGTGGCTCCAGGCTTGAGCGGCTATCCGTATGAGTTGGTTCGTGGGCTCCGTTACGATCCGGTGGAGGCGCGGCGCCTTCTCGCTGAAGCGGGGTATGCGGGAGGCAAGGGACTGCCCACCGTGCATATGCAGGTGAACAACAACGGGTTCGGTTATGTGAAAGTGGCTGAGGCCGCGCAGAACATGCTCGAACGGGAATTGGGAGCGCGTGTGATCACCAGCGTGCTGCCCGCTGAGCAGCATTTCCAGCGGGTGGAGCAGGGCCAGCCATTGCTCTGGCGCGAAGGCTGGATCGTCGACCACCCCGACCCCGAGAACTTCCTCGCGCTCTTCTATGGTCGCAACGCGCCTGCCGACACCAGTGAGCCTTCATTCCTCAACAGCACGCGGCACCGGGATGCGCGGTTCGACTCGCTCTTCGCGCTTGCGGGCCAAACCTCCGAATCTTCGGAGCGGATGCGGCTGCTGGCGCTCGCCGAGGACCGGTTGATGGAGAACCTGCCATTCATCCCGCTCTACCATGAGCGGTCCGTTCGCTTGGTGCAGCCGTGGGTGAAGGATTTCCCGATCAACGGCATGGAGTACCGAGACCTCCGCACCGTGTGGATGGAACCCCACGGTGACCGCTGAGCCTCAGGCCGCGTTTCGGATCACCTCGTAGAGCAGTTGCTTGGCCACGGGTATGTAGGTCTCGATCCTCGGCAGGCTCAAGTCCGTTTCGAACGCGAAGACCGCAGGGTTCGGCAGCTGCGGCCGACGCGCGATCAGCTCGCCTTTGATCCGCTCGAAGGTGTTCGCGATGCTCATGCTGTAGCTCGTGACATAGCGCGTGCGCAGGATCGCGAGCGGGTCATCTCCGTACGGCGACCGAACCAGGGCGAGCTCGAAAGCATAAGCGCTCGCATCGCGTCCCGCGCGCAGAAGCAGCCATCCTTCCTTCGGCTCAAGCGGCAGCAGGCCCACCGGACCGAAACGGATCCCCTTCGCGATCTCGTCGCGCAGTGCCCGGCCATCGGCGAGCACCGAATGCAATCGTGGCAGCGATGAGCCGATCACCTCTTCCACCACGCCGATCCAAGGGTCGCTCGGCAACGGTTCACGGACCGCATGGCCCGTGTCGGCATCGAAGCCGATCATGTCGCCCACCAGTGCTTGCTGCATCCGTTCAAGCTGCAGTCGCAAGCCGCGCAGCTCAGCGATATGCGCCTCAAGATCCGATAGGTGCGGGTAGAGCTTCCGAGCGGTGAAGGAGCATTGGACCTTCTGCAGGTAACCAAGCAGCAAATAGCGCTTCAGCTCGGCATCAAGCGCGGGGGCGTATGCCCAATCCTTCGGGAGGGTCTGCATGGCCATGCGGTTCGCGCGGATGGAACGCGCTGTTCAAAAATAATGTTCCATGAATCATGCCCGCACAGGTGACGGACGGCACCTTTGGCAGTCGAACGACCTACCATGCGCATCACCTGCAACACGTCCTTCATGCTCCTCACGGCCACGCTCCTCCTCGCGGCGTGCGTGCCCAGCCGCAAATACGAAGAAGAGAAGGCCCGTGCGAGCGCCGCGCTGGCTGAGGCCGATGCCGCCGGCACCAAGGCCCGCGAAGCCGAAACGGCCTTGACGGAGCTGCGCGGGAGCAACGACGAAATGAAGCGGCGGCTGGTGCGCCTTGAGCAGGACACCTCCGTGATGGGCACTTCGTTGCGCACCATGACGGCTCAATACGACAAGATCAACAATCTCAACAACGAGCTCTTGGAGAAGTACAATAAGCTGCTTGCTGGCAGCGGCACGGAGAACCGCAAGCTGCTCAGCGACCTTGAAGCGCTCCGCCTTGACCTGATGAACCGGGAGGATTCGGTGTCGGCGCTGGCCAAGCGCGTCGGCGACAAGCAGGCGGCTCTGGCCGCGCGCGAAGCGGAGCTGGCTGCGCTGCAGGCCGAGCTCGCAGCGAAGGATGCCGCCATGAAAGGCCTGAAGGACCGTGTGAGCGCGGCGCTCACCGGATTCGAGGGCAAGGGCCTTACCGTGGTGCAGAAGGATGGCCGCGTTTACGTGAGCATGGAGAACAAACTGCTCTTCCCCAGCGGCAGCTACGCGGTCGATGCGAAAGGGAAGGAGCTGATCATCAAGCTGGCCAAGGCCATCGAAGGGGAGAAGGAACTGAACGTGCTCGTGGAGGGCCACACGGACACCGACAAGGTGCTCGGCGGCAGTGCGGTGAAGGATAATTGGGACCTGAGCGTGCTGCGCGCGACCAGCGTGGTGCGCATCATGCAGGAAGGCAGCAAGCTCGATCCATTGCGCGTGACCGCCGCGGGGCGAAGCGAATTCGTGCCGGTGGATGCGGCCGATAAGGCGAAGAACCGCCGCATCGAGATCATCCTGGCGCCCGACCTGAAGGAGCTGATGAAGCTCGTGAAGGATTGAACGCTACGAGAGCGATGGCTGAGGTAATCCCTGCGTGAGCCAGGCCCGTGCATCGGCCTCATCCAGGAAGACCTCAGTCTCCCCATCGCGCGGGTGATAGCGGAAATAGATCCGCGCCAAGCGCTCATTGAACGGGCTTGTTGCGGCGAAGGCCAATCGTCGCGCAAGGCCGCAACCGCCATGAAGCGCATGGTGGTCAAAGGCGAGCACGTTCAGCTCGAAATCCACATCGTGCGGCAGTACCATGAGGATGTCCGTGGCCTCCGCGGCGCACAATTGCCGCTTGGCGCGCACGATCTCACCGACTCCCTCCGCATCCAGCTTCACATCCGGCTTGATCCGTACCTCGACCACATCGTTGGCGGCACGCTCGAGCGTGGCCACACGGGTCTCGATCAGTCTGGGATGAATGTTCATGCGCGCAAAAGAAGGACGTTCTGCGCGCATACCTCCTTGCGGCGAGCGCATGGGATGCTCACGGTTGGCAAGTATTAACGGCCACTCATCTTGGGCAACCCGCTTGCACCCAACATGCGTCTTGCCTGCAACCAAACCACCGCCCATGCTCCGGACCTTACTCGCTTCATTCCTTCTGGTGTTCAGTACGATCCTCTTCGCGCAAGGAGGTCCGCTCAACATCGCATTCAGCGTTCAGCACGCCACCTGCGGAAGCGCTACCGGCAGCATCATTGCGTCGGTATGGGGCGGCACGGCGCCTTACACCTTCTTATGGACCCCGCCGCCGCCGCAAGGCCAGGGCACTACGGGACTCTCCGATGTGCCGCCCGGCACTTACACGCTCACGGTCACCGACAACCTCGGCAATGAGCTTTCGAGTGATGCCACCGTGATCCTCACGCCGGACCTGTTCCCTCCGATCATCGATCCGTTCCCGGCATGGTCCTGCATTGGTGCGTGTGATGCCTACTGGAACTACTACATCCCGCTGAGCGGCGCCACGATGCCCTATACGGTCACCTTCGATCCGCCGGGACCTAGCGGCGGGGCCAGCCCGAACGGCCTTTATTTCAATTCGCTCTGCGCGAACGAGACGTATAGCGTGACGGTGAGCGATGCCAATGGCTGCACGGGCACGGTGAGCGGTTTGGATGCGGTGGGGCCGATGAACCCGGAGATCGTGAGCTTGGTGGTAACGGGCAGTTGCCCTGGCGGGAGCACGGGCGGATTCGTGGTGGAGTTCACCGATGCGGATTCGATCCTGGTGAATCCGGGCACCGCGAATGGCGTGCTCAATGGAAACGTGTTCACCGCAACGAACCTCGCACCCGGGAGTTATGTGATCTGGGTGAGCGCCGGCAGCACGCCATCAACGCCTCCGGGCACGAGCGGTGGCTGGTGCAGCCAATCATTCCAGATCGATGTGCCGGTCTCATCGGATCCCTGTGGTGCGCTGAGCGGAGTCGCTTTCGCCGATCTGAATGGTGATTGCCTGCAGAACGGGTCGGACATCGGCCTGCCTTACCGCGTGCTCACCGTGCAGCCCGGGGAGCATTTCATCCTCACCGATGCGAACGGACTCTACGGGACGGAGCTCTTCTATGGCGACTACGAACTGAATGCCGCCATCTCCGGGTTCGACGCGCTTTGCCCGGCACTCCCGGCCGCCTTCTCCCTCGACGCAGCGGACATGTCAGAGGTGATCGATGCCGCGATGGACCCTATTGCAGGGCCCGACGCCTTCGTTTCGCTGCAGGCTGGCGTGCACCGGCCTGGCTTCCCAGTCGCATATACGCTCACCATCACGAACGATGGTCCCTTCGCCATCAGTGGCGTTGAGGTCGCGCTTGCGTACGACCCCTTGTTGCTCTTCACGTCAGCAAGCGGATCGCCTGCAGCAGCAGGCGGCGGATCGGTGCAGTGGGCCATTGCTGAGCTGGCGCCCTTCAGCACGGTGCAATTCGTCGTCAACCTGGCTGTTCCAGCGAATGCCGGTTTGATCGGTACAGTGGTGGATGCCGCGGCCAGCGCTGTGGCCGATCCTGCCGACAGCAACGCCTCGAACGATAGCTACAGCATTACGCGCACGATCATCGGCGCCTATGACCCCAACGACAAACTGGCCACTACCAGCAGCAGGACGAGCGACGAGATCTACTTCCTGGACCTCGACGCGCATGTGGATTACACCATCCGCTTCCAGAACACCGGCACCGCAGAAGCGATCAATGTGCATCTCACGGACACCATCTCCGAGCTCTTCGACCTCACTTCGCTCCAGATCCTTGGCGCATCGCATGCCTTCACTGCGCAGTTGCTCGAAGGCCGCGTGCTCCGATTCGACTTCGCGGGGATCAACTTGCCCGACAGCACTACGGACCTGCTCGGCAGCCAGGGTTTCGCGAGTTTCCGCTTGCGTCCTGCGAGCGGTCTGGGAATCGGCCAGGTGCTCGAGAATGAGGCGGACATCTTCTTTGATTTCAACGAACCGATCCGCACCAACACGAGCGTGCTTGCGGTTGAGTTCAGCGTGGGCATGACGGAAGCACCGGTCGATGCGATCATCCTGCACCCCAATCCGGCGGATGGGCAGATCGCCTTGCAGTTGCCGGCCGACGCGCGGTACTATGAAGTGCTCAGCGCCGATGGCCGCTCGATGCTCAATGATCAGGTCTTAGACCGAACCGTGCGACTGGACCTGGATCGGTGGTCGCAGGGCGTTTATCTGGTGCGCGCCACCGATGGTCAAGGGCGCAATTCCATAGCAAGGTTCGTGAAACGGTGATGCCTGCTTAACAACCCTTAAGAGGCCTCCTTTTCGGAGGCCTCTTCGTTCCTGCCGCATTCGGCGAAGCCACGGCCGCGTTAGTAGAATTGGGCATATAGCCGACGAACCGGTCGGGTTTCGGTGCGAGCACCGGAGTACGCCGGATGAATCGGGCAACGGAGCGGTGGAGACAGCCTCTTTCGCGGCCCAGGACCCTCTGTATTCGGGTGCAACCTTCTAGCTTCGGCGCTGTTGGTCAAGAGAATCCGAATCATACTGTCCGCAGCCGAGCCGAATCGCGCTCGATGGCTTTAAGGGTTGGGGCAACGGTTCGGATGGAATTACTGGAAGATCAGCCAAGGAACGAGCAAGATCGAGAACATGAAGAGCAACGGATCAGGACTCATTCAATCGGCGGCATTGGTCGTCGTGCTCCTGGCATCCACAGTGTCAGCGCTCGCGCAGACCCATTCGCAGAAAGCCTCAGTGCCTTTGACCGCAACCGTGCAGTCGTCGCCCGCACGGATCACCTTGAGCTGGACCACCTTGCCCAGCACCACGTCGATCACGATCTATCGGAAACTGGTTGATGCCACCACGTGGGGCTCGGCCATCGCCACGCCTGCAGCTTCCGCCCTCAGCTATGCCGACAACACGGTGGCTGTGGGCACGCAGTACGAGTACAGGGTGGTGCGCGTGGCTGGCGGAGTCACGAGCCAGGGGTACATCGCATCGGGCATCGCGGTGCCTCCGGTCGATTTCAGGGGCCGCATGATCCTTTTGGTGGACAACACCTTCAGCAGCAGCTTGAGCAACGAACTGGCCACCTTGGTGACTGACCTGCGTGCAGATGGTTGGGCCGTTGTGCGCACGGATCTGGCGCGCACCACACCACTGGCCACCGTGAAGAGCACGATCGTCGGGCATTACAATGCCGACCCGGCCAATACCAAGGCGCTCTTCATCGTGGGTCACTTGGCCGTGCCCTATTCCGGCAATCAGGCTCCTGACGGGCATGATGAGCACAGCGGCGCATGGCCCTGCGATGGCTACTATGGCGAATTGAACGGAACCTGGACCGACAACACGGTGAACAACGGGGGCACGCAGCGTCCGGCGAACGCGAACGTCCCTGGTGACGGCAAGTTCGATCAGAGCAATTTCCCGAACGCGGTAGAGCTGCAGGTGGGCCGTGTGGACCTGTTCGACATGCCGGCCTTCAGCTTGAGCGAGACCGAGCTCACGCGCGCCTACCTGAACAAGCTGCACAACTACAAGGTGAAGCAGTGGACGCCGATCCAGCGCGGGATGATGTTCGACAACTTCCAGTACCTCGGATATCCCCTGGCTGCTTCGGGCTGGCGAAGCATGGCTCCGCTGGTGGGCACCGCCAACATCACCATCGCTAATCAGGTGGCTTACCCGATGTCGAACCTGGTGAACAACAACAGCTATCTCTGGACTTACGGCTGCGGTGGCGGCTCACAGCAAACGGTGAACGGGATGCTCACCTATAACGGAGCGGCGAACGTGGGCACCACGCAGGAGTATGCGGCCACCAACATGAACGGCGTGTTCAACATGTCGTTCGGCAGCTACTTCGGCGATTGGGACAACAAGAACAACTTCCTGCGCGCGCCATTGTGCAGCGGTCAGGCCCTCACCAGCGTATGGTCGGCGATCCCAGGATGGTACTTCCATCACATGGGCATGGGCGCCAACATCGGGTACAGCACGTTGTTGACGATGAACAACTCGAGCCTCTACACCCCGTTGCACGATGGGTGGCAAGGGAGCATCGGCCGATGCCATTTGGGCTTGATGGGTGACCCCTCATTGCGCCAGAAGATGGTCGCGCCGCCGTCAAGCCTGGTCGTTGGGAACTCGAACGGCTTCGCTTCGTTCACCTGGGCCGCATCGCCTGAAGCGGTTGATGGCTACCATCTGTACAGCATCAACGCGACCACCGGCGTGATCACCCGGATCACCACGAGCCTGCTGCCCGGCACATCGCACACGAGCACCACGGTGCCGTTCACTGCAGGGCAGTCATACATGGTACGAGCGGTGAAGCTCACCGTCGAGCCCAGCGGCAGCTACTACAACCTTTCATTGGGCGCTACCGCCACGGCCTCTGGTTCCGCCGTGGATTGCAATGGCGTGGTCGGAGGGCCAGCGCAGCCAGGCGCGGCATGCAACGATGGCAATTCCTGCACGGTCAATGATGCGCTGAACGCGAGCTGCCAATGCGTGGGCACCTCTACGGCGCCCGCTGCGGCGATCACCGTCGGTGGGTCCACCATCTTCTGCAGCGGTGGCGCAGTCCTGCTGAGCACGAGCACCGGTACGGGCTACACGTATCAATGGCGTCGCAATGGCGCGAACCTGAGCGGCGCCACCTCGGCCACCTATTCGGCCACATTGGCCGGCAACTACTCCGTGGTGGTGACCAGCGGTTCCTGCGGCAGCACCTCGTCGGAGGTGACCGTGACCGTGAATGCGCTGCCCTCAACGACGGTTACCGCTGGAGGCCCTACGACCTTCTGCTCTGGAGGAAGCGTGCTGTTGAGCGCGCCTACCGGCAGCGGCCTCACCTACCAGTGGCGCAACAATGGGGCATGGATCATCGGGGCGAACTCATCGACCTACACAGCGAGCACGACCGCGCAGTATTCCGTCACCGTGACGAATGGCAGTGGGTGCAGCGCAACTTCATCATCGGTCTACGTGACTACGACCAGCGCGCCTGCGGCCACGATATCGGCTGGTGGATCAACGAGTTTCTGCTCCGGCGGAAGCGTGGTGCTCAGCGCGAACACGGGCACCGGCCTGACATACCAATGGCGTAACAACGGCACGAACATCAGTGGTGCCACCGCTTCGAGCTACACGGCTTCCACGGCGGGCAGCTACACCGTGGTGGTGAGCACCGGTGGGTGCAGCACAACCAGCGGAGCTACGACCGTGAGCGTCGGGACTGCGCCCTCGGCGACCATTTCGGCAGGGGGGACGACCACCTTCTGCAGCGGCGGAAGCGTGACGCTCAGTGCGAACACAGGGTCAGGCCTCACTTATCAATGGCGGCGCAACGGCACGAACCTGAGCGGGGCCACGGCGTCGACCTATGCTGCCACGACGACCGGTACCTACACCGTGGTCGTTTCAAGCAATGGATGTTCAACGACTTCCGCTGGCACGAACGTCACTGCGAACACCTCGCCCAGCGCCACGATCACCGCTGGTGGGCCAACCAGCTTCTGCACAGGCGGCAATGTGGTGCTGAGCGGGAATACCGGATCCGGCCTCACGTATCAATGGCGGCGCAATGGCTCGAACATCAGCGGAGCCACTTCGAGCAGTTATACCGCGACGTTGGCAGGCAGCTACACCCTTATGGTGAGCAATGGTGGTTGCACAACCACCAGCGCTGCTACCACAGTTGCCGTCGGCAGTGCGCCAGCCGCGACGATCACCGCGGGCGGGGCGACCACCTTCTGCAGCGGCGGCAGCGTGACCTTGAGCGCGAATACCGGCACCGGCCTCAGCTATCAGTGGCGGCGCAACGGCACGAACCTGAGCGGGGCCACAGCGTCGACCTATGCTGCCACGACGACCGGTACCTACACCGTCGTTGTGACCAGCAGCGGCTGCTCCACGACATCGGCAGGCACCAATGTCACGGCGAGCACCTCGCCCACCGCCACGATCACCGCCGGCGGCTCAACGAGCTTCTGCACCGGCGGCAGCGTGGTGCTCAGCGCCAATACAGGCACGGGCCTCACCTACCAATGGCGCAACAACGGGAACAACATCAGCGGCGCAACGGGCTCGACCTATACCGCGACGGGGAGCGGCAGCTACACCGTGGTGGTCAGCAACGGAGCATGCAGCGCTACGAGTGCCGCCACCACCGTGGCAACAGGCAGCGCGCCAGCCGCGACGATCACTGCAGGCGGCGCCACGGCCTTCTGCTCGGGCGGCAGCGTGACCTTGAGCGCGAACACCGGTACCGGCCTCACTTATCAGTGGCGGCGCAACGGAACCAGCATCAGCGGCGCTACGGGATCGACCCATGCCGCCACGCTATCCGGCACCTACACGGTGCTGGTGACCAGCAGCGGGTGCAGCACGGTTTCATCAGGCATCACCGTTACGGTGAGCGCGGCACCGGCAGCCTCCATCAGCTACAATGGGAGCAGCGCCCTCTGCAATGGCGCCACCCTGACCTTGAGCGCGAATATCGGATCGGGCCTCACCTATCAGTGGCGGCGCAATGGCACCAGCATTTCCGGGGCCACCTCTTCAGCCTATAGTGCGAGCCTCGCCGGCACCTACACGGTGGTGGTGGGCAACGGCACATGCAGCACCACGAGCAATGCCGTGAGCCTGACCACCGGATCAGGGCCCACGGTCTCTTGCTCCTCGAACGCGAGCACGAGCACCGTGTCCGTGACGGCAACCGGTGGCCAATCGCCGTACAGCTATTCCTGGAACACGTCCCCCTCGCAGTCCTCGGCCACAGCCGCGGTGAGCGCTTCGGGCACCTATTCCGTCACGGTGACCGGTGCCAACGGATGCTCCAGCTCATGCAGCTCAACGATCACGCTCTCTAATTCCACAGGGGCATGCAGCGGATTGCGGACCGAGGCGCAAGGCACCTGGGGCGCGAACGCTACGCAGTGGAACGTGGCGGGATTGATGACGACCAATTGGAGCGCGGCGTTCCCCAATGGCATCACCATCGGTTGCGGGTCGCGCACCATGCGGTTCACCTCGGCTCAGGCTGTGATCAATACGCTTCCCAACTACGGCACGCCATCATTGCTGCCGGTTGGTGTCACCACCAATCCCGGGAGCACCGTGCAGAACACCATCGTTGGGCAGATCGTGTCGCTCACCTTGAATATCCGGATGGATGAGCTGCTGCCATCCTTCGCCCCGTCGAACCTGCTCCTGAGGAACATGACGGTGGCCTCGGGCACCTTTGCTGGCCTCACCGCGGAACAGCTCCTCAACCTGGCGAACCAGCACGTGGGCGGTTGCGCAGCCACTTATCCGCTCTCGACGATCAGCCAGGCCGTGACGAACCTGAACAATGGCTATCAGGGCGCCGCGATGAACAACGGCTTCCTCACCTGCCCACCGCAGTTGATGGTGCACGAGCATGGCGATGGCGCTTTCCAGGACGGAGAGGCCAGGATGCAGGTCTACCCGAACCCCACGCGGAGCAGCACATGGATCATGCTGCCGGCCTTGGAGGTTGGCACCGACCTCAGGGTCACGATATTGAGCGCTACGGGTGCTGAGGTAGCGGTCATCGCGAATGGCAGTATCGAGGCCGGCATCGGCAAGCGCCTTGAGTGGGATGCTTCAGGTCTTCCTGCGGGCCTCTACATATGTGTCGCGCAGATGGGCCAGCTGCTGCTGCAGGAGCGGATCATCGTGGAATAAAGGCTTTGGTGAATCGGTCGAACGGGGATGGGCCAAGGCTCATCCCCGTTTCTTCTTGGCGCCGATCGGATCACTTCACCGTCGCGCATGAGGCGATCTCATCCGGGAAGGCCAAGGCTTTGCCGGATGTGGTAGCCACTGATCAGAGGTTGCACTTGCTGGAGCCGAAGAGCTTGGAGGATCAGATCAGCGTGAATGAGCGCTCGCCGAAAGGCATCACCGCCCTGGGCGACTTCGGATCCGTGCATCCGTCGCGCGAACGATCCGCGACCGTTGACGGCCATGAAGGCACGCGTGCGATCGCTATGCTGCGATGAATCGGAAGCCTCGCTGGCTGCGATGGCGCGCATGAGCGATTGAGTGAAAAAGCAAAGGGGCCCGGCGAACCGGACCCCTTCGTGCGTCGGTGAGCCGACACTACTTCTTCTTCTTCGCGGCCTTCTTGGTTGCCTTCTTGGCGCCCTTCTTGGCAGCTTTCTTCGTCGCCTTCTTTGCAGCTTTCTTAGCCATGGTGAAATGGGTTTGATGCCAAACCTAGCATCGTTTGACCATGTGTACGCTACATGCGACTAGAATGTTGCTCACCATCTTTTGTTGAAATCGTCGGAACGTTCATCCGACGATGCGCTCGCGATGATGATCGATGATGATGATCGCGATGCATCGCCTTAGTCGTTCATCATCATTCATGCGCGCGATGATCTCAGTTGCGATGCATCACGCACCAACAGATGCACCTCCTGAAAGCATTGCCGGACAAGGGATTCAGGAGGTCTCGACCAATCACGCGCAGTCATCATCGATGCATCGCGATGCATGATCCACGTTGCGATCAAGTTCGTTCCGCGCATGGAGAAGCCGGTCGTGGATCACCTTCATGAGCACCTTTCATCGACATGCTGAGATGGCCCAATCACGACTGATTTTTTTTCAGCAGCACCTCGATTGGGCGCGCTCTCAACATCGAATCGGTCGTGTTAGACCGATCTCGACACCACATCGCAACATGACCTCGATTGATGCCCGAGCCGTGTTCGATCTCCATCATGCGATGCATCCGTGCGGTTAGCCCTTCCATGGCAGCACACGAAATCGTTCACCGAATGATGGGCGCATTGAACCGCGTTCCTTGATCACGAGGCGAGAGCACACGTCTCGAGAGTCACCGTGCAACGATTCACTCCTTGGCATTTTCCTCCGACAGCCGGCTCAGCCTGAATGCATGGCTCAAGGTAACCATGTGCGTGCTGATGCCATCGAGCCGCAAGGGCGAGAGATTGATGTTGTACGCATAGCACACCTTCGCCTTGAAGATGCCGATGCCGATTTCGGGCCTGATCACTGTGCACGCCCTCGCATCCTCTTGGTATCTGATGAGCTGAAGCCCCATGGCAACACCGCCGGTAGCGTAAGCCCCCACCTTCCAGCCGACGAGTGACCGCCGATCGACGCGCAGTTCGGCGCCCGCATGGTAGCCGACACCGAATGGGTGATGCACCGTGCCATAGATGTTCCTGCCGATGCCGAGTTCCGCGAAACCGAAGCGGCCTTGGTGGTAGGCGGTGAACAGGGTGATCTCATCACGTTGCCAGTGGCGGGGCCGATGCGCGAGCGGATCCGGGATTTGTCCCATGCAGGAAAAGGAGGCCAAAGCAGAAATCAGCAGCACCACGCGCATCACCAGCCAAGGTAGGGGGCCGATCCACGGTCACTCTATCTTCGTCCTTCACGCTTCCCGTCATGAACCAGCCTCAGTCCAAGACCGGCACCGCTGCCCCTCCGGCGGCCAAGACCCAGAGCGCCCCCGCCTCGTCCAATCGAGTGGCCACTGAGGTCGACGTCGCCTATATCGACGGCATCGCCTACCCGATCAACAAGGGCGAAACGATGCTCGCCTTCCTGAAGCGGCACAAGGGTCCCAACCCCGTGCCCACGCTGTGCGACGCGCCCAACCTTGAGCCCTTCGGATCGTGTCGCGTGTGCAGTGTTGAAGTGCAGATGGCGATGCCAAAGCGTGATGCTTCTCGCGATGCCGGGTCGGGGCCCGGCATGACAGAGGAGTTGGAGTTGGGTCCTGCCAAAGTGATGGCCAGCTGCCACACCCCCGTGGGCAAGGGCATGTACATCACCGTGAACAGCCCGCGCATGGAGCGGCTGCGCAAGAACATCGTGGAGCTGGTGCTCACCGACTACGACACCGAGCGCCTGAAGACCGAGGACCACGGCCGCAACGAGCTGTACAATGTGGTGCAGCAGATCGGCTTCGACATCGATAGCGTGCGCTACCCCAAGGGGAAGAACCACATGAGCACGCCGATGGACACGAGCCACCCGTACATGGTGAGCGACCTCAGCGCGTGCATCAGCTGCTACCGCTGCGTGCGTGCGTGCGACGAGGTCCAGGGCGAGTTCGTGCTCACCATGGCCGGCCGCGGTTTCGACAACCACATCGTCAAGGGCACCAACGAATCGTTCAAGGACAGCGATTGCGTGAGCTGCGGCGCCTGCTCGCAGGCCTGTCCCACCAGCGCCATCACCGATGTGTTCAAGAGCAAAGAGACCAAGGCCGATGAGGTCACCCGCACCGTATGCACGTACTGCGGCGTGGGATGCAACCTCGAAGTGAAGGTGAAGGATGGCAAGGTGGCGGGCATCACCGCGCCCTACGACGCCGAGGCCAACCAGGGCCACACCTGCCTCAAGGGCCGTTACGCCTTCCGCTTCTACGACCACCCCGAGCGGCTGCGCACACCGCTAATAAGGAAGAACGGGGAGCTCGTTCCCGCGACCTGGGACGAGGCCTACGACTACATCATCGATGGCTTCATCCGCATCCGCGAGCAGCACGGTCCGGACGCGCTGGCCGGCGTGAGCAGCGCGCGCTGCCCCAACGAGGAGAACTACCTCATGCAAAAGTTCTTTCGCGCGCAGGTGGGCACCAACAACATCGACGCGTGCGCGCGCGTGTGCCACAGCCCCACGGCCCTGGGCATGCAGAAGACCTTCGGCACCGGCGCGGCCACCAACAGCATCGACGACCTGAAGGACACGCACACGATCATGATCATCGGTGCGAACCCCACCGACGCGCACCCGGTGACGGGAGCCAAGATCAAGCAGCAGATCATGAAGGGGAAGACCCTGATCGTGATCGACCCGCGCCGTACCGAGCTGGCCCGCTACGCCAAGTACCACCTTCAGTTGAAGCCCGGCACCAACGTGGCCCTGCTGAACATGATGATGCACTACATCGTGAAGGAGGGCTGGGTCAACAAGGACTTCATCGACAAACGCACCGAAGGCTGGGAGGATTTCAAGAAGGAAGTGTTGTCGGTGGACATCGCCGCGATGGAACGCGAGACCGGCGTTGATCGCAACCTCGTGCGCGAGGCCGCGAAGGCCTATGCCAGCTCACCTGCCGCGATGAGCTTCCACGGCCTGGGCGTCACCGAGCACTACCAGGGCACCTTCACCGTGATGCAGATCGCCGACCTGGCGATGATGACCGGCAACATCGGCCGCCGCGGCGTGGGCGTGAACCCGCTGCGCGGCCAGAACAACGTGCAGGGCGCCGCCGACATGGGTTGCCAGCCGCACCAGGGCGCCGGCTACTTCGCGGTGGACGAGCCCGCGAACATCCAGATGTACGAGCAGTTCTACGGCGTCGAGCTGCCCCACCACGCGGGCAAGAAGATCCCGCAGATGTACGACGCCATGCTGGAGGGCACCCTAAAGGCCTTCTGGGTGGCGGGCGAGGACATGGCGCAGACTGACCCCAACACGCTGCACGTGCGCAAGGCCCTGGGCCAGCTCGAGCTCTTCGTGGTGCAGGAGCTCTTCATGACCGAGACCGCCAAGCTCGCCCACGTGGTACTGCCCGCCAGCAGCTTCCTGGAGAAGAGCGGCACCTTCACCAACGGCGAGCGCCGCATCCAACGCGTGAACGCAGCGGTCGAACCCATCGCAGGCACCAAGCCCGACGGCCAGATCACCTGCGACATCATGGAGCGCTACGCCGAGAAGACCGGCAGGCGCAGCGGAAACGCCAGCAAGGACTACCACCCACGCTGGGTGCTGGAGGAGATCAGCCGCATCGTGCCCTTCTTCGCCGGGGTGAAGTGGGACGAGCTCGGGGAGAACGGCAAGCAATGGCCTGTGAAGCCCGATGGCACCGACACCCAGATCCTGCACACCGACACCTTCAAGCGCGGCTTGGGGAAGTTCATCTTCAACCAGTGGGAGAAGAGCCCCGAGGTGCGCACCAACGAGAAGGACTACCCCTACATCATCACCACCAACCGCGAGCTGGAGCACTACAACTGCGGCGCCATGACGCGGCGCACCGGCAACGGCGAGATCCTCACCGAGGACGTGCTGCTGATAAACCCCGCCGACGCCGAGAGGAACGGCATCGCCGAGGGCGACATGGTGTGCGTGGAGAGCCCGCGTGGCAAGGTGGACATCAAGGCCCGTATCACCGACGAGGTGAAGCCGGGCATCCTCAGCAGCACCTTCCACTTCCCGGAGATCATGTTGAACATCATCACGAGTAGCGTCAGTGACAGTCTCGCGATGTGCCCGGAGTACAAGGTGGTGACGTGTAGGATCCGGAAGGCGAAGAAGGCGCATTTGCGGAAGGCGGGGGAGGTGGTGGAGAAGCCGTAGGTCATTTTGGGCGTGCCCCCTCGCAAAAGCCTCGGGGTCCGGCTTTCCGCTACTAGTCCGCACTCGTCCTTCCTCCTCGTTTGCGGGCTTTCCGCTCGAATCCGTCACGCGAAATTCACAGCGGACCGAGTTCACTGTGTTGCTCCGATGTTTGTACAGTTGAGATGCTATGAAGCGCGTTTATCAAGAACATAAACACAAGAGGTTCACCCGGAAACGGGCACGACGCGCTGCGAGAGACAGAGAGCTCTGGTTGCTCTGGAAGACCGACCAGAACAAACGGCTAAATGGGCTAGGCAGGAAGGAAAGGCAAGAAGCTGTGCACTCTCACAAGGTTGAGATCGTTAAGGCACCGGATGTTTTTTCCTTCAGGGACAATACGGAACCGAGCATCAAGTTCGTGAATCGATTGATGGCACTGGCGAAGAGAGGCCATGGCGCACATGTGAATCTTCAAGGCGTCGAGCAGCTTTCGAATGACGCCACGGCCATACTGTGCTCGGTAGCGCACGAGTTCAGTAAGAAGCGCCTTCGGTTTGAAGGTAACAAGCCTGAGAATGAGAAAGTATGCGATGAGTTCGAGCGTTCGGGGTTCTTCAAGCATGTACAAGGAATGGTCCTTGAACGGAATCAGGAGAGCAAGGACGAGATCACAACCAAAGGTGACAAACGCGTGCGGTCGGAGAAGACAGCCGAGATTATTGGCCAGGCAGCCCGGACGATCTGGGGTGAGGAAAGAAGATGTCCCGGCGTGCAGAAGTCGCTTATCGAGTGCATGGGGAACACGAAGGAGCACTCAAACCCTTACGGAAATATGGGGGAGCGCTGGTGGCTCTCTGTTCACCACGACGACGCTACTCGCGAGGTTACCTTCAGCTTCGTGGACTATGGCGTCGGAATTTTTGAGAGCTTGGTGAAGAAGAAGAAGAAAGGGCTCTTCGGGTTGTTCTTCGACAAGTTCCGGGACAGCCCCAACCCGGAGCTATTGAAGCAAATCCTTAACGGGGAGCTAAAAAGCTCAACGGAAGGCACCCGAACCGAACTGGTCAACCGCGGAAAAGGCTTGCCTGGCATCCATGATGCCATGAAACGGAAGCAACTTTGTGATCTCGTGATCATTTCGAACAACGTGCGCGCCTTTGTGGACAATGAGACCTACCAAGAACTGAAGGAGACCTTCAACGGCACCTTTCTGCAATGGAAAGTGACAGCAAACAGCGACAACTTACCGGGCTATGGAAATTAAGATCGCATCCGAGTTCTCCCGGTTCCCAGGACCGCGGGATAGAGGTGAGGGGGATTATAGTGCGGAGGAATTTTATGAACGGCTTCTCCTGCCGCGCTTCAATCAAGCGCGCGAGAGAGGTGAGCGGCTAACCGTTTTCTTGGACGGCACTGCGGGGTATGCGACATCCTTTCTCGAGGGGTCCTTTGGGAAGCTCCAGAGGGACTTGAAGGCCCAAGGCTTGAAGATTATGGATTACATCGATTTCGTTTCGGCAGAGGAACCTTATTTAATTGACGAGATCACGGAGTACGTTGCCGATGCTCTCAAGGGCTAATCTCCTCCTATCCACGCTCATCTTCGGGGTGGGCTGCTTTGTCGGCTACCTATCAACCCAATTTCACCTCATCAATATTGCGCGAGAGATCAATGTCGTTGATCTACTCGCGCTTTTCGTCACTACCGTGCTGGGATTCTACATCGCGCACGTTGTTCAACGGAACTTGACTGCACACAGGGTCGAACGAGACTTGATGATTAGCCATCTCAACGGTATGAGGCATCGGCTTGGGGGGCTGGACTTCCTTGAGGGACAGAGCAAGCTCTCATTTCAAGCGTCGATTGCATGGTTTCGCCAATGGTTTGCCGAGTACCGATCGCTCGAGTGCTTGGTTGAGGAGACCATTGGTGCCGATAGTGTGAAGGAGCACATGGAGAAGCTCTATACCGAGAGCATCACCCTCAAGAAGCTATCCACAGGCGGCAAGAAGAAAGGAGGTTGCTTCCAGCTTGACGAGGTCGAGCGGAAGTACTTCGACGAGTCAAAGCGTAGGGTTGAAGAACTCCTTTTCAAGCTTGTCGTCCGTATTAACAGGAAGAGTTAATCAGGGCATTCCGACGCTACTCCCTTTGAAGGTCTTTGCCAACGCATGAGCTTCTCTTCTATTACGCAGAATGGTCTCGAGACGGGGAGTTCGAGCTACGGTAACTGCTCGATGCGAGTGTTGGTGGGAACAGAGCCCCCAATGTTCACCAGGATTGGGTCGCGGTCATTCGAGGACCCAACGTACTTCACAATGCCATCTAGAGTGACATCCTCTCGATAGTACCCGGGCGTCGTGTTCGTAGGCACCGAGCCACCAATGCGCACAAGGATCGGGTCGCGATCATTCGCTGCTCCGACATATGCAAGTTTCGAGTCCCACAGAGTGTTCCCTGCCCATAGGGCCATCATACCAGCGCTTGATTTGCGCGCATCACTTCCGTAGGTAGCCAGTGCCGACGAAGTGAAATCTACCAGGGTTATCGTACTTGAGAGCGCAACCGCATCCGCCGTCATCGTGCCCAAATGATTTCGGTGGCGAATGGCAACATGGTAGAAGCCAGGGATGACCGAGAAGACAACAGCTGATGTGCCGTCGGCGCCGGTGATGTCACCATCGCGTTGTAGTAGCGCCGAGCGCGATTGAACAACGTGGGCAGGATCCCCAACATCCCGGAGTTCAATTACCACCCAGTCGACAACGGCGTTCGGCCCTGTGACGGCGAGCGCGGTACCAGATGTGGCCTCCCCTCCACCACCACCTTGGTGGGAGTAACCCAGACCAGTGTAAGGCTCGGTCAAGGGAATGAGGCCTTTTACCCTCAGACTATCTGAAAGCAGCCCCGCTGCCAGATTGAGCGCGCCGTCAAGCATAGCTCTGGGGGACACCGCCACGCTGGGAACCACGACTAGAACATCGAGGATAGCAAGGCGCTCCAGGCCATCGTGGACGGCGCGTATGGTCAGGTCTAACTGTCCAGGGATGCCTGAAGCGCCGATTGTGATCGTATCGCCGGTAATTGTAGCCGTCAGCCCGGATTCGGTCGCCTCAACGGTCACTAGCATGTCATCCTCCAAAGAATCCGGGTCCATGAAGAAGTTTGCAAGAGGGAGGCTTAGCGTCCCTCCAAGAGCTACTTCAATGTTGAGCACGCCGGTGGGCACTGGCGCTTTGCGTTTGGCAATGACAACCGATTCCTTCAAGATGGAGGCGCTCGAATTGCCTAAGTGCCGGCATGAGAGCTTTTGGGAAAGAGAGTCGAAGGCGATAAGGTTTCCCGCTTCGGTGAAAAGGTCCTTTTGAAAGGTCGTGTCGT
The DNA here is from genome assembly GCA_016712535.1 of Flavobacteriales bacterium. Lineage (NCBI taxonomy): Bacteria > Pseudomonadati > Bacteroidota > Flavobacteriia > Flavobacteriales > Flavobacteriales bacterium. The sequence continues at coordinate 154,247 of JADJQW010000004.1, forward strand.
CACGAATAGTCAGCAAGTAAACGCTGTCCGGGCTCAAGACCTCTGCCTGATCAAGTGCGGCAGCGAATCGAAGGGGAGACCATGAGATCGACAGGCGGCGCAGATCGAATCGTTCACTATTGGGTACAATCCCGAGTCCTTGTAGCTCGTCATAGCATCGTTTGAAGGTAATCACGCTGGCCTGGGCGCTGTCCATGACCGTTACACCCTTTCGGTGCTGAATCTTGCCCTCAGTGAGAAAGTTGATGACAGTACTATCGCAAGACACGCCGACGCCAGTTGGCTGCGCTAAAAGAGTCAAATTCACGACAGCTGCTGAGTCGACTGTGAAAGTCGTGTCCCGATATCCTGGCTTTGTCACATGAATGAAATGACCTCGGTTCGATAGAGAGAAGGTCTCAGTCGCCCCATTAATCCGTTTGACGAACCTATCGTTCACATATACCTCCGCATGCAGCACGGAGTTGTCCGATTGAATCTCTAGGGGATAATTCGGCGAGCCAGGGAGATATTCGAGTTGTTGAGTAACCAGCACAGTATCGATTCCCCTGAAATACACACCAACGACGTTCATTCCGGTGTCTGGAAGATTGATACCAACCGTGTGTTCACTGATTGGATGGTTCAAACTCAATGGCACGGAAACAAGCGAATCTTCCGTGTAGTAGATCCGCACCACGTCATAGTATGTGTATCCCTCACCTGAGATACCCAGTTCCACACTTGATGTGCTGAAGTAAGGAGCATTCTCCAATACCGCGACGCGGGCATTCCGGACTGTAGTGTTAGCCGCGCTAGGGAGCATCGGGATACTCATGCGTTGGCCTTGGATATCGCTTAATCCCAACGCTATCGCTAGCGTCTCGTATCCGGATGCGACGACCTTAATGCTATCTCCTTCAGCCAAAGCAGGTATCACCGTCAGCTTGAACCGACCATTCTCGTCGGTTATCCCAGCCCAATTCCATCGACCAGAACGCTGAACGAAAATGTTTGCCGCACTCAAAATGCTTCCACTGCACACCCCTTCCAAACTTCCAAGAGCATACGCCTCTTGCGTCAACGGGTTTACGTACTCCGGCTCAATGAGCCGGTTAACGGAAACTATCGGCGAATCTTCAGGCTCGGCACTGCGGTAATAGACGCCAAAATGCAAGTGGGGGGGATAGGCCGTCGTCTTTTTAATTACACCAATCTCTTGGCCAAGCTGCACCCCAACCGGAAGACCGGGCGCAATGTCAATATTGTCATAGTACGAGTACCACTCTCCATCTGGTGTGGTGTGCCGTATGCGTACATGACTTCCTGCCGCTTGGTCTACAATGCCGTCCTCTACGGCATAGACTGAAATGTGGGCGTCACATGCATCGGTAGCGAGATTCACGTCCCATGCATATCTGTCATCCTTTTGCCCGCATCCGTTAGCGGAATGACTAACTGTTGATTGATTCAGAGGGCATGCAATGGTATTGCACATAATCCCAAGGTTCTCCGTGATGAATCCTCGTTGCCTGAATTCCCATCGATTCTCGAGTTGCGCTGCGCTGAAACAATCTGTCGCCCTCGGGATATACTCATTCGCGGTCTTCCCATTTGCGATGGTTGGTGCACTGGCATAAGGGGTTTGGAAGAACACCGAGCTACACGTAAACTGATTCCCAAGACACTGTTCACCAATTGAGAAAGAATACAGAGCAAAAGGCAGCACGGATTGCAGAACCCCACTGTACTGAGCAACCGAAGGAAGTGGTGAGTGGATTGAAGCTGGAACGGGGTTGGCCGCTTGGTTAATACCAATGGTCTCGCCTTCAACGCTAATCGTCGCACTCCGTGCAAAAGGTTCTGTATTGGTTTGGACATCGATATAGAGTACTCCGCTTGCTACGTCAGCTGCAAGCTCCACCCAGGTCGCCGCACAGTGCGCCGACCAACTGCAGCACTGATCAGTCTCAACATTGACTTGGCTATTGACTCCTAGGAATGGGACTGAAACGTTGCTCAGACTGAGATCAAAGGAGCATGAACACGCGGAAGTTGATGCGGATTGATCGTCAGAGTAGGGGCCGAGGCCACATGGGTTGCTCGCCCTCACTCGTACATAGTAGGTCGTGCAGCAAGCTAGCCCGGTGACAGTTTTACTAAGGACGTCTCCGAGCGGCAGGCTCTGGTATCCGGGGACGAATGAACTGAAGTTTGGGCTTAGTGAGACATCAATGGAGTATCCTGTAGCACTAATGGCCTGGGTCCAGTTCGCTACCAGTGATGTCGCACTCGCGTTGCTTATCGAGATGGAGGCGGGTGCGGAAGGTGTGCCAGGGTCTGTATCAACCTGAATCTCGTTTGAGTAAGTGCTGTAGGCGCATCCATTATAGGCCCTTACCCGGTAGTGGTAATCCTCATTGCATGTGAGCCCGGTCACGCTATGGCTTGTGGCACTCCCGACCGAGAGGTTGTTGTAACCCGGTAGTACGGGACTGAAGCCAGGATTGTCCGCTACATCCAAGCGATACGTTGAGCTCGGAACACTGCTCCAGCGTGCGGTGAAGCTTGTTGCCGTAATGGTTGACGAAAGAGGCAAGAGTGCAACGGGAGCAGACGGAGAAATGCCGTTGACCTGGATCGCCTGGTACTGAAAGTTGTTGTTGTCGTTAGTCCCTTCTGGTATCACCTGACCGTTATCAACCCATATGAACAGGTAATACGTGTTAGTGCACTTGTCGCTGGGTATAGTCAGTGACTTGTTGAAAGGAACAGACTGGCTGCATCCACTTAGGCTTGACACTGATTGGCTACCGAGGTTATCTGCCTGTCCTACATTGAGAGTAGTTGTCGCCGAGAGGTAAAACCCAACACTGAAGCTGCTTCCGGTCGACGAACCGCCAGTGTTATTCACTGCAAATGTTGCAGTGACATTCTGCCCGGCCGTGATGGTCGATGGTGAAACGGAATAGTTGAGCGGAACAAGGTCCACCGCCGTAGCTTGTATGAGTACCCCAAAGGGTAAGTCGTTATCGGTATTGCTCGATTCGGCTATTATGTTCGTCGGGTCTACACTGGTGAGGATGAACTTTGATCCCGTAGGATAAGTACACGGGATGGTGATGTTCCCCGTTACGGTCTTGTTTTGCATCGCACCAATACCGCCGTTGACCCAGAGGTCGGCTAGGTATGTGTGTCCGCCGTAAGTCGAGGTAGAGTTGATACTTACGTTGATTGGGAAACTTGTCGCGGTGGCGGTGGTTCCGGTGTTCCTCACCGTAATGCTTAATGAGTAGGTCCCGCCACGGTTCATGGATGTTGGGACCACACCGCTGTTGACAATCAGGTTTACAGCACCCAGCGTTTGCGTGGCCAGGCATAGGAGCACAGCGCTTAGGATGAAATAGGGGCGCATGGCAAAGGGCTTTGGCGTTAGAGGGGATAGCACGGGGGAAATTAAGGTTCCCTGCCTCTCGTCGTACTTCGCGCCGTAGGTTCCTTCCTGCTCAGGGCTTCCTGTCGACCGATATGCCCCAACTCCAATCAGGATCTCTACCTCCCCAGCCGGCTAGCCGCTGCTCTGAGCAGTTGGCTACAACCGATCATACTTCGTCGCCACCCCCTTCGCCTTCTCCACAGGGTACTTGGCGGCATTCTTCACCAACTTCTCGCGCACTGCGGTTTCAAGGTCCACGCGCAGGTCATGGGCCAGGTAGGTGAGCAGGATGGCAATGTCGGCCATCTCCTCGGCCAGGGCATCGCGGTGCTGCTCGGCCAAGGCCGGTAGGTCGGCATCCTTGGCCCATTGGGTGTGCTCCATTAGTTCCGCAGGTCTATTCAACACTTGAAGCACTCATTGCTTCCGTCCCTTGATTAGCTCAGAGATCGCCATCCCCAGTAAGACAGCAACGCCAATCCCCACTAGGGCTTCCCCAAATGATGGACCCACCTGTGGTAATTGAGCAAGGTTGGCACGGTAGTCCGATTCGGACACGTAACCACCGGTATAGAGGAGATCCAAGTACTCCCGTTGCTCCGTTGCGGTCGCTTGGTTTTGATTGATGCGGTACAGTAGGTACTGAAGCCGCTCGTTCTGCCCTTGAGTTAAGGAGCTCATGAGTTCTTCAGTTTCTTGTTTTTGGTTGCAGGGTCAAACTTCTCCTTCAACCCCTCAAGCATCGTGCGCTTTAGCACGTCGTACACGTCTTGGTGTGCTTCGACCTTCTTCTCTAAGTCCTGGATCTTCCCTTCCAGTTCCTTTTTCTGCTTATGGAACGCATTTAGCACGTAGGCTGTGGCAGCAACCACCGACGCTATCATCAATATCAGTTGCCAAGCCTGTTCCATGCTACTTCGACATGTCGAACGTAGAGAATATTCCCCGTATCGGCGCTCAGAAGCCCACGCCGGATAACACGAATGCGTCACCACGCATTACGCCTGCACATAGCCTCACGCCAACACCTCCCCAACCCTCCCCCGTATCGCCGCCTCGAACTTGGCCCAGCTTAGGTCCGCATCGGGTTCACGCACGCCATTAACACCTTGCTTGGGGTTCACCACGGCGTACCATGCAGCGTTGTAGAGCCGCTTCATGAGCAAGCGCCGCAACCAGATGGCCGCGCGCTGCTGGTAGGTGGCGCCCACGAAAGCATCGTCCAACGGAAAGTGCGGTTGCTTGAGGCTCTTGCCACCGCCGCGCGATTTGTCGTCGTCCTGCATGAAGAACACGAAGCCCAGCCACGGCGGTCGCGTGCCGATGAGCCCTTGCTCGGCGGCTTCCAGCAGGTCGGTGGCGTTGCCGAGGGATTCCTCGGTGCGGTTGTTCATGTTGTTGCCGTAGCTGCCCAGGATGCTCTTGAACTCCACGGCCGCCACCAGCACGCCCTTGTGGACCACCACCACGTCCCACTTCTTCTGCGGGCGGTAGAAGCCGGGGATCTCCAGGTTGCGGCCGCCGCAATGCACGCCCTCGGGCGGCATACCGGCATCGATAAAGATGCTCCGGACCAGCTCAGAGAGCGGATCCAGATGACGGCCCGAGGTGACACCGGCGCGCAGGCCCAGGTCCTTGCTGCCTCCTTCGCGGGCCTTCTTCTCCGCCTTGCTGCGCAGCTTCCACAGCGCGAGCACTTCCTTGCGCGGGTCCTTCTTCATCTCGTGGAACGGGGAAGTGCGTTCAGTCCATACGCCAGGAGTGCCGCCCGTGTAGCACCCGCCCTGTCGCGGTCGCGGAAGGCTTGCCTGAGCGCGTTGCGCAGGTCATCGTTCAAACTGCCGGGCGCAGGTACGCGGATCATGCGCAGGTATTGCGATTGGAAGCGCATGGTGCCGTTGCGCATCTTCACCCCATAGGCCCGCACGAAGAGCTCGGCTACTTCGGAGAGCAGCAGGCCGCCGAGCACTTCAAGGTCCCAGCCGGTGCTGGTGATCCAATACAGGTTGTGGTGCGGGTAGTGCTGCGTATCGAGCACCGGCGAGATGGTGCTGCTCATGTCCTGCAACACCAGCTTGGACCGTTCGCGCAGGCCGCGGTGCACCTTATCGATGGTGGCGTACCAGCGGTGCTGCTGCTTCTGGGCCACGTGGCGCTTCTTGAGCACAGCGGCATGTTGGAGGAAGTAGGCCTTGAGCTTGGGGTAGGCCATCAGGTCCACCAACTGGCCTTCTTCATCCCAAGGGCTCACGAGGTACTCGCCCTGCCATTGCACGCGACCGGTGGTGATGTCCGCCGACGTGAGCAAGGGAATGAGCCGATCGGGTTCCACGCCGTGCGCATCATCGGTGATGAACACATCATCCGCACCGGTGGCGATGCCGATGCCGACCTTGGTGCCCGTGGCCGTGTCCTCTAAGGGCTGGAACCGCTCGGTCATGTCCTCCAGGAAGGCGAGCACTTCGGGCGAACCGCTCGGCCAGATCTCTTCCGTGCGGAACCAATCGGGCAGCACGCAGGCGGAGAACATCGGGTCGGCGACCGAGCCGGGCGTCTCCCTCGTGAACCAATCCTTCAAGCGTTCGCCACCATGCGCATCCAGCGCAGCCTGGGCTGAAGCGTAGAGCACGCGACCCTGGTTCCCGTTCCGGATCATGGTGATGGCCGGATAAGCGGACACAGGCGCTGCAAAGGCATCCACGCCGTGCATCTCGAACATGGCGTCCACCGCGTAGCGTTCGCTGATGAGCTTGCGCAGTTTGCGTCCGTAGGCGTTATGCTGCCAGCGGTCGGCCACGATGAAGCACAGCCGACCACCGGGCTTCAAGGAGCGCAGTCCCTTCTCGATGAAGCCGACGAAGATGTCGGTGCCCATCGTCATGGTGCTCCACAGGCGCATGTACCGTTCCCGGCGCTCTTCGGGGATCTCCTGTGCCCGGATGTAGGGCGGGTTGCCGATCACGAGGTCGAAGTCGGCACCATCCGCAGCGAGCAGGTAGTCCGCATGGCGTACCCAATGCGCGACCATCTCATCCACGTTGGCCCAACCTTCGGCCACAAGCAGCTCGGCGATCCGCTGCCGAGCCGTCTGCACGTTGCGGCCTTGGAGGTCATAGGCGCGAATGGCATCGCGGGCATCGGTCAAGGCCCGGCCGTGGGTGCGCAACGAATCCGACAACCGATTCACGATCCGCTGGAGGAAGGCTCCATCGCCGCAGGAGGGCTCCAATAGGCGGATGTGCGACAGGTCTCGCTGAGCGCGGTAATCGCAGAGGTCGAGCATCAGGTCCACCACCCACGCTTTGGTGAAGACCGCGCCATGGTTGTCGCCTTCCTCGATGGCGGGCAGGGCCGGGACGAGCTCCAAAAGCTCGCTCTGGTCGAGGAGGGTGAGTTGGGCGGGGGGCATTCGGAACTGAGCGACGGGAAGACCGTCAATCATTGGAGCTCAAAGTAATGAACGAAGGGATGAACGCTATCAAGCGCGCCGTGACCCTCTGTGCCTCCATCCGTTGTTAGACCATCGCCGGGTCTCCTCCCACCTCCGCAGCGGTCTGTCCGCTGCTCTGAGCGGACGACCCTGCGACCCATAGGCAGTGCTCCACACTACGCCGCCCTCCGCCTTTCCTCCTCCCGCTTCGCCCTTGCCAGGCGTTCCATCTGCTGGCCGCGCGTGAGGCTGTCCCAGGCGCGCTGCGCATCGAGGCGCTCCATCAGTTCCTGTTGCTCTGGGAAGAGCTGCCCGAAGCTCACGAAGGTGCGGATGTGGATGATGTCGGTGTGCGTGTCCCAGTCACCAAGGCCCAGGCCGTGGTTCATGCCCACGCGCACCTCGCGCACGCCGGGGCTGCGCTCGTGGAGGGTCTCGGTGGCGTAGAAGAAGTTCTCGTGGAAGAAGCTCTGCAGGCGGTCCAGCGGATTGGCCGTGGGGTCGAAGCGCTCGCCGTAGCGCTGGATGAGGTGGTTATCGATGCAATAGCTGCTGCCGGTGGGCGTGACGATGAGGCCGAAGAGGCGGCCCTTCGCATCGTAGCTGTACACCAGGGGGTGCATGAGCGGCCCGGCCTTGCGCAGGCTGAAATGCAGCAGCCAATGGTTCTTGCGCGGCGAGGTCCAGGGCACCAGGTGCGTGATGGTCTCTCCGCGGGCCTTCAGGTGGATGCGCCGCATGCCCGGCAGCAGGGCGTTCACCTTGTTCCAGAGCGCCTTGTAGTCGCGGCGCGCGTCGGCGACCATCTCCGGCAATGTCATGGTGTGGACGAGCATGGCGGCTTGGGATCAAGGGTTAGTAGGCGCGGCGGCCGACGATCGCGCTCAGGGGCCCATCGCCGGCGGCGAACAAGGCCCGCACGCGGAAGTGGTGGTAGCGCCCGGGCTCGAGGTGCCGCACTTCGTGGCGGATGCGCGTGGTGCTGGCCACCAGCCGCCAGTCGTCCTCCAACTGCGCGTCGCCCGCGTTGACGAACACCTGATAGGCGCGGGCGCCATGCACGCGCTTCCAAGCGAGTTTCACCGCGCCCTCGTGTTCCGATCTATTGGCAACTAGCTGCTCGGGCGCTGTGAGGACCGTGATCCGCTGCGGGGGCCTGCGCAGCTCGAAGCCACTGGTAACCTGCCGGTCGATATCGCCTTGGGCCTGGGCCATGACGTATTTGGAGAGTTGAACGAGGAGTCGCTCCATTTTCGCATGTATGGCCCAGCGTGTGGCCACCGCGGCGCGCGCTCCGCCCTCAGCCTCACTGAGCCAGTGCACGAGTGCGGTGCGCACCACGGCGATCTCTGCGAGGCTGGGCATTGGGGCCGGAAAGTGCGGGTTGCCGGTCATGCAAGCCTCTATATAGACGGACTTGGCGATCAATTCGCCGGTAGGGAGGTCCTTGACACCGGCGCGGATGCAGGAAACGTTCATGGTCGCGGAGTTGGGCGCTGCAACGATGGGTGCGGTGCGCAGGTTCCATTTGGGGAACGAGCTTCATTGCGGCATATCCCCGATCAAGGCGCGCACCTCAGCAGCGTTCCCGTAATGGTCTATGCTTAAGCCGCTCGTAGCAGCGGCGTCCCCCGAATGGACCACGGCACAAGCGATCGTCCTGACCACGTTCCCTGAATGGGTCACGACGTTGTCGATCGTTCACGCCATGTCCCCCGTAAGGGATATCGCTCATATGATCGGTTGATCACTGTTCCCTGAATGGTGCATCGCATGGATGCGCAACAACGCCGCTCGGCTCAACATCTGAACCGTGTGGTGATCCGCATCTGTGGCATTCCCGAAATGGTCCGGCACGGGTGAAGACGAGCGCACATCCTGGACCATTGCAGAGCCTCCTCCCACCTCAGCAGCGGTCTGTCCGCTGCTCTGAGCGGACGACACTGGGCACATGGCCATGATTCTGCTTAAAGGAACCCGTCCGCTCTGCTTCCGCCCCTTCTTCTTGCCGGCACCATTCCATGCGCGCATGGCACCTCAAAGCGCCGCGATCAGATGACGCGCGCCATGGAAACTGGGGCAATGCTGCTGCTGCGCTCTACCACTTGATGAACCGCGCATTGCGCACCGATCCATCCACGCGTGTGCGCAGCACATAAGTGCCGGGGGCAAGCCCGGAGACATCGATCGCGGCGCTTTGAGGTGCCATGCGCACCGCCACACGCTGTCCCGTGAGGGAGAAGATCTCCACCGGCGTGCCACTGACAAGACCTTCGATCGTAACGCGGTCCGTTGCAGGGTTGGGCCAGATGTTCATCGGCGCAAGCGCCTGTTCGACGATGCCGCTGATCACATCGCTACTGGAAGCCTCGATGTAGATGTTGTCGAAGGCGGCGTAGATCGCTGTCGTGGGCGTAAGGCCGGTATTCAGCAGCGTGAACCGGATGGCCACGAAGTCGTCAGTGCTGCCGGCCACATCCAGGGATCCGATGTCCGTTGCCCAATTGAACACGAAGCTGCCCGCCCCGGTCGGTGCGTTCGGGGCGATGCCGATGAGCGTATCGCTCGACAGCGGAGCGGTCGAGTTGATGTTGAACACACCGCCGGGAGCATCAAGGGCCTCCACCAGGAAGTTGGGCGTGCCCAGGGTCAATGGACCACCGCATGTGGTATTGATGGCAGACATGTCCAACGAGATATTGATGAAGGGCAGGCTCTCGCGGTCGATCAGCAAGGCCAGCTTGTCCAAGAAATTAGTGTTGAGCATGCCCAGGCAAAAATCCCCGTTCGCGGCAGCGGGGTCGTCGTAGACATCGGCCGGGCCATTGATGAGAAGGGTCTCTACTGTATTGGACTGCTGGAACGCGCCGCTGAAGGTGCCGGAACCCGTACCCTGCCAAAGGGTGTTCACGGGCGTGGCACTGAAGTCCTGCTGACATGAAGCATTTACCGGTGCCGTGAGCGGTGTCACGAAACTGTTCTGGTAGATGAGCACGCTCTGCGCACTTAGGACCGAAGGGAGCGCAGTGGCGATCAGCAATGTGTGGAGGTTGTTCATGACCATGGTTCGTATGTGGCACAAATCAAATGCGGTGGTTCCTGCTTGTCCATATAACCTTCGTTCTATCCAAACCGCCGCAGGGTCTCCTCCCAATCCCGGACCTCGCCAGGGTTTTCGCTTTCGCCATCACCCCGGAATGCGGGCATTGCGGAGCCATGCGGACCCACCTTTCGGGGATCCTCTTGGCTGCGGGCCGTTCAGGCTGGGGCAGTCTCTTTCACCATCGCGGCCATCTCCTCCGCGAAGCGCTTCACCTGCGCCCAATCGGTGTACTCGTGGTCCTGCGTGGTATCGGTGCTGCCGCCCTGGCTCTTCACGATCATCTTCATCATGAAGCGCTTGAAGTAATCGTACTCGAGGTACTTCAGCGCGCCGGCGATCTGCTCGATGCGGTACGGCAGCCATTGGCAGGAGTCGGTGAAGGCGCGGGCGACCTCCAGGGCCTCGCTCATCGCTTTGGCCTCCCCCGTGACGATGTGCAGGCATACGGAGAAGAAGGCGTTGGGCCGTTGGTCGATCGCGGCTTTGTGCGCCAGGATGTAGTGCTTGAGCGCCGTGGGATAGTGCCCCGCGTGGACCGGTCCGCCGATCAGCACGAGCTCGAAGCCCTCCGGCGATGGCGGCTCATCGATGGCGTTGCAGCACGTGACCGCATGACCAAGGGACTGCAGGTGATCCTCCATGAAGCGGGCGATCTTGCGGGTCTGGCCTTCGACGGTGCCGTAGAGGATGAGGATGCGCATGGGTCGGATGCCGGAATCGGTTGATCCAGCGATCCGAACCTAACCGGGGCCTAGGCTGAGCGAACTGACGGAGGTCAGTCCGGGTATGCGGCCGGACGAGCATTTTCACCAACATGCGGCTCATCCAGCACTTCCTCCCCCGCCCCCGCCACACCGAGATCCACCGCATCGCGGTGAAGGCGCCACCGCAGCAAGCGTGGGAAGTGGCCCGTCATTTCGACGGCGCCACCATCCCGTGGGTACGTTTCCTCTTCGATCTGCGCACGCTGCCCGATCGGTTGCAGGGCAAGACCGTACCAAGGGCTGGTGAGAGCGGCCTAGGTGTGGATGACATCGTTTCGCATGGTCACGGCTTCATGTTGCTGGACGAGCGACCGGGTGAAGAAGTGGTCGTGGGTGCCGTCGGCCAATTCTGGCACCTGGAGATCCCGTTCAAGGATGTCAGCCCGCAGGGATTCGCCGCGTTCAACGAGAACGGTTGGGGCAAAGTGTCCTGGTCGATCCATGTGGAACCGCGCGAGCAAGGCAGCTGGATCACCCTGGAGCTGCGCGTCACAGCAACGGACGAGGCGAGCTGGGGAAAGCAGACGACCTATTTCCACCTGATCGGTCCGTTCTCGCACTTGATCCGCACTTCGGCCATGGCGCACCTGGAGGCGCAACTGGGCAAGGCGGACCTTCCCGCGGATGACGACCGCGCGCTGCCCGGCGATGCGCTGATCCCCGATGCGCCCTACCGGCTCACACACGCCATCGACATCGAGGCGCCGCCCGCGCTTGTATGGACCTGGCTGATGCAACTGGGCTGCGACCGCGGCGGCTGGTACAGCATCGATGCGCTGGACCACGGCGGAGAACCCAGCGTGGAGCAATTGCGCGCGGATTGGACCGAACGCCGTGTGGGAGAAACCGTGCACGCGACCCCGGCGCTGGATGGCGGCTATACGGTGAGGGAGGTGCAACATGAACAGGCATTGGTGCTCGGCGCGGAGGCCGACCGCATGGGCGGGCATATCCGCACCACGTGGGCTTTCGCGCTGGAGCCGATCGGCAGCGACGCCTCGCGGTTGGTCACGCGTGTGCGCGGTGAGGGCACACCGCCGTGGTCAGCGTGGTTGCAGGGCGCGGTGCTCTTCCCGCCGGTGCATGCGCTGATGCAACGGGTGCAGCTGAAGAACCTGAAGCGATTGGCGGAGCAACGCGCTTGCGAACGGTTTGCTCCATCACAATCGGTTGAACACTAGGTTGGACCCATGTGGTGGAAATCCCTCCTCTTCTGGTTCCTGCTCATGGCGCTCGCCATCGGCAATGGCACCGTGCGCATCAAGTTCATCATCCCGCACACCGGGCTCACCATGGGCCTCGCCATCAGCACGGTGATGCTGTGCGCGCTGATCCTCGTTGCCACCTGGCTCGGCATCCGCTGGCTGGGTCCAGCTGATGCGAAACAGGCGTGGGGCATCGGCCTGCTCTGGCTCGCCATGACGCTCGCCTTCGAGTTCGGCGCCGGGCACTTCCTCTTCAAGAAGCCATGGAGCGAACTGTTCTACGATTACAACATCGCGCAGGGCCGCATCTGGTTGCTGGTGCCGATCGTGACGGCGATGGCTCCATGGTGGATGGCGAAGGTGCGAGGGCTGTTCAACTAGCAGCGCTGGCAGGCGCAATCCTCTTCACGATCCACGCCGCGCCGAAGGCTTCCACCATGCTCCAGGGAATGGCTATGGTAAGGATGCCGAGGGGCAGCACGCCGAGGTTGCCGATCACGAGCCACATGAGCACGAAGCCGATGCCCCACGCCAGCGTCGCGGTCTCCACCAATGTGAAGCGCCTCGAGAGGATGAGGATCACCAGTGAAAAGGCCAGCGACCAGATGCCCCACACCGCGCCATTGATCGGCTCCGCGGGGAAGGCCAGACCAAGCGCCGTGTAGTGCGCAGACCAATGTTCGACCAGCACCAACTGGTTGCGGATGAACTCGTTGGTGGCAATCCATATGGTAGCGACCAGCACGGAGGTGATCGAACGAAGGGCCATCGATGCGAACGTATCCAACAGAATGCAATGGCGCAATCGGCAAGGATCTCGGAGCCACCTGGATCGGCATCCGATGGCTGGGTCCTGCTCATGCGAAGCAGGCTTGGAGCAACGGACTGCTCTGACTGGTGATGACGCTCGCCTTCGAGTTCGGGGCCGGGCACTTCCTATTCAAGAAGCCATGGAGCGAATTGCTCTACGACTACAACCTTGCGCAGGGCCGCATCTGGTCGCTGTTGCCGATCGTGACAGCGATGGCTCCTTGGTTGATGGCGAAGGCGCGCGGGCTGTTCGCTTGAGCTTGACCTGCGGCCTGAACAGCAGGAACACAACTACCGGGGAGGCGGCAGGCAGGCCAGCTGGGCGCCCACTGGATGTGAATCCAAAGGCATTGGCATCAAGCTGTCGTCGGGTTCGTTCTCGATGCGTTCCACGCGGTCCGGAGCCAGTGTCTCCATCACCACCTCCAGCGCGCAGGTGCGCTGCACGATGTCGAACCCGAACGGATCCGCATCCGCATGAATTGAGCGTTGTGCATGGAAGGCCGGTACGGTTTCATGATGGAACGAGCTCAGCAAGAACACCATTGCCAGGACCAGGAGAACCGAGCTTTTCACGCGCATGCTTCCAGCAATAGGCATCTAGGTTATGATGCCTTTGGCCGCAGCTGGCCGATAATGGGAGTCTTTAACGCTACATGCGGACCGCCGCATTGGTCTGCGCATTCGTTCATGCAACTGGCCCCCAGGCCCCTTTAGGAATACCGGGCCTTTGAAGGCTCCGAAGCGCGAATGCGGGTATAAGCCCTTGCGCATGCAGGGTGCTCGACGAGGTGCTGCTCATCGACAGGAAGGTGCAGGAGTCGTTGATGCCTGGTTGGATGAGCCATTGCGCCATGCCTGCGCCGATCGCGCCTCTCACCCGGCCTGTGCAACGCCCCGTCTCTTCAGCAAGCCCGCGCATACGAGGCTGATCAACAGTCCCACCGGCAGGATCTCCGTGTAGGTGATACCGGCCTTGAAGACCGGGTTGTTGTTGTACAGCTCCATCATCTCATCCATCTCCTTCAGCTTGGCCTCCACCTCCGGTGCGGGCATGCCGCTGCTCTCCATCCGGGCCTTCTCGTGCTCATAATACTCGGCCATGAATTCCTGCCCGGTGGTGGCGCTGAGCACCATCCAGGAGGCCACGTACATGGTGGAGGCGATGAGGGTGATGTACAGCCCGATCAGGAAGGCCTTGCCGAAGGTGATCGCCCCGGCGTTCTGCTTGTCCCGGTAAGACTTCACCGCGAAGAAGATGGTGCTGAAGGCCACGACCATGGTGGTGTAGCCGATCCAGAGCCCGTTGTCGAAATCGTGCTCGCCGCTGCCGAGGGTGAGCCACATCATGACCGTTACGATGAGGCCGGCGATGAGGCCATAGGTGAGGACCGTCTTGTTCATGGGTTCGCTGTTTTGGCTGCGAAGCACGGCTGGCGGGGCCGCCCGACCCTCATCCTTTGGTATGGATCGGCACGCTCAAGGCGAAGATCCATACTTCGGTCGGACGGATTCATGCCAATATGCCCAGCTCCTTCGCCTTGTGAACGGCCTGGGTCCGGCGGCTCACATCCAGCTTCACGAAGAGGCTGGATGAGTGCGACTTCACCGTGGGCAGGGAGATGAAGAGCCGGTCGGCGATCTCCTGGTTGGAGCAGCCCTTGGCCATGAGCCCGAGCACTTCCAATTCGCGCGCGCTGATGCCCAGGTCGGCGATGGCCGCCTTGTTCGGCGGTTGGGAAGGAGCGTGGTCCGTGGCAGCTACCGGCGCCGCCGCCTGCCGGCCTTCGAGCAGTTTTTTCCCCACCCAGATGCCCAGCGCAGTGAAGAGCAGGGCCACCACGCCGATGTACACCTCCATGCGCAGGTCGCGGATCCAGAACTTGTACTCGGCGTACTTCAGCGCGAAGACCAAGGCGGCCATGGCCAGGCCGTAGAGCACCATGGTGCGCCAGAATCCGGTGCTGCGCGGTTCGGCGGTTGCGGACATGCGGCCCGAAGTTCGGGATTCGCCACATCACGCCCATCCAAGTACTCGGGCGCGGCGAACCGGTTGGCCGCGAAGTATCCCAAGGGATCACAGGTGACCATCCATCATCATCCGCGTGATCCGGGCCTCGATTGCCTGGAAGGCTCGTGAATCACCGGCTGCTGAATCGTGCCGGGCGTGATCGCTGCGATGATGCTTTGGGCGAGCTATGCCGCGTGAGCCGCAGCGGTCAGCCGGTCCAGCGCACGTCGCGACTTCCACCGACTGGTAGCGAACATCCACCACAACCCGCCGGGGACCGCGAGGATCAACAGGAGCATGAACCAGCGCGGACCATCCATGGCATTGGTGCGCACCACTTGGACCAGGAAGCCGACCGTGACCAGGCTCGCGATCAACGCCACCCGAGCAGGCCAAGGCGAAGGCATGCTGTCCGTGCCCGCGGTGAGGTCGCGGAAGGCGAACGTGTCGAACTCATCACGGCCGCCGCGCCCCACGAGCGCTTCCACCCGATGGCCGGGGCGCACCGGTCCACCGGCCCGTTCGTCCACCAGGAAGCGTTCCCCATCCTCCAGTTCGACCACGAAGTACACCACCGTGTGGTAGCCCTCGCGCGACAGGTCGTCCCGCGCACGGTTGCGCTCCTTGTGCTTCACGGTGCCGCTGATCACGCGCGTACCGGCCCACTGACCGAGCGAACGCTTCAACTCCTTCCATTGCGGGCCATATCCTTGATCGGCGTGCACGTTGTAGAGCGAGCTGACCTGCACACCATCCGATCCGCGCACCACCACCACCTCGTCACCAACGTTCAGCCCCAGGGGGTCCGACTCGCGTATCTCCAGCTTGACCTGCTGTTCACCCACGGTGAGGTAATACCGCAACCTGCGGATGCCGTCCTCATCGAAGTACGACGTCCGATCGAGCTTGGTGATAGGCCCCCGGATGGTCATCGGTCACGGTCGCAAGATCGGTGTTCGAGCATGACCATCACGATCAAGCGAGGAACTCACCCCATGCCCTTCCGCACAGCGAGCGCCACGGAGATGGGACTGCGTTCAGAGGCACCGCGCCTTCGGGGGTGCTCCTGCGGTGGTTCTTCCAACGCGCAAGCGTGATGATCCACGCTCACTGCTTGAAGAACGTGATTGCTTCACTGGTCTCTATCAGGGCGATATACATTCCAGCAGGCAGCGACCGCACATCCATGGGCGTTCCGGTGGTTCCATAGCGCTGCGTGCGGCCACTTGCATCAATGATGCGGACGGCATCACCTGCGGCCCTGCCTCTGACCTCCACCTGCACGAGATCATCCGCCGGATCCGGCCACACCCAGATTGTTGGTGCCTGGTCATCTGGGGCCAGTCCGACCGTGCAGTTCGTCGGCTGCGTGAAATAGTGATCGGTCAGGAAGGTGCTGAGCGCCACCCGTAGCGAGTCGGCGAACAGCGCACGGTTCATCGGGCTGTCGCGCACTCCTGTGAAGTTGCATTCAACCTGTACCCCGTCGATCGCGCCGCCGTTGTAACTGCCGTGACGGGCTGTATTGTAGCCTCCGCTGAAATAGGGCTGCCCTTGCAGTGGGAAGGGATCCTGCTGGCTGGGAACGGAGGGATAGCCCAGGCTGGCCAACCGCGTGCCCAAGGCCAGTGGACCTCGCAACAGCTCCGCATGGGGGAGCGCCAACTGGTTCTGCAGCGCTAGTGCGCGGATGCTGCTGAAATCGATGTAGGTGGAGGTGTTCAATGTGGCGTCCGGGAGCGCCAGCTCATCTTCATACAGCAGATAGCCCAGCTCCAAGCGCTGCACGGTGTGGCCGTGGCCGTGCAGGTCCAGGTAGAAGCCCTTGCCTGCTGTGGCCGTAACGCGAGCCTTCGCACTATCGATGAAGGCGTGGAAGGCCTGCCACGCCAGCACAGCCTGTGGATCGCCACACGCACCATCTGCGAGGTTCCGGTTCGCATCCAGCTTGCGCCGCGCGAGGTGGTTGATCACCACATGTGGCCGGCACCCATCCGTGACCGCGAATACCGAATCGATGGCGTCGCCGAGCTCCACGGTATTGGCGTCCACATCGTATACCGGATCATTGCAGGTGCGGTCCGGTATGTCTGCCGGGGCCAACGCACCACCGTGCGGTACGGAGATCACCAATGGAAGGTCGCCGCAGCGGTACTCAATATGGCCGTTCGCGCTGAAGTAGGCCTGGCCCGGAACATAGGATTGCGCCTGCAGTGGAGCACCCAAGGGAAGGAGGACGAAGAACAAGAGGTTGCGCATGCACAGGTCGTGTTGGACAAGGTACGGGCGCATCATCGATCAGTAAGCCACCCGCACGAGCGAACGCACGGAAGACAGCAACTACCTTCGGCCTGATGCGTCCGCTTCCCCTCCTTGCTCTACTGCCCTTTGCTGCCAACGCCCAGAACCTGCAGCAGCAGCTGCAGAGCGTCGCCACCGCCAATGGGCTCATTGGCATGAGCGTGGTCACCACCTGCGGCACGGCCGTGCAGGACGTGGTGCACACGGGCAAGCGCAACCTCGCGCTCAACCTGGATGTGGACGACAGCACGCGCTACCGCATCGCCAGCATCAGCAAGCTCGTCACCGCCATCGGCTTCATGCGCCTGTACGAGCAGGGCGCCTTCGGCCTCGATGACGATGTGAGCACGACGCTCGGTTTCAGCTTCCGCAACCCCGCATATCCCGCCACGCCCATCACCTATCGCATGCTGTTGAGCCACACCAGCAGCTTCCAGGACGGTACCGGGTACGCGGACTTCCTGAGCGCCACCTATGGGACCACGCCCCCGCCGCCCATCAGTGAACTGGCGGTGCCCGGCGGCGACTATTACACCAGCAACATGTGGCGCACCGAAGCACCGGGCACCTACTTCACTTACAGCAACGCCAATTTCGGCATCCTCGGCACGCTCATCGAGGCGCTGAGCGGACAGCGCTTTGACGTGTACATGCGCCAGCAGGTGCTCCTTCCACTCGGGATCCATGGCAGCTACAATGTCCAGGACCTTCCTGGTGTGACCGATCTCGCCGTGCTCTATCGCAACAGCGCGCCGCAGTCGGACAACTACAATGGAGTGGTGCCGATCGCACCCGACCTGAGCCAGTACGTGATCGGGAGCAACGGGCTCTTCTTCGCTCCACAGGGTGGTCTGCGCGTGAGCGCCTTGGAACTGGCGCGCATCGCCATCCTGCTGGCCAACGCTGGCACTTACGACGCCACGGTGTTGTTGCAGCCGGCCACCGTGGCCCTGATGCTGGGCAACGAGTGGACGTGGAACGGCAGCAACGGAGACAACTACTACGGCCTCTTCCGCTCTTGGGGCTTGGGCGTGCACCGCATCACCGCGCAGCCCGGTGGCGATGTGGTCTTTCCCGGCGCAGCGCTCTTCGGCCATGCCGGTGAGGCCTACGGCCTCATCAGCGACCTGTACGTGGATCCTGCCTCGGACTTCGGCCTCGTCTTCCTCACCAACGGGTACACGCCCGGCAATGCCTACAGCTTCGGCACCACGAGCGCGTTCTACGGCGTGGAAGAGGAGGTCTACGCCGAGCTGCTCCAGTGGAGCCTGCCCGCATGCCTATCAACAACGATTGCTGACGATGCCCGAAACGCGGAGCTGCTGCTCGTGGACGACCGGATCAATTGGACCGGGGCAGGATCAACCTCGATAGCGCTGCTTGACTTGAGCGGTCGGCTCATCGAGCGCTTCGATCTGGTTTCCGGCGGATCGCGCACCGTGCGACCCGGCGCCTACATCGTGCAGCGGGTTGACCTTCGTGGCACTGAGACACGGTTGTGGTGCGTTTGGTGATCGGGTTAGACCACCATCGCTTCAGCCCGCGCCCCCACTTTAGCGCCGCGCGTACTCGCTCTGCACCAGCCCGCCCGGGAAGCTGCGGCTCGTCACGAGCTTCCAGCGAAGGTCCTTCTCCAGCGGACCGAAGAGCGGGATGCCCTTCCCGATCAGCACCGGTACCTGCGTGACGATGAGCCGATCGATCAGGCCAGCCCGCAAAAAGCGCTGCACGGTGCCGCCACCATCGATGTACAGGTGCTCGTAGCCGCGCGCGGCCAACTGCCGAACGACCTCTTCCGGCGTCGCGTTCAGCAGCTCCGCATCGGCACCGCGTTCCTTAACGCGAGCAAGGTCCACCGCACCGCTGCTGAGCACGAAGACCTTTTTCGTGTAGGGCCACTGCCCGAATCCAAGCACCACCTCGAAGGTGCGGCGTCCCATCACGATGGCATCGATGCCGGACACGAAAGCCTCGTAGCCGTGGTCGCCCAACTCGGCAGTGCCATCGCCTTCGAGGAAATCGAGCGCACCGTCGGGACGGGCGATGAAGCCATCGAGGCTGAGGCCGCAGAAGACGGAGCAGGTGGTGGACATGAAGGCAAGGTAGAAGCGTCATCGGTTGGGGTCCGTGATGCCTGATCATGGATGCCGATAGCGCACCTCGCTCACAAGGGATCTGGAGGAGCGCAGCGGCTGCAGTGAGCAGGTGTACGAGCTTTCTCTGATCAAGCGCGGCCCGTCAGACTGCGGAAGAAGCATGCGCCTGCTCATGACCCGCTGTCAATCCCAGCGGGGCACGCAGGCCGGCGGACTAGATGTCCGGATAGCGCTCTTCCTTCAGCTTCTCGCCCTTCTCATTCAGCGTTGTGGCGGTCTTGCGCACGGCTTTGCCGCCTTCGAAGCTCACGGTCACGGAATAGGTCGTGGTCTCGATGTCGCCGTTGTCCCAGATGTGCAGTTCGTCTGTGAGTTTGCGCCCTTCCAATCCTCCCATCTGGAAGACGACCTGCTCATAGGTCTGGCCCATCTCGACGCGCTTGTACGCATCCTCATTCACCTTGTCCTTGAAGGCGGGACCCCCGCCGCAGCCAAACAAGAGGCTCATGGCCAGTCCCAGCGCGATCGATCGCATGCTATTCATCGGCTTTGTTCTTTTTGATGTTCTAATCTGACGGCGGGAAAGTTAAAAGGAAGAGCCTGTCAGGGAAGCCCAGCCTGCTTGCTGCGTGGACCAAGGTGCTGGCATCGCGATGCTGAATCGGTTCCCCATCCTTCGCGCGCCACGGTCGGCCTGAATCCGGGGAGGTTTTTGGCACTGCCCCGCACGGCCGATTCCGGGCCATGAGCGACCGCTCGTGTTCTGCCGGGCGAAGGAGGTGCTTCGGCCCTTCGGCACTAGCGGATCAAGGATCGAGCGGATCAGAAGGCGATGGGCGCTGTGCCGGGCGGCGCGATCCGGCCATGCGCCCTCATGGGGCTCGCTCTTGAAGAACCGCCTGCTACATTGGGCGTCTCGTATCATTCATCGCATCGCCATGAAGGGCACCACCATCCCGGGCCGGATCAGCATCCCCTTGCTTCTGCTGCTCTCCGTCACCATGCAGTTCTGCGGCAGCTCCAAGAAAGCGGCGACACCGGATGGCGCGACCGCTGCGGCAACCTCGGTGTCCTACGCGAAGGACATCAAGCCCATCATGCTGGAGAAGTGCACGCCGTGCCATTTCCCCGAGACCGGCAAGAAGATCATGCTGGATACCTACGAGGCCGTGCGCGAAAACGCCAAGGACATCCTGCGCCGCGTGCAGCTTCCGCAGGACCACATGGGCTTCATGCCCTTCAAGAGCAAGAAGGCGCCGCTCACCGAGGCCGAGATCAAGCTCTTGAAGGATTGGGTGGAGGGCAGGATGCCGGGTTGATTCGCAGACCGTTCCACTCCGATACCGAACGGCCTCATGGCCCAGGCTCTTCTTGTTGCCCAATCCAGCGGGTCCATGACCCGGCCCGATATTCGTGCGATGTCTCCTTGCATGCGTTCCGTTCTCCTGCTTGCGCTCGTCGGGCTGACCTCGGCTGCGGCGGCGCAATCGATCACGGGCGGCACGAGCGTGATCAAAGGCGGCGGTGGCAATGGTGGCGGCCTCGTCACGGGTGCCATCGGTGCGCTCGCCGGTGCCGGCAAGTACATGAACAACGAACCCGTGGCGCTGGGCCGCGACATCGAGACGCGCTTCTTCGGCGGCCTGCACATCACCCTGCAGGCGGCCAAGGTCTCCGACAAGACGAGCGCGTTGCGCACCTTCTGCTATCCATGGCTGGGCTTCCGGCTGGAAGGCGGCAGCTCCTTCACGTACCGCGACCGCCTGCGCTTCGGTGTGGGCGGCGGTTGGGGTGTGAACGGCTACATGATGGCACTGGACTCCGTGTCCAGCAGCGTGTACCACAGTACCAAGAACGCTGAGGTCAGGCTGGCGTGGCACACCCTGCCTAAACGGAACGAACCCTCGCAATGGTCCTTCGGCGTAGGCTTCGGCGCCACCTTCCAACGGGCCGATGAGCGGAACACGGTGAAGGACGGCGTCAGCACACGAACCGTGGCGCTGCGCGATGTACGCCCCTACATCGCACCGGAAATAGGCCGCTTCACGTCCAGCGGCAAGGACCGTTTCGAACTCGCTCTCCGATACATGACCCATTTCGACCCTGCGCCGGCATGGACCAGCACCAGTTCATTCCATGGCAACTGGGCCAGCACGCAGGCGAGCGATGACAACCTCGCGCTGGTGATCCGCTATCACCTGGGTGTCCGGAAGCGGGTTCCGCCGCCGGCACCCGCGGCCCCTTCGTTGGAGGAGATCGCCATGGACACCCTGCCGAAGCTCACCGCCAAGCGGCAGCGCATCACGCTCACGCTATGGGACGATGCCGAAGTGGACGGCGATACGATCAGCGTGCTGCTCAACGACCTCCCAGTGCTCGTTGCGCACTGCTTGAGCCACGAGCCCATGAAGCTGCGGCTCGACCTGGGCTTCGGCTATAACAAGCTGGAATTGATCGCGCACAACGAGGGACGGATCCCGCCGAATACCGCACGGGCCATCCTTCGTCGCGGCAAGGGCAAGGAGGAGCTCCTGATCAAGACGGGCAGGAGGCGCGGGAAGATGATGGTGATGATCCGGGGGTGAGGCCATCGGGCCGCGGGGTGCCGGAGGCGGAGGTTCGCCAGGCACCTTGCAGTGGTGCAGTTGAAGCACCTGGTGCCGATGCAAGCCCGATCCCTTGGTCGCCTCCCTCCATGCGAGTTCCAGGAATGAACCTGAGTGTTCCTTGTGCGTCTCACCCACCCAATCCTCACGAACGCGAACTTCGTGGCCATGTCCGCCCATTCCTTCTTCCCGCGTCGATGCCTCATCGCGGTCTTCGCTGTCGCGCTGATATCCGGATGCCGAAAGGAGGAAGCTCCGGAATCCACCCCGGATGATGGCGGCGGATCGGCCGGCACCGGCGCATACACCATTACGCGCACCGTCGGCACCGACAGCGTGAGCGTGGAGGCGATCATCGACAAACCCGTGAATGATACGCTCGATGCGCTGCTGCTCTTCCATGGCACGGTGGCCTACGACAGCCTGATCCTCGATGCCGCGCAGAACACGCTCGACGCCTTCGCGGCCATCCTGGACCGTGAGGACATGCTGCTGGTGAGCGTGGCCTACCCCGAAGAAGGCCTGCTCTTCGGCGACAACATCCAGCATGCGGAAGCGGCCCTCCTCTGGCTGCGCGACCATGCGGAGCAGGAGCTGGGCATCACGTTGAACAAGATCTTCCTCGCCGGCCATTCGCAGGGTGGCTACATCGTGACGCGGCTGAATACGATGCACGCGGTTGATGCCGTGATCGCCAATGCGCCCGGACCGCTGAACCTGGTGTACCGCTGCGAGCTGGAGGAAAGCGGCCAGCTGCCTCCCGGGCAGGTTTGCGGCCTCCTGTATCAGGCCTATGGCTCCACGCAGGCGGATCCCGATGCCTACATGGAGCGCTCGTTGCTCAATTTCACCGGTGCGCATCTGTCCGACATCCTCTTCGTGCAGGGCCTGAGCGACTCGCCCATCCAGATGTACTCCTGGCCCACCTTCCGGAGCCAGCTCGAAGCATGCGCTGATTGCCAGGAGCGCAGCTTCCTTGAATTGCCAGGGCTCGGGCATCAAGCCCTGTTCAACAGTCCGATCGCGATACAGGCCTTCAACGACTTCATCGATCAGCACTGATCGAACAAGTTGTCCGGATGAGCCCTGGATAGAACGCCGTGTCCCGGGCCAACGACTGGAAAGCGAGACAGATTTGACGGAGGGTGGAGGCTCAAGGAGCGTGAATTGGCCGAAGGCCGGCTTTGCTTCACCGCCTCGGCTCCAGGTACACGAGGCCCGCCGGCAAGTGGTAGGTGATGTTGAACTCGTTCAGCAGCCCCTGGCCGATGAGGCCGTCGCAAGCCTGCCGTGAAGCTGCATTCACCGGATCCACCTGGTACACCACGGGCACCTTACGCCAGCTACGCCCTTGTACACGTGCACGGGCCAGCTTGCCATGGCGGTTGTGTGTGATGGTGGGCTCTGCGCCGAAACCCGACGCGCCCCTGTACCGCTTGCCGGGACGCATCAGCCCATGCGCCACCACCGCGTGGTTGTAGAACGTGAGGTGGTTGTCCGCCCCGGTGTCCAACTTCACCATCACCTCGACGGTATCCTTCCGCCCACCAGGCAACACCTGCATCAGAAAGCCGTAGGTACCCGAGTCGAGTTCGGTCGCGGTGATGGCTGCGCTGCTGCCGCTGTGCACATAGGTCTTCGGGTCGTGTACGCGCATGCGCAACGCATCCAGGTCCGTGCACACCACGGCGCGACTCAGCAGGTCGACACCCAGGATCGCATCGATCGGGACGTTGTAGTGCGCACTCAGATGCCCAAGGTCCATCAGGAAAAGCTCCACGCTGTCCAGCACGAATCGTTCGCCCAGGCGCAGGCTGTTGTTCGGACTGCGTGCCGCCTTCACGGGCCTCCCCGATGTGCCGATGGCGAGCGAGTCCGTCAGTACCAGCCCGCGTTCCCGTGCCACCCGATCGTCCACCACCGTCACGCCCGCACCCGAATCGAAGAGCACATGCATGGGCGCCGGGTCATCGTTCAGGTACACCTCGATGAAGAGGAGCCTGCTGCGCATGGTCATCGGCAACTCCACCAAGGACTTTTGGGCGCTTGCGGCGAAGCAGATGAATGCTGCGATGATGAAGGACGGGAGGCGCACCGGATGAAGATACATCAAGGTCGCACTCGACAACCTGGCGAACAAGCCGACGGAAGGAAAGCGGGCGAAGATCCGGGGTTCACCCGGAGAAGCATGCCCGTGTTCTTCGGTGTGTGGGAGCCGGAGGTTGGAACGCGTCGCTTGGTGGTGGATGAGCAAAGGTGGGCGGCGGCACGGATATATGACCCAGTGCTCGATAGGTCGGACCTGCCCATCTTCGCACCCGAAGCGCGACCATGAGCGTCCTTATCGAACGCATCCTCGAGCACCTCCATCGGATCGCCAACGATCCCGGTGCTACCCAACAACGCGTGCTCGTCGGTGATCCCCTGGACACCTGGCCAGACTCCTTGTCCTGGGTGCCGGGCGATGTGCAGGAACTGTATCAACGCTGCAATGGCCTGTACGCTTATGTCGACAATACGCGGACCGGGCGGCTCCATGTCATCGCCTTCGATCGTATGGGGTCACCTGACGCATGGGTGACCATGCAGCACGGTTGGCGATCCTGGGGTCATGTACCTGCCGACGCGGTCCGCGCCGGTGCCCCACCGGAAGGCTTTGCACCCGATGACCGCTTCGAACGGGGCATCTACTACTGGAACGCGTTGGACGGTGATCCGCGATTCCGGGATGGTGCGGAGCTGCTCATCTTCTGTGGCGCTTCAGGAAGTGCCCAACTGGTGCTTGAACATGTGCCAGGGCAAGGCTGCCGGTATCTGCTGCAGGACGCCCAGCACTACCTCACCCCTACCAGGGCCCAAGGTCTCACCGCCATCCTTGAACGTGGACTGGAGCTCGAGTTCCAGGATGGCTGGCTGGGGAAAGTCTGAAGGAGGATAAGGAACGGCGGAAGTGCCTGAACCGATCTGCCAGCTCAGAGCACCTGCCCGCGTTGCGTGCGCAGCGCTTCCTGGTAGATCACCGCCGTTTGCGCGAAGTAGGTGAACATGTCCTCCACCTGGAAATTGTCCGGTGCGAACGCGCCGCCCAATGAGGTCGGAGCCTTGATCGCCAGGATCTCGTTCGCCCTCAAGCGCTCACCCCCCTCCGCACGATGCGCACGATAGATGGCGTCGTTCATGAAATTCGGGTAGTGCGTGGGCAGCCAGGTGACCAACCCGTTCAACAACCGCCAATTCTCGTCGCGGTGATAGGACACGCGGATCGGGTCCAGTACGCAGAGCTGGCTTCGCGAGCCGTCCTTCTCCAGGTCCTCGATCACCAGCAGCACACCATAGGCGTTCCGGCCCACCACCAGGCGCGGCACCTCGTCCGGAAGGATGAAACGCCATGACTCCAGCAAGGCATCAGCGCTCACAAGGTCCTCGCCCAGCAGGGAGAAGAAGCCATCGCGGTAATGGCCGCTGCCGAACTCCGCGAGCAGCGTGTTCATGAGCTCCTGGTCCCACGGTCGTGTGAACCGGAGGCGGCAGGGTACGCTCGGGTCCGGCATCCCGTATGCCTGGATGAATGCTTCACCGACTACGCTCATTCCATGCTCTGATCTGCGTTCACTGCGTTGAACGTACTGCCGGGACCTGCACCTCAGCCTGCCGAAGGTCCATGCCTGCGCCACAGCTCCAGCACGATCTTCTGGCACTGGGCCTTGGTCAGTTCCTTGGGTCGGCCGTAGATGTCCACTACGTACTTGTCCATCGGCACCACCTTCGCCTTCTTCAATGCAGCCATCAGCTTCTGCATGCCCACCACCAGGTCCTTGATGCCGCGCGACGAATCGCCGCTCTTGCCGTTGGCGTTCCACGCGATGGTGTTGGTGTAGCTCTGGCCCACGCTCACCTGGGCACGCCCCACTTCCGTGCCGGTCTTCGGGTCGGCGAGGTACACATGGAAGTGCACCGACGCGCGCCCCAAGGCGGCCATCATCTCTTCATCGGTCATTTCCATGGTATGGTGATCGCATACAAACATAAACGTCACCTACCAGACCCGGCGGAGGTTGAGGAGGACACCTTGCGACGGCCTAATTCCAACACCGCTCCGCTTCGCACAAGCGTTCACCCTCGAAGGAGAACGATCGCTCACGACGCGTGTGGCAGATGCGCGTGGGAGGCTTCATCATATGCAGCGGCTCGGTCCATCGGCGTTGCCAGTACCGCTCGTCCACCAGCTCCTTCGGATATTGGGCCGTGCGCTCCACGGTCACGCGCATGGTGTCGTTCGCCCACGACCAGGTGCCTGTGAGCACCGCCGCGGTATCTCCCTTCAGCGACTCGCAGTTGCCGGGCTGCAAGTTCCGCAGCAAGCCCGAACCACGATCCACGAAGATGACCTCCTGGCAGCGGTGATCGGGGAAGAACACCAGAAGGCGTTCCTCATCCGTATAGCCAGCGATGCACTCCCCGTTGGGGCCGTGCATCATGGGATCACCTACCCAGTAGCGGAACTCGCGACCCAGCCACCGCGTGGAGTCCAAGGCAACGGACTGAGCCGATGCGTGCCGTTCCGTTGCGCAGAATAAAGCGATGATCATGAAGCTTCGAGGGAACATGTGCAGCCTGTACACCGTGGAGCACGGTGGGTTCTAGCAAGCGAGCGGAAGAGGCTGATGACGACTCCGCGCCGCAGGGTCCTCGCGCTCCCGGCTCGAGGCCGGGAGCGCGACAGACCCGGCGGAGATCTGACTTGGACGAGGGTCATATCCCACGACGGACGTCACTCCGGTCAAGCGAGGCTATGCGAGCGCGAACCGGAGTCTCACCAATGCCCGCACTCGGTTGTCATTGGTGAGACGCGGGATGGCCGGAACAAGCGATCTGCAATCGCCCAGCCTCCGGCGTGACGCGGGCGGAGATCACCGCTCCGAGCAGCAGGGTCGTCCGATCAATCCCGGCTAAAGGCCCGAGCAGCGGACAGACCCGGCGGAGATCTGACTTGGACGAGGGTCATATCCCACGACGGACGTCACTCCGGTCGAGCGAGGCTTTGCGAGCGCGAACCGGAGTCTCACCAATGCCCACACTCGGTTGTCATTGGTGAGACGCGGGATGGCCGGAACAAGCGATCTGCGATCGCCCGGCCTCCGGCGTGACGCGGGCGGAGGTTTAGGGGACACCCTGGGGAGGTCTTAATTCATCAGGCAACGGCAGGAACCGGTCCGCGGCGGCTTGCGAATCTGAGGGCCCGGATTAGTTTCGGCGCCGCCCAACGCAGCACGTACCCATGCGCTCATTCGCGATCAAGCTCAATCAAGCGAAGTGGTTCGAGTACTTCATCATCGCGGTCATTGTCATCAATTGCGTGCTCATCGGTGTTGAGACCTACGGCACCACGCCGATCATCCACGCCATCCAGCACACCGCGCTCTACATCTTCCTCTTCGAGATCGTCATTCGCTGGCTGGCACGCGAGAGCGTGAAAGCGTTCTTCTCGGATGCGTGGAACATCTTCGACACCTTCATCGTGGCCGTGAGCTTCGTGCCCGAGTCGTGGTTCTCCGATGCCACCATGGTCACCGCGCTGCGCGTGCTCCGCGTGTTCCGCGTGCTGCGCCTGTTGCGCACGGCGCGCGAGATCAAGCTCATCATCTCGGTGCTCGCGCGCTCGTTCAGCACGCTGAGCTACAACGCGCTCTTCTTCCTGATCTTCATGTACCTCTTCGCCATCATCGGCGTCACGCTCTTCAAGCTGCGCGACCCCGCAACGGCGAGCCCGGACATGCTCGCGAAGCTCGAGGTCTATCGTGCCGAGGTGTCAGGACTAGATCCGTACGCGGACCTGAACGAGACCTCCTTCACCCTGTTCCGCGTGCTCACCGGTGATGCCTGGACCGATTTGCGCTACCACTTGGGCAAGGCCAGCGCCATGGGCCTCATCGAAGCATCGCCGCTCGCAGTGACCTCGTACCATGTCGTCTGGTTCGTGCTCTCCGTGTTCCTGCTGCTCAACCTCCTGGTAGGAGCCATCATCAACAACTACCAGATCATCATGGATGAGCATGCCAAGCCATCGAATGAGGAAAAGGCTGGCGCTGCCAAACCCTGACCCACCGCACCTCTAGCATTACCAAACACCAAACACCAGCAACCATGGGATTCTTCAGCAACATCAAGAACAAGCTCGGCATCGGCGGCGTGAAAGTGGATCTGCAATGCCCCGGACAGGTCGCGAAGGCGGATGGCGCCGTCTCCGGCAAGGTCGTGCTCACCACCAAGAGCGACCAGGAAGTGGCAAGCGGGAAAGTGAAGGTGATCGAGGTGTACACCACTGGCCGTGGCGACGACAAGAAGGAGAAGACCTATACGCTGGGAGAGGTGAGCCTGGCCGGCGGGTTCATGCTGAAGACCGGCGAGACGAAGGAGCTTTCGTTCACGGTGCCGTTCAAGATCCTGAAGTCGGACAACGACGAATTGAAGGAGAAGGGCGGCGCGCTGGGCACCATCGGCAAGCTGGGCGCTTTCGCCAACGCGGAGAAGTCCGAGTACTTCGTGGAAGCGGAGGTGGATGTGAAGGCAGCCGCGCTCGATCCCTCGGACAAGAAGCCCATCAAGCTGGTCTGAGCGCCGGTTCGCGACCGCCCATTGCATCAGGCATCCCGAACCGATCACCGCATGGCCATGAAGAGCTCCATCGTTCCAGGGTGGCTCGGCACCCCCTTGCTGCTCGTGCTGTCCATCACCCTGCAATTCTGCAGCAGCTCGAAGAAGGCTGCGTCGACGGACAGGGCGACCGCTGCTGTGCCTGCGGTGTCTTATGCGAAGGACATCCAGCCCATCCTGCAGGAGAAGTGCACGCCGTGCCACTTCCCCGAGACCGGCAGGAAATTGCCGCTGCACACCTACGAGGCGGTGCGAGACAACGCCAAGGACATCCTGCGCCGCGTGCAGCTCCCGCAGGACCACGTGAGCTTCATGCCCTTCAAGAACAAGAAGGCGCCGCTCACCGAGGCCGAGATCAAGCTCATGAAGGATTGGGTCGCGGGCAATATGCCGGGATAGTCGGGCCCGGTCGCACCAGGCATGGGCAGAATCAACCAGGGGCTGGGACACCCTGCGGTGGTAAGACTTGGACGAGGATCATATCCTACGACGGACGTCACGCCGGTCAAGCGAGGCTTTGCGAGCCTGCCTGCGGTAGGCAGGCGCGAACCGGAGTCTCACCAATGCCCACACTCGGTTGTCATTGGTGAGACGCCGGATGGCCGGATCAAGCGATCGGCGATCGCCCGGCCTCCGGCGTGACGCGGGCGGAGATCACGGCCCTGCCTTCGGCAGGCAAGTCCGAGCCGCAGGGTCGTCGCCATCCCGGCTCATGGCCGGGAGCGCGGCAGACCTGTCGGCGGTTCGGCACCATGCAGCGGCCTAGCCCGCGCTTGGTTCGGACACCCCACGGTGTTCTACCGCAGGACGACACGTTGCGAAGTCACCGCACCATTGGCCTGCACGCTGGCGAGGTAAGCACCCGCCGCAAGCGCATCCACAGCGATACGGTCGGTCGGCCCCACGATGCGCTCGTTGATCACGATGCGTCCCTGCGCATCGGTGAGCGTGAAGGTGCTCGCAGGTTCCGCGCCCGAAACGACGATGACGCGCGCGGCCTCATCGAACCACAGGTCCGTGCCTCCTTCCTCCTGTGAGGGCGCCACGCCCAGGGTGCTCGCGGTCAGGCTCAGCACCCAACCGTCCTCGCCGCCGTGCCCGCCGGATACATCGCCGTCGTCCGATGCGGAGATGGCGGCCAGGAAGTAGCCTCCGCCGGGCTTCGGCACCAGGGCGGAGGCACCGTCCTCGCCCGTGCCGCCGTAAGTGGTCTCCCACTCCAAGGTGCCTGCAGCATCCAAATGCACCAGCCAGACATCACCGGCGCCAGCAAGCTCGGTCACATCGCCGTCCGTTGAGGTCGCGAAGCCGGCGATAGTGTAACCCCCATCGTCATCCTGCACGGCCGAATAGCCGCCATCGCTGGTGGTGCCACCCAAGCTTCGCTGCCAATCGATCGCGCCATCCGCATCCAGTTTCACCACCCACATATCATAACTGCCGTGGTTGCCGCTTACATCGCCATCGTTGGAATCGGTGTAACAACTGATCAAGCATCCCCCGTCCGCGGTGAGCAGCACACCGTTGGCGTTGTCCGTTCCGCTGCCGCCTAAACAGCGTTGCCAGGCGAGCACGCCGCTCGCATCCACCTTGATCACCCATGCATCGCTGTTGCCGTGGATGCCGCTCACATCACCATCGTCGGAGGTGGTGTAGCCGGCGGCGATCACGCTGCCATCGGTGGCCGTGGCCATCGCGAAGACCTGGTCGCTCCCCGTTCCGCCGAAGCAATCCTGCCATTCGATGGTACCCGTGCCATCGAGCTTCGCCACCCAGATGTCGAAGCCGCCATTGTACCCGGACACATCGCCATCGTTCGAGCCCGTGGTCCCGGCGACCATGACGCTGCCATCAGCGGCCTCTTGCGCGTATGTGGCTCCGTCGAAGCCGGTGCCCCCGAGCGGCAGCTGCCAGGCGATATCACCATCGCTTTCCAGCTTCACCAACCAGTTGTCCTGGCTGTCATGGGTTCCGCTCACGTCGCCGTCCTCGGCACCCGCGAAGGCGCCAACGATATAGCCCCCATCGCTCGTGGCCGAAATGGAATATCCCAAATCCTCGAAGCTGCTACCCAACATGCGTGTCCATTCCACGCCGCCGGTGGCATCCAGTTTCGCCACGAAGACATCGGAGTAGTCGGGGTTGTGGTTGCCCGTGCAATCACCATCGGATGAGTAGGAGAAACCCACTACCGCACAACCGCCGTCGGATACGGCGGCGATGGAGAGGATGTTGTCCGTTCCGGATCCGCCCAGCGTGCGCTGCCACACGATGGTGGGTTCCTGTGCAAGAACGGAGAGATGGTGCGCGGCGATAACGCAGAACGTGAAGAGGCGTGTTGTGTGCATGCTTCGCCGAAAGTAGAGCGGCGATGCCAAAGACCGCGCGCAGGCGCCGCAGGGTCGTCGCCCAATGCGCGACAGACCCGGCGGAGGTTCGAGAGGACACCCTGCGGCGGCCTACAGGTTTGGGCGGACACCCTGCGGTTATCTGTTCGGTTCCGTTTACTTTGATATCATGCCCGACCGCACCGGCGACAGTAACATCTTCCGCAAGCATGGCGGCTTCGAGAAGCTGCTGAGCTACCAGGTAGCCGAGCTGCTGTACGACATCACGGTTCGCTTCACGCAACGGTATGTCGAACCCGGCAGCCGCACCCGTGACCAGATGGATCAGGCCGCGCGCAGCGGTTCGCGCAACATCGCAGAAGGCAGTGTGTTCAGTGCTACCTCCAAGAAACTGGAGATGAACCTGACCAACGTGGCACGTGCCAGCCTTGTCGAACTGAAGAAGGACTATGCTGCCTTCCTTCGGCAGAAGAAGCTCGCGCTTTGGCCCACTGCAGATCCCATCCGTCAGGAGCTGATCGATGCGCGCTTCAAGACAGCGGATGAAGTGGCGCATTGGGGTGCGCAGGTGCACAAGCGAGCCCCGGGACGTAGCGTGGCCGAGATCGCGGGCAACATCGGACACGCTTATTGCATGGTGGCCATCGGCTTGCTGGACCGGCAACTGGTCACATTGGCCCGCGAGTTCAAGGAGGGCGGCGGCTTCAGTGAGCGGCTGCACAAGGCCCGCTCACAAGCACGTGGCAAGGGCCAAGAGCCCCCGGAGCAATAGCCTAAGGGTGGACACAAGTGGACACGGAGCAGGGTCCGCCGCCTCCGTGTCCACCTGTGTCCACCTGAGCGAGCAGCAGCCTACCTGCTCAAGTACATACTCCGCTCCCCATTCACCTGTCTGAAGAACGGGTCCTTCAGGTCCTTGATGAAGTAGATCGCCTCCCCCGTGCTCTTCACTTCATCTAGACTCTTTCCAGGCATTCACGGGCACATTGAAGCGCTCTTCTCCAAACTCTTTGCACTGTGCAACTGTGTCCAGCACATAGTCATGAGTACACTTCTCTCCTTCGTACACGAAGAAATAGTAACCCAGATCCGGGTTGTCAGAGACAATCTCGAAAGCTAGGCCATCATGTTCGGCCCGTGCAATCAAATCAGGCCGCTCCATCACCGACTGAGGTACATGGAGCGTTCACCGTAAACCTGACGGAAGAAGGGGTCTTTGAGATCTTTGATGAAGTAGATCGCCTCGCCGGTGCTCTTCATCTCAGGCCCCAGGCTTTTGTCCACGTTGGGGAACTTGTCGAAGGAGAACACCGGCACCTTGATCGCGTAGCCATCCAGCCGCGGCTTGAACTGGAAGTCCTTCAGCTTGGCGCCGAGCATGACTTTCGTTGCCCAGTTCACGTAGGGTTCGCCGTAGGCCTTGGCGATGAACGGCACGGTGCGGCTGGCGCGGGGGTTGGCCTCGATCACGTACACCACCTCGTCCTTGATGGCGAACTGGATGTTCACCAGGCCCACGGTGTGCAGGGCCAGCGCGATCTTGTGTGTGTGCTCGCGGATCTGCTGGATCACTTTCTCGCTGAGGTCAAAAGGAGGTAACACCGCATTGCTGTCGCCGCTGTGGATACCGGCGGGCTCGATGTGCTCCATGATGCCGATGATGCGCACCATCTCGCCGTCGCAGATGGAATCGCTCTCCGCTTCGATGGCGCCATCGAGGAAGTGGTCGATGAGGATCTTGTTGTCGGGCATCAGGCGCAGGATGTCGAGCACCTGGTCCACGAGCTCCTCCTCGTTGATCACGATCTTCATCTTCTGGCCGCCGAGCACGTAGCTGGGGCGCACCAGCAGCGGGAAACCGAGCTCGCGGCTCAGCTTCACGGCCTCCTCGGCGTTGTTCACCGCACCGAAGCGCGGGTACGGGATGTTGAGGTCGCGCAGCAGTGAGCTGAAGCGCTCGCGGTCCTCGGCCATGTCCAGCGCGGCGTAGCTGGTGCCGATGATCTTGATGCCGTACTTCTCCAGCTTCTCGGCGAGCTTCAACGCGGTCTGCCCGCCGAGCTGCACGATGACGCCCTCGGGCTGCTCGTGCTGGATGATGTCGTAGATGTGCTCCCAGAACACGGGCTCGAAGTAGAGCTTGTCGGCCGTGTCGAAGTCGGTGCTCACCGTCTCCGGGTTGCAGTTGATCATGATGGTCTCGTAGCCGAGCTCCTTAGCCGCGAGCACGCCGTGCACGCAGCTGTAGTCGAACTCGATGCCCTGGCCGATGCGGTTGGGGCCGCTGCCGAGCACCACGATCTTCTTCCTGTCGCTGCGCACGCTCTCGTTCTCCTCCTCGAAGGTGCTGTAGTAGTACGGCGTCTTCGCGGGGAACTCGCCGGCGCAGGTGTCCACCAGCTTGTACACGCGCTTGATGCCGAGCTCGTTGCGCTTCTTGTACACCTGGCTCTCCAGGCAGCCGAGCAGGTGTGCGACCTGTCTGTCCGCATAGCCCTTCTGTTTCGCTTCGAAGAGCAGATCGCGCGGGATGGTGTCGAGCGTGTACTTCTCCACTTCCTTCTCGGTGAGGATCATGTCCTCGATCTGCTTCAGGAACCAGATGTCGATGCGCGTGAGCTCGTGGATCTTGCTGAAGGGAATGCCCAGCTTGATCGCGTCGTACACGTGGAAGAGGCGGCTCCAGCTCGGGTTGGCAAGACTTTCCAGCAGCACGGCGGCATCGCGCGTCTCCTTGCCGTCGGCGCCCAGGCCGTTGCGCTTGATCTCCAAGCTCTGACAGGCCTTCTGCAGCGCTTCCTGGAAACTGCGGCCGATGCCCATCGTTTCGCCGACGCTCTTCATCTGCACACCCAGGCGACGGTCGGCCCCTTCGAACTTGTCGAAGTTCCAGCGCGGCACTTTCACGATCACGTAATCGAGCGTGGGCTCAAAGAAGGCGCTGGTGCCGGTGATGGGGTTCTCCAGTTCATCCAGGCGGTAACCGATGGCGAGCTTGCTGGCGATCTTGGCGATGGGGTAGCCGGTGGCCTTGCTGGCGAGCGCGCTGCTGCGGCTCACACGCGGATTGATCTCGATGGCATAGATCTCCTCCTTCTCATCGGGGCTCACGGCGAACTGCACGTTGCAGCCGCCGGCGAAGTCGCCGATGGCACGCATCATCTTGATGGCCTCGGTGCGCATGCGCTGGTAGGTGCGATCGCTGAGGGTCATAGCCGGCGCCACGGTGATGCTGTCGCCGGTGTGGATGCCCATCGGATCGAAGTTCTCGATGGAGCAGATGATGGTGACGTTGTCGTCCTTGTCGCGCAGCAGCTCCAGTTCGTACTCCTTCCAGCCGAGCAGCGCCTTGTCGATCATCACCTCGTGGATGGGGCTGATCTGCAGGCCGTGCTTGAGCAGCTTGTCGAACTCGGCGGGGTCCTTCACGAAGCTGGCGCCCGCACCACCGAGCGTGTAGCTCGCGCGGATCACCAGTGGGAAGCCGAACTCCTGCGCCACCTTCTTTCCTTCGAGGAAGCTGGTGACGGTCTTGCTGGGCGCCATGGGCACGCCGATGCGCTCCATCAGCAGGCGGAACTGCTCGCGGTTCTCGGTGATGTCGATGGCCTTGGTGTCCACCCCGATCATGCGCACGCCGTACTGCTGCCAGATGCCGAGCTTCTCGCATTCGATGGCGAGGTTGAGCGCGGTCTGTCCGCCCATGGTGGGCAGCACGGCGTCGATCTTGTGCTTCTGCAGGATCTCCTCGATGCTCTGCGTGGTCAGCGGCTTCAGGTACACGTTGTCGGCCGTGACCGGGTCGGTCATGATGGTGGCGGGGTTGCTGTTGATCAGCGTGACCTCGATGCCTTCGTTGCGGAGGGAGCGGCTGGCCTGGGAGCCGGAATAGTCAAACTCGCAGGCTTGACCGATGACGATCGGACCGCTCCCGATCAGGAGGACCGATTTGATGCTGGAATCTTTGGGCATGTCCGGATGGTATCCGGGCCGCGAAGCTACCCCGCCATCGGGGCCGGAAAGGGAATGTGGAAAAGGAGGGGGGATCGTGGAGAAAAGCGGCCCTTACTTCACGCCCCGTGCGCATCGACAAATTCCTCTGGTGCGTGCGCCTCTTCAAGACGCGCAGCCTCGCCACCGACGCCGTGCGCCGCGAGCAGGTGCAGGTGAATGGCCGCGTGGTGAAGCCTTCCGTGGAGGTGAAGCCCGGCGACCGCATCGCCCTGCGCGAGCCCCCGATCTGGCGGAGTTGGGAGATCCTGGCATTGCCCGCATCGCGGGTTGGCGCCAAGCTGGTTCCAGGCCTGATGGCTGAGCGCACCGCATTCGAGGACTTGGAGAAGCTGGAGTTGGCCCGCCTGGTGAAAGCGCAGAACCGACCAGCAGGGGAGGGCCGGCCCACGAAACGCGACCGCCGCGACATGGACCGCTTCACCGGGGAGTGATCCGTTGGCCCCGGTGTCAACCATCCGCCCCGCCGCTTAACGTTCTTTCAAGTTCCGGCGGAACAATTCGGCTCGGAGCGCGGATAGCTTGGCGGCACTTCAAACCGAAACGCCATGTTCAAGACCTTCCTCTTCCTTCCGCTGGCCTCCGTGATCGGCTTGCAGCAAGAGCCTCAGGTGCCGGTGCCCGACCGCAAGTTGCGCATCGAAGTGGTGACCACCGAGAACGGCGAGACCAAGCGCGTGACCAAGGAGTTCGACGCCAACGACGATGCGCAGATGCAAGAGGCCCTGCGTGAACTCGGCGTGCTCAATCATATGAAACTCGGGGACGGCGAGGGCGACATCACGATCGATATCCGCGGCTTCGGCGATGGCGAGGACGCCGATATGTTCATGCGCATGGCGCCCATGGCACCGCTCGCACCCATGCCGCCCGACGCGCCCATGGCCTTCATCGGTGAGCCCTCGGCGTACTTGGGCGTGAGCACGCGCAACCTGAACGACGAGGACAAGAAGGGCAAGTCAGCGGTGAAGCAAGGAGCCGTGGTGATCGAAGTGGTGGAGGGGACCCCTGCCGCGGAACTGGGTTTGAAAGAGGGCGACATCATCGTTGAATTGGACGACCAGACCGTGGATGGTCCGGAAAGCCTTGTGGAGCTGGTGCGCTCGCACGAGCCCGGTGACGAGGTGAAGGTGGAGTGGCTCCGTGCCGGCAAGGCCATGAAGGGGAGCGCGAAGCTGGCCGAGCGGAAGTCCGAGTCGTATGCCTTCCGATTCGATGGCGAATCGTTGAAGGAATTGGAGAAGCTCGGTGAGTTGCAGGAGCTCAGCGAGCTGGGCAAGCTGGGCGAGATGGGCTCATGGAGCAGCGAGAAGCGCGCCTTCCTTGGCGTAACGCCCGGCGATGAGGAGGACGAGCAGGACGGCGTCGTGATCGGCAGTGTGGAAGAGGGCAGCGCCGCGGAGAAGATGGGCTTGAAGGCCGGCGACCGCATCACGGCGATCAACGGCGAGGCCGTGGCCGACTTCGATGCCTTGGCCGAGCGCATCCGCGCGATGAAGCCCGGCGATCAGGTCACCGTCACCGCACAGCGCGACGGACAAGCGCAGGAACACACGGGCGCGCTCGGCGAGCGTGAGATGCGCGCCTACTTCAAGGGAAATGATGGCATGCAAGGCTTCCAGTGGAACGGCACCGATGAACGCTCGCGCGATGAGCTGCGCCGTGAGATGGATCAGCTGCGCCGCGAGATGGATGAATTGCGCCGTGAGCTGGGTAAGGACATCCGCCGCGAAGTGCGCGTGCGCGTGGAGGCCCGGAAGCTGAGCGAGGAGGAGAAGGCCGTGCTGCGCAAGAAGGGCGTGGCGGTTGACAAGGAACTTCCGTTGGAGGAATTGCGCGCCTTCCCGAATCCGAGCAATGGCTTCTTCCGCGTGCAGTTCGACATGCCCGAGCGCGGCGACCTCACCGTTGATGTTCACGACGCCAAGGGCGAGCGCGTTTACCAGGAGCGCATCGTGGGATTCAAAGGGCGTTACGAGCGCACGCTCGACCTGAGCGACCAATCCAGCGGCAGCTACTTCATGGTGATCGGGCACGGCGGCCGCGCGGCGACGGTGAAGTTGGTGAAAGAGTGAGCCGCAGCCGGGTCCATGGGAAGGGGCCGAGAGGCCCTTTCCTATTTTTCACCCATGAATGTCCTGCTCCGCATCCTCATCGGCACCATTGCGGTGCTCGTGGCCGACCTGCTCCTGCGCGGGGTCGCCCTCGGCGACATGGAAACCACCAATGGCCTGCTCACGGCCATCCTCACCGCCGCCGTGCTGGCCCTGCTCAACGCGTTCCTCAAGCCGATCCTCATCCTCTTCACCCTGCCCATCACCTTGCTCAGCCTGGGCCTTTTCCTCTTGGTGATCAATGCCGGGTTGGTCATGCTCGCCGATAACCTCGTGCCCGGCTTCGAGATCGATGCGCCACGCTTCTGGTGGGCCTTGGGCTTCAGCCTCATCGTGTCCATCGTGCAGGGCATGCTCAGCCGCATGGACCGCAAGCCTTCGGAAGGGAAGGCCTGAGGAACCCATCGGCCTTCCAAGCACATCCGTCAGGCGGGTGCCATACTCTGTCCCGGCCACCCCAGCGTGAACCATCGGCCCCCTAAGTTTGTCCTGAACCAGCCCCAGACCATGAACCGTTCCCTGACCCTTTGCCTTTCGGCCTCCCTTCTCATCGGCTCAGCCAGCGCGCAGCTCAATGATACCGAGTACATCCCCGGCGACCTGCTGGTGATGACCCAGCCCGGCGCCGACCCTTACGCCATTGCCCGTGACCTCTCGACCCTTGACGATCAGCCCACCGGCATGAAGGTGGTCGAGGAGGTGAGCCCAGAGATGCGCGCTTGGCTCCTGCGCTTCGATCCCGCGCTGCAGACCCAGTGGACCATGCTGCGCGCCGTGAAGGAGCACCCCGGCATCCTGCTCGCCCAGAACAACCACGTGGTGAAGGAGCGCAATGTGCCGAACGACGCCCAGTACGATCAGGTATGGCACCACCAGAACATCGACAGCGAAGCGGCGTGGGACATCACCACAGGAGGTGTCACGGCCACGGGCGATACCATCGTGGTCTGCATCATCGAGAACGCCGACCTCACCCACCCGGACCTCGCTGCCAACGCGTGGCTCAACTACGATGAGGTCCCTGGCAACGGCATCGACGACGACGGCAATCAGTACGTCGATGACCGCCGCGGCTGGAACACGCCGAACAACAACGACAACGTGTACAGCGGCAGCCACGGCACCCAGTGCGCGGGCATGGTGGGCGCCGTGGGCAACAACAGCCTCGGCGTGGTGGGCGCCAATTGGAACGTGAAGATGATGCCCGTGAACTACGGGGGCACGAGCGAGAGCGCTGTGGTGGCGGCCTACACCTACCCCTTGCGCATGCGCCGGCTCTATGCCAGCAGCAACGGCGATCGCGGCGCCTTCGTGGTGGCCACCAGCGCCAGCTGGGGCATCGATGGCGGACAGCCTTCCAACTCGCCGATGTGGTGCGCCATGTTCGATACGCTCGGCACGGCGGGCATCCTGAACTGCGGCGCCACCGCCAACAACGCCGTGAACGTGGACGTGGTGGGCGATCTGCCAACGGCCTGCGGCAGCGATTACATGATCAGCGTCACGGCCACGGACGTGAATGACACGCGCACCTTCAGCGCGTGGGGCCTCACCACCATCGATGTGGGCGCTCCAGGTTCCAGCGTGCGCACCACCAGCATCGGCGGCGGTTACGGCAACACCAGCGGCACCAGCTTCGCCACGCCGCTCACCGCAGGCGTCATCGGCCTGATGTACAGCGCGCCCTGCCCCAGCTTCATGGGCCTGGTGAACGCCGATCCCGTGCAAGGCGCCCTGTACATCCGCACCAAGCTCTTCGCGGGCGTGGAGCAGGTGGGCAATCTCCCGGGCAACACGGTAACCGGCGGGCGCATCAGCGCGGGCAACAGCCTGCAGCTGATCATGAACGAATGCAGCTCCTGCCCCGCGCCATTCGGCGGTCAGGCCACGCGCCAAGGCTCGGACGGCACCTACACCTGGGTGAGCAGCGCCAGCCTCTTCACCGTGCGCTATCGCGCGGTGGGCACCACCGATTGGACCGTGATCAGCAACGTGGATGAAGCCACCGTGACCGTGAGCGGACTCGATCCCTGCCTGGCCTACGAATTCCAAGTGGAGGCCGAGTGCAGCGGCGAGTTCAGCGGCTTCTCGCAGACCACCGTGCTGCAAGGCCCGCCGAGCACCGCGCCCGCGATCACCCCCAGCGGGTTCACCACCTTCTGCGCGGGATCGCCCTTCACGCTCACCAGCAGCATCGCGAACGACATTTCCTGGAGCTCCGGGCAGACCTCTGCGAGCATTACCCCCACCGTGAGCGGCACGTACACCGTCACCTTCGACAACGGCTGCGGCACCCTCACCTCGGCGCCTGTGGAGGTCACTGTGCTGGATGAACCCGCAGCACCTGCATCGAGCGATGTGCAGCTGCCCGGTCCCGGAACCGCCACGCTGAACGCCACCGGCAGCAACATCACTTGGTACGATGCCCCCGCCGGAGGCAATGCCGTGGGCAGCGGCAACAGCTGGGAAACCCCCTTCCTGAACGCAACCACCAGCTACTGGTGCTCCGCGGCCAACACCAATGGCGTGGTGAGCAGCTATGGCGCGAAGACGAACAACACCACCAGCGGACAGTACCATACCAACAGCAACAATTACCAGCTCTTCACGGCCAATCAGGTCTTCAGCATCCGCAGCGTGAAGGTCTACGCGAATGCTGCAGGCAATCGCACCTTCGCTCTCGTCGATGCGACCGCGAACGTGATCCAGCAGGGGACCTTCAGCGTCCCGAATGGCGAGAGCCGGGTGAACCTGAACTTCGTGGTGCCTGGTCCTGGCAATTACGGACTGCGGCTGACCGGGAACACGGTGGGCCTCTGGCGTGATGGCGTGGGCAGCGCGCAGGCCTATCCTTACGCTTTGGGCGCATACGGCAGCATGACGGGCAGCAGCGCCACGGGCGGCAACGCCACCGCGTATTACTACTTCTTCTACGATTGGGAGGTGAGCCTTCCTTATGTGGCCTGCGAGAGCGACCGCGTGCAGGTCACCGTTGAACTGCCGCAGGGTGTCGAGGAGCAGCAGAGCGGGGGCGTGCGCGTCTTCCCGCAACCTGCCGATCGCGACGTCTTCGTGGATGTGACCGGCGATCTCGCCCAGGGCCGTCTCAGCTTCGAGCTGATCGATGCCACGGGCCGCCAGGTGCTCGCCAAGCGGATCGAGAACGGCCGTGCGACGATCACGACTGCTTTCCTGGCCAATGGCCTTTACGGCTACCGCATCGTGCGCGATGGGGAAGCCGTGCGCACCGGACGCATCATCGTGGAGCATCTGTATTGATCCTTGCCGATTCGCTGCCGGGGCGTTGGAGCATGGCTCCGGCGCCCCGGCTTAGCTTTCCGCCGTGCCCATCTCAGCGGTCATCATCACGCGCAACGAAGAGCGCAACATCGATCGCTGCCTCCGTTCCCTGCACGGCATCGCCGATGAGGTGATCGTCGTGGATGCGGAGAGCACCGATGCAACGCGGGAGATCGCTGGCAGCCACGGTGCGCGGGTGCATGTTCGGCCCTGGACCGGATACAGCGATCAGAAGAACTTCGCCAACGGCCTCGCGCAGCACGATCACATCCTCTCCCTTGATGCCGATGAGGCGCTCAGCGAAGCGCTGCGCGAAGACCTGCTTCGGCGCAAGCGCGAGGGTCTCTCGGGAGCCTTCCGGGTGAAGCGCCTCACGAATTACTGCGGCCATTGGGTGCGTCACGGCGGCTGGTACCCCGATGCCAAGGTGCGCCTGTTCCCGAAGGAGGGCACGGTGTGGCAGGGGGACCATGTGCACGAAGAGCTCGTGCTCCCGCTGGGCTGCACGGTCACGGAGCTGCACGGGGACCTGCTCCATTACAGTTACCATAGCGTGCAGGACCATTTGGAGCGCATCGAGCGGTACAGCACGCTCCATGCGCGGGCGTTGCATGCGCGCGGCAAGCACGCGCCGCTATGGAGACTCTGGCTGGCGCCGGCATTCAAGTTCGTGCAGGGCTACCTGCTGCTGCTCGGCTTCGTCGATGGCTGGGCCGGTTGGAGGATCGCTTGGCTCAGCGCGCGCGCGGTCAGGTTGAAGTACAGCAAGCTGCGTCAATTGCAGGTGAGGGATGCGCAAGCCTGAGCACATCATCATCAGCCGCACGGACAGCATCGGTGATGTGATGCTCACCCTGCCCATGGCCGGATTGATCAAGGAGCGCATGCCGGGCACGCGCATCACATTCATCGGAAGGCGTTACACCTTGCCCGTGCTGGCCTGCTGCGCGCATATCGATCAGGCCATCGCATTGGAGGAGCTGCATGATGTCGGTGACCATGCTGCCG
This sequence comes from Flavobacteriales bacterium, assembly GCA_016712535.1. Classification (NCBI taxonomy): domain Bacteria; kingdom Pseudomonadati; phylum Bacteroidota; class Flavobacteriia; order Flavobacteriales; species Flavobacteriales bacterium. The sequence continues at coordinate 195,423 of JADJQW010000004.1, forward strand.
TGATCCGGTTGCGCAAGCTCGGAGCGGACTCCATCCTGCACGTGTTCCCGCGGCGCGATGTCGCTGCATGGGCCAGGCACGCTGATATCCCCATGCGCATCGGCACCAGCCACCGGTGGTGGCACTGGCTCACCTGCAACGAGCGGGTCTCCTTCAGTCGCAAGCGCAGCGACCTGCACGAAGCGCAACTGAACCTCAAGCTGCTCGCGCCGCTCGGCCTGGAAGAAACGCCCAGCCTTCAGCGGCTTGCTTCACTCGCCGGATTCACGCCGCCTCCTCCAGATGAGATCGTGCGAGGGCTGCTCCGCCCTGGCTTTCGGCACGTGATCCTGCATCCGCTCTCGCAGGGCAGCGCGGTGGAATGGGGCCTCGATCGCTTCACCGCGCTCATCGCCAGGCTCGACGCCTCGCGCAACCGGGTGATCATCACGGGCACCGCAGCCGAGGCGGAGCGCTACAGGCCGATGCTCTCGGGTACGGGGCCGCATGTGATCGATGCAGGCGGCAAGCTGCGGCTCGACCAGCTCATCGCCTTGGTCGGCGCGTGCGATGCGCTGGTTGCTGCGAGCACAGGACCGCTGCACATCGCCGCCGCGTGCGGCATCCGCGCGATCGGGCTCTATTCGCCGAAGCGTCCGATCCATCCGGGCAGGTGGGGGCCGATCGGCGCCGATGCATATGCCCTGGTGGCGCCCGATGCGGACCCCGCCGGTGAGGCGCTCGCGCACATCGGCGCCATCACGCCTGAGATGGTGCTTCGGGCGCTGGAGCGATGAGCTCATCGCGTGGCGCTGCGAAAACGAGCAGCGCATAGAAGAGCGCGAAGAAGGTGGCCCCGGCCTGGGTCTCGATGGTATCGTCGGTGAGGCACGATACGCCGAAGGCTATCGCCCAGGCGATGAACAGCGGGTCGCGCCAGGCGCCCATCCTCCAAGCGGGCCAGCACCACGTGAAGAGCGACCATGCGAGGCCAAGGATGCCGAAGGAGATCCACAAGGTGAGGTATTGGTTGTGCGCGCGCAGGCGCCATTGCGGCGCGAGCCTGCTGCGCGTACGGTCGTAGTGCATGGCGAAGGCTCCGGGAGTATCACCGGTGCCCACGCCGATGAGCCAATTCGCGCGCGCGATGGCCCAGCCTGCGCGCAGGAATTCGATGCGCATGGCCACGGAATGGCCACCGGCCTGGCCGGTGGAGCGGTACTGATCCAGTTCGAACAGCACCTCATCCACGCGGGCGCTCAGCGATCCTTGCCGATGATGCGCGCTCGGCACGCCTTGCTCGATCGCCAGCACATCCTCGTCGGTGAGCGCCATCACGCCGAGGCTGTCCTTGCGAAGGCCTTTCGAGGAGAGGTAACGCGCCACGGTCGAGAGCAGCGGATGGCCCAAGCCATCCTGGCTGTAGAGCCCGTGCTTGCTGCGCATCCGCCAAGCCCGATCCAGCTCTCCCCAGGCCACATAGGTCCACACGTGCGTCCCGTTCTCGGTCTGCGTGCTCAGGGTGTCGTGGCTGTACAGCTCGCCGCCTGCGCTTCGCGCCTCCAATGCCGCGGCATCAGGAACGGAGCGCGCGTGCCAAGCCGTTCGGACCAAGGACATGGGCGCGATGGCCGTTGCAAGGAGCACGGCACGGATCATCCAGCGCACGGCAGCCGGCCGTGCCGCGGTGAGCTTCCATGCAGCCATCAGGCCCATGAGAGCCAGGATCACGAAGCCCTGGATGCTGCCCAGCCGGGCAAGCAGGTAAATGGCGACCAAGGTTCCCAGCACATGGGCTGCGATCTGCCAGGCGGATTTCGGCAGGCGCCAGAGCAGGACCGCAACGGCCATGCAGAGCAGCAGCGCTAGGCGAATGTGGCTGATGAACATGGAGAGGCCGCGGTAATCCTCGGCGCGCGCACCGCTGAACAGCAGCCCGAACACGCCGCACAGGATCGCGCTCCAGGCGCCCAAGCGAAGGACAACGAGGAATTCAGCTCTGCTCAACCGGTCACTGCCGCTGAGGATCGCGCCGAGCACGAGCACCGGTGCCAGGATCCGGCAGAGGTCGAGCCCCCAACCGAGGTCATCCGTCCACAAGAGGCCAGCAAGGTGCAAGAGGAAGAAGGACATGAAGGCCAGCGCGGGTGCGCTGGTCATCGATCGCCATCGCTGCCTCCAGTCACCATGCACGAAGCCGCTCGCTAACCAGTTCGCGGCGAGCAGCATCTGCGCCATGCTCAGGAAGGCCGTGCTCCAAGGAAGGAATATGGCGCACAGGGCCAATGCGGCCGCATGCGTGCGCCGGAATGCGATGCGCAGGCCGTTATGCGCCATCGCGGCCAGCGGCTAGTTCTTGGTGCCGGCGAGGATGGGCGCCACGCCTCCTGAGGCGAAAAGGTCGATGGCCTTCTTCACGTACGGATCGGTGCCCATGGCGGCTTTGGCCCTGCCCGTCTGGAAATGGTACCGCGCCACGATCTCGTTGCGCAGCACTTCCTCGATGTCGGCGCGGAAGCGGGCAAGGTCCTCGGTCCGGTCTGGCGCGAGCTCTTTGCGCAGCGCTTCGAGCTCGTCCTGCGCATGATCGAAATAGCGCTCCTTCTTCACTTTCTCTGTCAGCTCGGTGAGGGCTTCCATGCTCTCCGAGTCGTAATCGAATGGCTTGTCCTTGACGAAGTCCATGAAGGACCTGTACAGCGCATCGGTGATGGTGAACTCCTCAGCAGGCCCGATCTCGGGATGCTCCAACCGGTGCTTGGTGGCGAAGTCGAAGAAAAGGTCGGCCTCGAACAAGCCCCCGACCACCTTGGCCAGTTCAGGTTCCATCACTTCCAGGTCGGGCATGATGCCGCGGCCCTCTTCGACCTTACGGCCGTTGAGGGTCTTGAAGGCGGCGCTCTCCACCACCTTCACCTCGGTCGCTTTGCCCGTGCTGTCGCGGTGCGCGTAGTCCAGTTTCTGGATGCAGCGGCCACTGGGGATGTAGTACTTGGCCACGGTCACCTTGAGCTTGCTGTTGTAGATCAGGTCCTTGGTCTGCTGCACCAGCCCTTTGCCGTAAGTGCGGTCGCCGATGATCACCGCGCGGTCGAGGTCCTGCAAGGCACCGCTCACGATCTCGCTGGCGCTGGCGCTCTGGCCATCAACGAGCACCACCAGCGGGATCTCGCTGTCAACGGGATCGCTCAAGGTCTTGTAGGTCTTGTCCCATTCGCTGATGCGGCCGCGGGTCTCCACCACCAGCTGGTTCTTCGGCACGAAGAGGTTCACGATGCTCACCGCTTCGCGCAGCAGGCCGCCACCGTTGCCGCGCAGGTCTAGGATGAGCCGCGTGGCGCCCTGCTCCTTCACTTCCTTCAATGCCGCGCGCACATCGGCGCTGGCGGTCTGGGTGAAGGCGTTGAGCTTGATGTAGCCTACATGGTTCGCTTGGTCCACGATGCCTTTGTAGGGCACATCGGGGATCTTGATCTCCTCGCGCGTAAGGGTGTGCGCGCTGGCATTGCCGTTGCGCTGCATGATCAGCTTCACCGTGGTGCCGCTCTGGCCTTTGAGGAGCTTGCTCACCTCGTCGGTGTTCATGCCGGTCACCTTGCGGCCGTCCACTTCGATGATCTCATCGCCGGCCCAGATGCCCGCCTTCATGGCCGGGTAGTTCTCATAGGGCTCGCTCACCACCACCAGGTCGCCCTTGCGCTTGATCAAGGCGCCGATCCCGCCGTACTGCCCCGTGGTCTGGAAGCGGTAGTCCTCGATGTCGCTCTCGGGGATGTACTGGGTGTACGGGTCGAGCGAGCTGAGCATCGCATCGATCCCGGTCTTCATCAGCTTGCCGGGCTGCGTGTCGTCCACGTAATAGATGTTCAGCTCCTTGTACAGGTCGGTGAACACCTCGAGGTTCTTGCCGATCTCGAAGTAGTTGTCGCCAGCGGCGATGGTGAATGCGCCGGCCAGGCCGATGGCTGAAGCGGCGGTCCAGGTGCGCCAGCGCGGCGCGCGCGAAGTGCTACGCGTGTTCATGTCTCTCGTGTGATTCGGGAACGGGGTCGTGTCCATGACCGCCCCATGGGTGACAAGATAAGAAGCGCTTGAGGGTGAGCCAGCCACCGCGGAAGGCGCCATGGCGGCGCAGGGCGAGCAATCCGTACTCCGAACAGCTCGGGGTGTAACGGCATGCTCCGGGGAGCAAAGGCGACACTGCGCCCTGGTAGATGCGAACCAAGGCGATCAACGGCAGGGCGAGCGCTTTAGACACCATGCTGGTCCATCCAACGGTCTAGCGCGCGCGTTAGTCTGAGCCGCGTCTCGGAAAAGGTGATGGGCGCCCGGCCCTGGAAGATGAAGAGCCATGCGCACTGCTGCTCGCGCGCGGCGAGCGCCTTGAGGTGGCTGTGCTTGTGCATGCGGTAGGCTTCGCGCATCAGGCGCTTCATGCGGTTGCGGTCCACCGCGCGCTTCAGATTGCGGCTGGGAACAGCGAAGGCCACCTGGGCTGGAGCGAGGGTGGGGAGCTCCATGCGCTTGCCCACCAGCCGTATGGGGGCCTCATTCACGGACTTGCCCGTGGTGACCAGTTCCTTCATGCGCAGGCGACCGCATAAGCGCTCGCTCTTAGGGAAGGTATGCCGCTGCTCTGCCATGGATGGCGATCGGATACGCGAGCGGTGCGCAAGGTGACGGACCGCTCCTACTTCTTCTTCGCCTCGCGCTTGATGAAGAGCTCCATGGCGCCGGTCATGCTTGGCGCTTCCGGCAAAGGGGCTTGCAGGTCAAGGCGGAAGCCGTTGTCCACCACCGCTTTTGCAGTGGTGGGCCCGAAGGCAGCGATGAACACGCCGTTCTGCTTGAATTTCGGGAAGTTCTTCTTCAGGCTCTCGATGCCGCCCGGGCTGAAGAACACGAGCATGTCGTAGTCGAGCTCCTTGATGTCGCTGAGGTCGCTCGCCACGGTCCGGTAGAACACCGAGTTCGTGTATTTCACGCCAACCCGGTCGAGCAGCTCTGGGATCTCCGCTTTCTGGATGTCGCTGCAGGGCACCAGGTACTTCTCGTCCTTGTGCTTCTTGATCACATCAACGAGGTCACTGAAGCTCTGCTTGCCGATGAAGACCTTGCGCTTGCGGTAAACGATGTACTTCTGAACGTAGTAAGCCACGCTCTCGCTCACGCAGAAGTACTTCATCGATTCAGGCACGGTGATCCGCAGCTCCTTGCACATGCGGAAGAAATGGTCCACCGCGTTCCGGCTCGTTAGCACGATGGCCGAATGGTCGAGGATGTTGATGCGCTCCTGGCGGAAGTCCTGCCCGGCCACCGGCTCGATCTTGATGAATGGCCGGAAATCGATCTTCAGGTTGAGCTTGCGCGAGAGCTCATGGTAGGGGGACTTCTCGTCCGTGGGCGCGGGCTGCGAAACGAGGATCCGTTTGATCTTCAAGGCCAGGCAGCTTAGGAGAGTTGGGCAGGGCTGTTCAGGAGGGCGTCAAGCGCGAGCGCCAAGGGTCCGATTTCAGCGGCGCAAATGTAGAGCAGAATATAGCGCACCGGCACCCCCTCGCCTAGCCCGATCAGCGCCCCTCGCAACCATCGGTAGAGAAGGCCGATGCCCAGGAGGCCAAGGCCGATGGCGATCAGCCAATCGCGCGTCTCGGGCCGGTAAGCGGCCACCATCGTTATAGGGAGCGCCACGATGCCCAAGGCCGCATGCAGCAATGCGCCGGTGTAGATGTACTCGGTTATCCCGGTATCCGTCCTGGCGATCCATGCGACCAGCTGAAGAAGCAGTGCCTGGGCCAGGAGTGCAGCGGCCACAGCGAGGAATATCACCCAATACGCGGGGGCTTGCCCATGGAAGACCATGGCGGCCTGCCAAAGCAGCATGGCGATGGCGGCCACCGCTACCGCCAGCAGCCCGAGCACGTTACGGTCGCTCGTGTCCACCTCCTCACGCAGGGTCTGCTGGCCCAGGCGCGCCCTGAATGCGGCTTGCCGCAGCACCCGCCATTTGCGCGGCGAACCGATGTTCACCGTGGCCAGCACCAAGAGGCAGCTCAGGAACACGCCGCTGGCCCACATGGCCGTGAGCGGATCGAAGAAGCGCGCTTCGCCTTGCATCGGCGCCAAAGGTATCCGGGGCACCGCCGCCGGGTCGCTGCCTACTTTCGCGGCCCGCACAGCATCGCCATGAGCACCACCACCGCACAACCGAAATCCGCTACAGATCTGTTCCAGAGCCACGACCACTACCTTGTTGATGAGCTGCTGACCGAGGAGCACAAGCTGATCCGCGACACCGCGCGCAAGCATGTGAGCAAGCATTTGAAGCCGATCATCGAGGAGCGCTTCGAGCATGCCAGCTTCAGTGCGGACATCATCCCTGGCCTCGCTGAGATCGGTGCATTCGGCCCCATGGTGCCTGCCGATTACGGCGGCATGGGCCTCGATCAGATCAGCTATGGGCTCATCATGCAGGAGATCGAGCGCTGCGATAGCGGCTTGCGCAGCCTCTGCAGCGTGCAGGGCTCACTGGTCATGTACCCGATCTGGAAGTACGGCAGCGAGGAGCAGAAGAAGAAGTGGTTGCCGCAGATGGCCCAAGGCAAGAAGATCGGCTGTTTCGGGCTCACCGAGCCCGATCACGGCAGCAATCCAGGTGGCATGGTCACCGTGTTCCAGGACAAGGGCGACCATTACCTGCTCAACGGCGCCAAGATGTGGATCAGCAATAGCCCCCTGGCCGATGTGGCCGTGGTGTGGGCGAAGGCCGAGAACACTGAAGGCCGGATCCATGGCTTGCTCGTGGAGCGCGGCATGGAGGGCTTCACCACGCCAACCACCCACGGAAAGCTCTCGCTCCGCGCCAGCCCGACTGGTGAACTGGTCTTCGACAATGTGAAGGTGCCCAAGGCCAACTTGCTGCCCCACAAGAGCGGTCTCGGTGCCCCGCTCGGCTGCCTGGACAGCGCGCGCTACGGCATCGCTTGGGGCACGCTAGGCGTGGCCATGGAGTGCTATGACACGGCCCTGCGCTACAGCAGGCAGCGCATCCAGTTCGGCAAGCCCATCGGTGGCTTCCAGCTCACGCAGAAGAAGTTGGCCGAGATGATCACCGAGATCACCAAGGCGCAGCTGCTCACATGGCGCTTGGGCGTGCTGCGCAATGAAGGCCGCGCCACCACGGCGCAGATCAGCATGGCCAAGCGGAACAACGTGCACCTGGCGCTCACCGTGGCCCGCGAAGCGCGGCAGATCCTCGGCGGCATGGGCATCACCAATGAGTATCCCATCATGCGCCACATGATGAACCTGGAGAGCGTGGTGACCTACGAGGGCACGCACGACATCCATTTGCTCATCACCGGGCAGGAAGTCACGGGCATCGCGGCGTTCAAATAGCGCCCGCTTCATGGACGCGATTCCAACCGCATGGTCCAGCCCTGCGGATCGATCGGCACTTCAACGGCCTCGCCGCGGTCGAGTGGCGTGAGGTCAACGGGAATCGGCGTTTCCCGATAGCGCTGCGGCCCGACGAAGAAGGCGGTCTGTGCGCACCACCACAGCATGAGCGTTGCTGCCAAGGCTGCAGAGCGCATGCCCTTCATTCCGAATGCGGAAAGCGCGGCCCACGCGATCAGCACGGTTGGCAAGTAGAAATTCCGGATGCCGGCGTAATACGGCGAAAGGAACTCTGGCTGGCCCCGGTAGCTCACCAGCACCGCTGTGAACTGAAGACCAGCCGCGAAGAGCGCCATCCGGGTGAACGCGCTTGGTCCGGATGCCCTGCGCCACAACGCGATCAGCGAGGCAATCCCGACGGCGAGCCCTGCGCATTGCGCTCCGAAGGACGCCGTGTGAATGCCTTTGCCAATCACAGCGAACCAGAGCTGGAAGAACGCGGCTTGCACGAAGCCCGGATTGAGAGGATTGAGCACGCCATCCGTGCGCTGCACGCTTCCATGGCTATTGAGCGATAGCGAGACGATCACCGCCGCTGCGAGCACCATTGCCGGTGCCGCGAGCGCTTCATGGCCTTTCTCGTTGCGCTCCCGCCAACGCGCCCATGCGCTCCAGGCGGCCAAGGGCGCAAGTACCAGCGCATAGGGTCCCGTGAAGCATGCGAAGCAGAGCACCACGAGTTCCACGACCGTGCTCACGCGCGTTGGCCGAGGTCTTCTTCCGCACAGGCAGAGCACGATCAGCAGGGAGAGCGGCCATTGCAGATTGGTCTGGTTCATCCAGATCTCATTGCCGAGCGGAACCAGCGTGATCGCTGCCACGGCGAAGAAGCGTGCTGCGAGCGAGCCCGGGATGCGCTTCCAAGCGGTTCGCCAAACGGCGAAGTAGATGAGCAGCGCGGCGATGAGGTTCACCCACGGCATGCGCTCCACCGGCACGCCGAGCCCTGCGCCCAGGTTGGCGATGAGCCTCGGATACAGATGGAAGTACCCGTTAGCCGTGTTGAAGAGCGAAGCCCATCCCGTGTTGAATGCATCCGCGAAGAAGTCGCGCCCTTCCTCGCCGTAGAACCAGGGCATGCTGAACGCGTCCGGCCTGCGGAACACAAGTGCCGCCATGGAAATCACCACGGCAAATACGAAGAGGAGCTCTTCGCTCCTCTTCGTGGCCACGGGGTTCTGCTGAGGGGTAGCGGTGGCCATGGCCCGGCGAAAGTAGCCGGGCCGGATAATGGTCTTTCCTTCAACGAGCCTTGCTCACGTGATCTGCGGCCACCACGTTCAAGGTATGCCGCACCTTGGTGGTGCCCGTTCCTTTATGGAAACCCAGAGTGCCGACGGGGCCATCGTAATTCCTGCCGGGCCGCTTGCTCTCGGCTTCCAGAACCACATCGAACTTCACGTTGCGGTTGGCGCGGGCCGCTTTGCGATTGGACATGCTATGACGGGTATCGAGCTCGATTTCCTTCGTGAGATGGCCTGGCTTGATGAAGGCGAGCTTCACTTGCGAACCCACAGGAACGGTCACGATGAAGCGCCCGCTGGGCAGTACCTCCGCGTAGAGGCAGCTCTCGACCGTCTCCACCACGAGAACGAGGTCATTCACATTGCGGTCCTCTGCCCGGAGCCAGCCGGTGAAGACCACTTCCACGGGTTTCTCACGCCCGGTCCCGGCGAGTGCCGGCGCTTGAACCATCAGGAATGAGAATGCAACCAGAGCGGCGGTGAGGTTGAATGAGCGGCGCATGGCTTCCGGTATTTGTTGAGCCAAAGGTGACCGCGCTTGAGCGGGCCGGCAATGCCCACAAGGAGTGAAGTGCGCGGCGATGCCCCTCTATTCGAACAAGCTCCCCGGCTTGGTGCTGGGCACGCGGCCCAAGTGGCGGTACGCGCGCTCGGTGGCCTGTCTGCCCCGCGGTGTGCGCTGCAGGTAGCCCTCCATGATCAAGAAGGGCTCGTACACTTCCTCGATGGTGCCGGCCTCTTCGCCCACGGCCGTGGCCACCGTATTCAGGCCCACCGGGCCACCGCTGAACTTGTCGATGATCGCGCCGAGGATGCGGTTGTCCATCTCATCGAGGCCGTGCGCATCCACGTTCAGTGCTTTGAGCGCGTGCTGCGCGATGGGCAGCTCGATGGTGCCGTCGCTCTGGATCTGCGCGAAATCGCGCACGCGGCGCAGCAAGGCATTGGCGATGCGCGGCGTGCCGCGGCTGCGCCTGGAGATTTCTTCGGCCGCATCATCCACGATGGGAACATGGAGCAGGCCCGCGCTTCGTTTGATGATCCCTTTGAGCGTGGCGCTGTCGTAATAATCGAGGCGGCTATTGATGCCGAAGCGCGCCCGCAGCGGCGCGGTGAGCAGGCCGCTGCGCGTGGTGGCGCCCACGAGCGTGAAGGGGTTCAGCGCTATCTGCACCGTGCGCGCGTTCGGCCCTGCATCGATCACCAGGTCGATGCGGTAGTCCTCCATGGCGCTGTACAGGTACTCCTCGATCACGGGCGTGAGCCGGTGGATCTCGTCGATGAAGAGCACATCGTGCGGCTCCAGGTTGGTGAGCAGCCCGGCGAGGTCGGCGGGCTTGTCGAGCACCGGTCCGCTGGTGATGCGGATGCCCACGCCCATCTCCTGTGCGATGATGTTGGCGAGCGTGGTCTTGCCCAAGCCGGGCGGACCATGCAGCAGCACATGGTCCAACGCTTCTCCGCGCTGCTTGGCCGCCTGCACGAAGACCTTCAGGTTGTCGGTCACGGCCTTCTGCCCGGCGAACTCCTCGAAGCGCCGCGGACGCAGCACTTGCTCCAGCTCCTTGTCGGAAGCGGAGCGCTGCTCACTGCGCAGGTCGAAGCCCTCGGCCATGGTGGCGGCGAAGGTAGTCGCGCTTATTCCTGCGCGCCGCGCACATCGCGCCACATGTCTCCAAGGAACACGCGCAGGCCGAAGAGGTACACCGGTGCGGTGAGCTTTTCGCCCAGGTCATCGCCGGTCTGGATCACCAGGCGGAAGCCCCAGCCCGCGCCCAGCGCGAAGTAGCGGAGGAAGCGGTACTGCACGGTCATGGCCGGCTCGTACAGGATGAGCCCTGTGCGTCCGATGGTGCGGCGCCTCCCCTCGGCATCGCGGTAGCTCAGCGAGCCGGCGCCGAAGCCGAGCTGCACGGGTATGCGCGCTTCCCAATGGCCGCGCTGATAGAAGGCGTAGTCCACATAGGGAGCCGCATAACCCATGCGCAGGAACCCGCTTACCGTGCGGTTTCCCACTTGCGCATCGCGCGCCTCCGAGGGAAAGAGCAAGGAGTAGCCCAGGCCGTACTGAAATCGCTTGCCATGATCGATGCCGGCCTTCACCCCGACGAACCGCACGCTGCGGTTGCTGATGAAGCCGCCGCGCACATCGAGCCGTGCCACGAACCTGGGCGGTTCCTGCAGGAAATGGCCGATGCTGTCGAGCAGCTGCCCCTGCGCGCTGTGCGAAGCGATGAGCAGCAGGAGCAGCAGCGAGCGCGTGGTCATGGAGCGGCCCAAAGGTGGGCCAGCCTCGAAGCTACCGCCGCCCCTTGCCCCGGCCTTTCTTTGCACGATGCCTTTTGGATTGGTCCTCCGCAGCACCGGCAGCCGCTACCTCGTCCGCGCGGACGACGGCAGTCGCCATGCGTGCGTGGCACGCGGTCAGCTGCGCATCAAAGGGTGGAACAGCACCAACCCGCTTGCTGTCGGCGACCGCATCACCTTTGAGCCTTCGCGCGAGGCCGAGCACCCCGGCACCATCACCGACCTGCACGACCGCCGCAACTACCTCGTGCGCCGCAGCGTGAACCTGAGCCACCACAAGCATGTGATCGCCGCCAACCTCGACCTGGCGCTGCTCATGGTCGCGATTGCCAGGCCGCGCACCAGCTTCGGCTTCATCGATCGGTTCCTCGTCACAGCGGAGACCTACCAGGTGCCCACGGTCATCGCATTCAACAAGGTTGACGACCTTCAGGCCGAAGAGGAGCTCGACCTGCTCGCAGAGTACCAAGAGGTTTACGAAGGCGCCGGCTACCGCACCATCATCACCTCGGCCATCGAGGGCACGGGCATCGATGAATTGAAGGAGCTGCTCGCCGGCAAGGTCACGCTCATCAGCGGTCACAGCGGCGTGGGCAAGAGCACCTTGATTAACGCCATCGACCCCGCGCTCGACCTCTTCACCCTCGAGGTGAGCGAGGCAAGCGGCAAGGGCGTGCATACCACCACTTTCGCGGAGATGCACGAGCTGCATCTCGGGGGTCATGCGGCCTCCTACGTCATCGATACACCGGGCATCAAGGGCTTCGGCCTCGTTGATCTGGAGGAGCACCACATCGGGGACCAGTTCCCCGAGATGTTCAAGCGCAAGGGCGATTGCCGCTTCAACGACTGCAAGCACAAGGAGGAGCCGGGCTGCGCCGTGCGCAAAGCGGTCGAAGAAGGAACCATCGCGCCGAGCCGCTACCGCAGTTACCTTGACATGCTCGAAGGCGTGGATGACGAGAGCACGTACCGCTTGGATTGAACAACGATCGCCATGAATGCGCACTTGAACCCGTGGCTCCTGCTTTCAGCAGCTGTTCCATTCACGGCGCTGATTTCCTGCTCCGGCCGGAAGCCGATAGGCGCATCGACGAATCACGAGTCCTTGCTCGCACAGCAGGGAACCGATGCGGTGATCTGGCAGCATGCCTCCGCGGAGGCGCATTGGCTGTACGTGCAGGGCTATGATCACGCGACTTGGAAATTGGAGTCGAGCCTCGCGGCCATCGACGCGGATAAGCAGATGGTGGACAGCATGGAATGGGACCGGCGCCCGTTGGCTGTCATCGTTGATATCGATGAGACCGTGCTCGACAACAGTCCGTACCAGGTAAGCGCGATCAAGCATGACCGGACCTTCGATCAATCCGCATGGCGCGAGTGGACGGACAAGGCCTCCGCGAAGGCGAGCCCCGGAGCACTTGGCTTCTTGCAATACGCCAAGTCTGCCGGATGCGAGGTCTTCTACATCACCAACCGCGACATCCGCGAGAAGGCCAGCACGTTGAAGAACCTGCAGGACCTTGGCTTCCCGGATGCCGATGAGAAGCACTTGCTGCTCATGGAGGGAACGAGTGACAAGACTGAGCGCCGCGCACGCGTGAAGGCATCGCACCAGGTGCTGCTGCTCGTGGGCGATCAGCTGCGCGATTTCGATGAGCGCTTCAAGGACCGCAGCGTGAACAACGGATTGGACCAGTTGAAGGACCTGCACGACAGCCTCTCGCAGTACTTCATCCTGCTGCCTAATCCCATGTACGGCACCTGGCGAGACGCCATCCAGGGCAAGGGCACCGACGCCGAGAAACATGCCCGGGTGAAAGCCTGGTTCGAGAAGAACGGCTACTGATATGCGCGCTGTGATCCAACGCGTGAGCAGCGCCAGCGTGCGCATCGACGGGCGCGAGCACGCTCGTATCGCCTCAGGATTGCTCGTGCTGCTCGGCATCGAGACCGGCGATTCGGAAGCCGACCTCGAATGGCTCTGCGGCAAGATCATCCGCATGCGCGTGTTCCCCGATACCCATGGCGTGATGAACCTCGACATCGCCCAGGCGCATGGCGAATTGCTCATGGTGAGCCAATTCACCCTGCACGCCAGCACGGCCAAAGGCAATCGGCCCAGTTACATCCGAGCGGCGCGGCCGGAGGAGTCCATGCCGTTGTACCTGCGCGCGAAGCAGCGCTTCGCCGAGATGCTGGGCCGTCGCGTTCAGAGCGGGGAATTCGGCGCGATGATGGAAGTGGGCCTGGTGAACGATGGGCCGGTGACCATCATCATCGATAGCAAGTTGAAGGAATAGCGCTCAGCGCTCAAGCGCCACGCGGATCGTGGTGGCGTGATCTCCGGCGATCCGGAGCTGGTACACGCCAGGGGGCGCACCGAGCGGGTCGACCGTGGCCCGATCGTGATCCCCGCGGACCATGGAAATGGGCACCTCGCGCCCCATGGCATCGAAGAGCTGCACGCGTTGGTCAGCACCCACCCCGTTTACCGTGAAAGGCCCAGTCGCCGGATTCGGCACTGCTCGGGCGCTAGGGACGAAGCGCACGGAGCGCACCTGGGAAAGGACCTCGCTGCCATCGAGGTCAAGCATGCGGAGTCGGTAGTACGCAATGCCCATGATCGGCGCCCGGTCCTCCGTCTTGTACACGCGCGGGCTGTTCGACATGCCAGCGGCGGGCATGGTCGACAGCTCGCTCCAAGCTTCGCCGTCGCTTGTGCGCTCCACGATGAAGCGCGAGGAGTTCGATTCACTCGCTGTCACCCATTCGAGCGCCACGGCGGTGGCCTGCGCTTGCGCATCGAAGAGCAGCAATTCCACCGGAAGCGTGGTGCAGCTGACCACCGCGGTGCCGCCGAACTGCAAGGGCACTGCCGTGGTCACCGAGCTCCAGTTGCTGAAGCAGATCAGCCATTGCGTCTGTGAAGCCACGTTCAGCGGCGGCTCGTAGTTCGTCGGGTCGCCACCAGCTGGGGGTGGAGCCGCAAGGCCGGTTCCGCCGTAGGACACACCATTCCAATTGCAGCGGACCGGAGGGACCAGATTCCCTGCCACCTGTGCGCATGTGCCCAAGCCGTATGGGTACATGATCCAATCGTAGAAGCCGGATTGCGTGCCCAAGCCACCGAATGTGAAGGTGAGCGAGCCGCCCGTGAGCACGTTGATCACCATCCAGGTACTGTTCAGTTCGCCGGCCCGTAGGCAGCCCCAATGGTCAGTGCCCCAAGGGCTGAGTGCGCCGTCCACCAGAAAGTCCGGGTTGCCTAGGGAGCCCAAGGCTGGAATCTCATTCGTGCTGCCAAAGCCATTCGGGTCAATCTGGAAATTGATGTTCGTGCAGATGTTCACCGCTTGGTTGCAATCGCTCGCCACGGCTGGGGGGGGGACATTGGAAGTGGTGATGCTGAAGGTGCCGGGGCAGGGACTCGGCGGCGAAGGCCAAGTGTCGAAGAGGATCCAGTACTGCACACCTGCGGTCAATGTGAGTGAGAGCGATTGACTGGCCCCGACTCCGCTCACCGATCCTTGGCAAAGGCCTCCAGCGGCCGGGCAGTTCCCGCTGAAGACCCAGATCGAGCTCCACGACTGCCCGGTGTAATTGATCACATAGCTCCCGGTGGTCGTCGGCGTTACCGTGTAGAGCGCCTCATTGCCGCCTAAGTACAATGTGCTGCCCGTGCCGCAGAGGCTGGTGACGTTCGCTGCGGTGATCAGGTTCGAGGGATGGCAGATCACCGGTTGCCCTGTGACGGGAAGGCTCGGGATGTTCACTGCCGTGCAGGTGCCGGGCGGAGGAGCACCGGTGCACGAGGTGCAGGTGATGCTTGTGGTGCAGCAAATGGATGCAGTGCCACATGCCGCGCTGGTGTTGTAGTGGATATAATAGGTGCCGGCAACCGTGGCAGTGAAAGTGAGCGATGAGGTGCCTTGGGACACCACCGGGCCGTTGTAGGAGCCCTGCCTGACAGTGATGTAGCCGCCGCACGAATTCGTGATGGTATATGTGGCCCCGGCCGCTATGCCCGTGATCGTGTTGTACTCGCTCTGGTAGGTGCAGGTGTTGATCGTGAGCGGCGTATTGTTGGTAGGCGCTGCTGCCGCACCGAAGGCAACCGTGTTCAGGCATCCTCCTCCGCCAGCCCCGCAGGAGGTGCAGGTGATGGTGGTGGTGCAACAGATCGAAGCTGTGCCGCAAGCCGCATTGGTGTTGAAATGCAAGTAGTAGGTCCCGGCCACAGGTGCGGTGAAGCTCACCGGCGAGTTGCCGTTGGCCACCAACGCCCCGTTATAGGTGCCACGACGGATCGTGATGTAGCCCCCGCACGAACTGGTCACCGTATAGGTCGCGCCCGCCACGATTCCGCTGACCGTATTGTACTCGGACTGGAAGGTGCAGGTGCTGATAGTGAGCGCCGTGCTGTTCGTTGGAGCCGTTACTGTGCCGAAGGCGGTTAGGTTGGTGCACTGTGACCAGCCCGCAGAAGCGCCGAACAGGGCCCCAATCAGCATCATCGCCCGCATGCCGGGGAATATGCCTGGTGCAAGGAGCTGGCTATGGCGCTTGCTCATCATCGGTCAAGCGGCAATGGATCGCCGCATTCTTCTGCATTCACATGCCGGAACGGGGTATCACGCGCTGCGCCGCGGCTGTAGCAGCGGACCTGCAAACCCAATGGCGCGAGCAACGCGTTGATCTGATTCCGGGTGATTGAGGCGCTTTCCGTCACATGGAGCATCATGTTGCGCGTGCGGACATCGAAGCGCGCCATGAGCACCTCGGGTTGCTGCTGAATGAGCTGGCTTGCCGAGCGCGCGTGCTCGCCATCCTGCAATCCGTCAACCGCTGCTTGCACAAGGTCTTGCGCGACGGCGTGCTCGTTGACCCCGAGCAGCAATAGCCCGACAGCAAGGACACGCAGCGCCTGATTCACGGCAAGCCACACACCTTTGTTGAAAAATCGGCCGATCATGGAAAGCGAAGCTAGGGTTTCTGATTTAAGGAGCAAGCCCCCTGTAAGACGCCTTGCGGATGAGGTGGATGCGTGGATCGCGGCCCACGGCGTGCGCTATTTCGACCCGCTCACCAATATGGCCATGCTCACGGAGGAGGTGGGGGAGGTGGCCCGCATCATGGCCCGTCGCTTTGGGGAGCAAAGCGAGAAGGAGAGCGATAGGGCCAGGGACCTTGGTGAGGAGCTGGCCGATGTGCTTTTCGTGGTGCTCTGCCTCGCGAACCAGACGGGCACCGATCTTCAGGCGGCATGGGAGCGCCGCATGGCCCAGAAGGCCGCGCGGGATGCGCATCGGCATACCGGCAATCCCAAGCTGCGCTGACCCTTGGCACGGTGCTGGCCGAAGGCGGCGCCCTACTTTCACGCCCCACGCAAAAGACCTGGTGATGAATCGATCCTTGACCGGCCTGCTGATGGCCTTGCTGATGCTGCCTGCCGCAGCCCTTGCCCAGACCAAGCCCGAGGACAAAGTGAAGGTGCGCGTGCGCCTCGCCCCGGAGCAGAAATCCGATGCCGTGATGATGCCGCAATCGGTATTCCGCAGCAGCCCGACAGCGGTGATGGTGATGCGGAGCCCGGAGTTCGACGCGCGGAGCCATGTCAAGAAAGGTCCCCGAATCGATGTGTACGATTACGAGAAGCTCATCCACGAGCGCAGCATGGAGCCTGCCATGAAACGGATGGGCCAGGAGCAGCTCTTCCTTGACGACCTCGTGTGGTACAACGGCAAGCCGGTGATGATCGCTCGCAACCGCCGCGACGAGGACGTCTCCCTCTTTTACCAGTACCTCGATCCGCACCTCACCAAGCCGCCGCCTTCGTTCGACCCCATCTGCTCCTTTCCCGTGCAAGCCAAGGTGTTCAACACAACCGTGGTGAAGCCCGGGACCCTGACCCGGGACCGCTTTCGCGCCTTCGCCGCGCATGACTCGAGCCACCTGGTGATCTGCGGGCCCCACATGGTGGATCCGGATGGCGGCGCGTTTCGGCTCCTTACTGCCGTTGACCGGCAGATGAATGCGGTTTGGCAGCATGTGCTCCGCATCGATGCCCGGGCCGAGCGCACGGAGCTTCTCGATGCCGCGATCGATTCGAAAGGCGTGGGTTATGCGCTCCTGCGCTTCCGCGCGAAGGGCCGACCGTATGGTGGCGGAGCATTCACCTATGAGACCGTGCTCTATCGGTTCGATGCGGGTGACATCGCCCCGATGCCGGTTGGGCTGCCCGATGGCTCCCAGCCCACCGGCGGCATCCTGCGCGATTTCGGCAAGGGCATCGTTTGGGCGGGCATCTACGCCACCAATGGCGAAGGCAGCGGAAAGCTCGAAGGCAACTTCATCGCCACCATGGAGCCTGATAGCACCGGCAGCCTGCCTGCGCGCTGGCTGCCCTTCACCGGCGAGCCCCTCAGCGACGAGGAGATCTCCGAGCGCAACGAAGCGAGCGAGGTGGCGGAGGACGATGATGATGAGGAAGGGAAGAAGAAGAAGTCGGAGAAGCGCCTCGACTGGGTCACCGACGTGGTTGACCTGCTCGAGCGCGGCGATGGCGGCTGGTACATCGTGAATGAGGTGGGCTTCACGGTCTCACGCATCGATGGCGAGACGCGCCGGGCGCGCCGCACCTACTACCATGGCCCCGTGCTGGCCCGCAGCCTCGATAAGGATTGGAACCAGCAATGGAGCACGCTTTACCGGCGCTGGGCCATCACCGGAAGCGCGGTCACCGGAAAGCTGCTGGCCACGGTGTTCGATAAGCAGCTGTACCTTTTCCTGATTGACAGCGACGAGTTGGCCGAGCAGCGCAAGCTCAAGGAACGAATCAGCCCGAAGGATCCCGGCAAGCCCAATTCGGTCTATGCCTTCTTCGACGACAAGGGAGGCTTCCGTACGAAAGTGGTGCTCCGGGGCGATGTCGCCCGCGACTTCATCGGCGGCTGGGACTTGGTGCGGAGCGGTAAGGACCAGTACCTGGCCTTCGGCGCCGATGCCATGGGCGTTGCGCGCTACCTGCCAGTGCGCATCGATCTCTCGAAGGATGTGAAGAAGTGATCAGGCCGCACCGATGCCGCTCATGATGCGCCCTGTGGCGCCCACGCGGTCGCGCACATAACCGAGCGCCGCGGCCGCCGCTGCATCGCGCGCTGAACGGTCCGCCAGCAGCCGCGTGAGCACTGCGCGCAGCTGCTCCGCGTTGATCACCTCGAAGCCGCCGCCCGCTTCGATCAGGCCCGCAGCCTCGGCGAACTTGGTGTGGCGCGGCCCGAAGACCACCGGTTTGCCCCAGGCCGCCGCTTCGAGGATGCTGTGTATGCCATCGCTGAACCCGCCTCCCACATAGGCGATGTCGGCGTGCTGGTACAAGCGCGCAAGCATGCCCATCCGGTCGACGAGCAGGGTGCGCGCGAAGAGCGGGTCCTCATCCGGCGGCACGGCCTGCGATCGCTCCGCCGAGGCGCCGTTCAGCACCGCCTCCAGTTCGCTCCAGCGCACCACGGGGCGCGGCAAGCGCTGCTCGATGCTGCGCAAGGCAGCAGCCGATGGCTCATGCGGGGCAATCATCAATCGCGGGGCATTGGGCATGCCGCGCAGCGCATCCGCGATCACGGCCTCATCCGCAGGCCAGGTGCTGCCTGCGATCAGCACAGGCGCATCCATGGCGCGGTGGAAGGCTTGTCCGATCGGCAAGCGCGCGCCTTCTCGTGCGATCTCATCCACGCGGTCGAACCTTGTATCACCGCTTACGGTGACGTCGTCGACCCCGATCCGATGGAGCAGGGCCCTCGACCTCTCATCCTGCACGAAGAGGCGGGTGAAACAGCGCAGCATTGACCGGTGCGCTGAGCCGTACCAGCGGAAGAAGGCCTGCTCTTGCCTGAAGATCCCTGAGATCAAGAATATTGGAATGGACTTCGATCGAAGGCCCATGAGCCAGCTCGGCCAGAACTCGTACTTCACCCAGAGCACAAGGCTCGGCCGCACCAGCTGAACGAATCGTTCCGCGTTCCGTCGTCCATCCGCTGGGAGATACTCGACATGCGTGGCCCATGAAAGGCTCTTACGCGCTTGGTGGCCGCTTGGGCTGAAGAAGGTGATCAGAACCGGAGCTTTGGGCCGATCGCGCCTCAGGGCCTCGAGCACCGGCAGCCCTTGCTCGAATTCACCCACGCTCGCGCAGTGCATCCAGATGCAACCTTGAAGCGCATCGCGTTTCGCTGAAAGGCGATCCCAAATGCCTTTCCGGCCATTGACCCAAGCCTTTGCCTTCGGCGAGAAGAGCGCCGCTGCGCGGATCAGGAGATGATAGAGCCCAACGCCCAGATGGAGGAGGGTGGCCATTCAATAGCGGAACTTCTCGTCGGGCTTGCGGTAAATGGGCAGGCTCAGTCCGGCGCGGATCCCGGTGAGCAGGTCGAAGCGATCTCCACTGTCGGCCTGCTCCGTGTCGAAGTTGAAAGCGCGCAGCGGCTGCGTGAACCCGGCCATGACCTCCGCACCGATGTGGTAGTTCACGAAGCGCCGCTTGCCGAAGTGCTGGTAGCCCAGGTAGCCCAGCGCGGCGGGCCCGGCGGTGAGGCGGTCATAGCCTTCGAGATAGTCGTCCTCGAGCTGCGGCACAACGTTCTTCTGCGTCTGCACCCGCACCTTATGGCGCATGTAGCCGACGCCTGCTTTCAGCACCAGGCCGCTATTGGGGTTGGGACCGATCACCGGCAGGAGCTTTCCGGCAACACCGAAGACCGTCCAGCCGCGCTGCAGCAGGAACACATCGGCCATGATGCCATCCTGGTCAACCACTTGCCCGGCACTGTTGATCACATTGCCCAGTATGCCCGGCTCGACCACCTTGTTGCCGAAGAGGAAACTGCCTTCGACCCCGATCAGCCAATTCGATTCGCCCTTGCGCCAAACGGCAAGTCCCAGATTGCTGTTATCGCGGAAGCGCAAGGCCAGGTCGCCGCCTGGCCATTGGTGCGCATAGCCCACTTGCACGCTGACCAAGGGGATGGCCGCTTGGTGGATGCTCTTCAGCTCCTGAGCGCGAGCTGCGGCGTGCAGGAGTACCAATTGGAGCAGGAGGATGCGCATGCGTCGGGAGGCGCCGGGTAGCGTGCGGCGAAAGTAGCGCGGACCGGGGCGGGCGCTTGTTCGCGCGGCGTTGCTCGCAACGGTCGCGCTCTATCTTCGGCGCCGCTTTCACCGAACCCGGCACGCATGCAGACCAAGACCCCGATGAAGCCGATCCAGATGGTGGATCTGGTGAGCCAGTACCACGCCATCAAAGGGGAGGTGGATGCCGCAGTGCTGCGCGTGATGGAGACGGCCGCCTTCATCAACGGCCCTGAGGTGAAGGACCTTGAGAGGGAGCTTTCGGCCTTCCTCGGCGCCAAGCACGTGGTCGGCTGCGCCAACGGCACCGATGCGCTGCAGATCGCCATGATGGCGCTGGGCCTGAAGCCCGGCGATGAAGTGATCACCGCTTCGTTCACCTTCGTGGCCACGGTAGAGGTGATCGGCCTCCTGGGCCTCACGCCCGTGTTCGCCGATGTGCAGCCCGGCACCTTCAACATCGACCCAGAAGACATCAAGCGCAAGATCACGCCGAGGACGAAGGCCATCGTGCCCGTGCACCTCTTCGGGCAAAGCGCCGACATGGAGCCGATCATGGCCATCGCCAAGGAGCACGGCCTTTCCGTGATCGAGGACAACTGCCAGGCGATCGGCAGCGACTACGCCTTCAGCGACGGATCGAAGAGGAGGGCCGGTACCATCGGCCATATCGGCACCACCAGCTTCTTCCCGAGCAAGAACCTGGGCTGCTACGGCGATGGCGGGGCCATCTTCACCAACGACGACGAGCTGGCGAAGAAGGTCCGCCGCGTGTGCAATCACGGAAGCGACGTGCGCTACTACCACGAGGTGGTGGGCGTGAACAGCCGATTGGACAGCATGCAGGCCGCCATCCTTCGGATCAAGCTGCGTCGGCTTGATGCGTATGCAGCGGCGCGCAACCGCGCTGCCTCCGCTTACGATGCCGCGTTCTCGGGCATCCCTGGACTCAGCATCCCGGAGCGGAGCAAGCGCAGTTCACATGTGTTCCACCAATATACGCTGAAGGTGTCCGGTGGCAAGCGGGACGCGCTGAAAGAGCACCTCGAGAAGCACGGCGTGCCCGCCATGATCTATTACCCCGTACCCTGCCACCTGCAGAACGCGTACAAGACCGCCCGCTTCGCGGAAGGATCATTGCCCGTGACCGAATCCATCACCCATGAAGTGCTCTCACTGCCCATGAGCACGGAGCTCGACGAGCAGCAGCTGGCGCACATCACCTCAGCCGTTAAGGCTTTCTTTCAGAATGGAAGTAGGCAGTAGGCAGGGGCAGTCAGCAGTTCGCCTGCCTGCAACCCCCAACCGCCAAACCTTCAACCATCAACCTCCAAGGACGGAATGAACATCGCAGTAGTAGGAACAGGATACGTAGGCCTCGTCACAGGAACCTGCTTCGCCGAGACCGGCAACCACGTGATCTGCGTGGACATCGACGCCAGCAAGGTGCAGATGATGAAAGAAGGCAAAGTGCCCATCTACGAGCCGCACCTCGATGTGCTCTTCGAGCGCAACATCCGCCAGGGCCGCCTGCACTTCACCACCGACCTGGCCAGCGCGATCAAGGACGCGCAGATCATCTTCCTCGCATTACCGACGCCGCCCGGCGAAGACGGCAGTGCCGACCTGAAGTATGTTCTGGGCGTGGCCGATGACCTGGGGAAGATCATCGCCGACTACAAGGTGATCGTGGACAAGAGCACCGTGCCCGTGGGCACTTCGGAGAAAGTGCATGCCGCGCTGGCCAAGCACGCCAAGGAGGACCTGTTCGATGTGGTGAGCAATCCGGAGTTCCTGCGCGAAGGATTCGCCGTCGATGATTTCCTGAAGCCCGACCGCGTGGTGGTGGGCACCAGCAGCCCCCGCGCACAGAAGGTGATGGAGGACCTCTACAAGCCCTTCGTGCGCCAGGGCAACCCCATCATATTCATGGACGAGCGCAGCGCCGAGCTCACCAAGTACGCCGCCAACGCCTTCCTCGCCACCAAGATCACGTTCATGAACGAGATCGCGAACTTCTGCGAGCGCGTAGGCGCCGACGTGGACAAGGTGCGCATCGGCATCGGCACGGACAGCCGGATCGGCAAGCGCTTCCTCTTCCCCGGAATCGGATACGGAGGCAGCTGCTTCCCCAAGGATGTGCAGGCCCTCGCGAAGAGCGGCAACGACGCCGGATACGAGTTCCAGATCATCAAGGCCGTGATGGAAGTGAACGAGGACCAGAAGACCTCGATCATCCCCAAGATCAAGAAGCACTTCGGCGACCTCACCGGCAAGCACTTCGCCCTCTGGGGCCTCGCCTTCAAGCCCGATACCGACGACATCCGCGAAGCACCGGCACTGTATGTGATCGATGAGCTCGTTGCCGCGGGAGCCACCGTCACCGCCTTCGACCCCGAGGCCATGGCCAACGTGAAGAAGCTGAAGGGCGATAAGATGAGCTTCGCGAAGGATGAGTACGAAGCGCTGAAGGGCGCCGACGCGCTGATCATCGCCACCGAATGGGCGCTCTTCCGCACGCCGGATTTCAAGCGCCTGGGTGAGCTGCTCAAGGAGAAGGTGATCTTCGATGGCCGCAACCTTTACGACTTGGACGAGATGGAGAAGCTCGGATTCCAGTACGTGATCGTGGGTCGCCAGCCTGTGAACGTGCCGGTGAAGGCGAATGCCTGAACGCCGATCAAGAAGATCAGATGGTCAGGCAATCAGATGATCAGCGGAAGAGTGCGAATCCATTTTCTGATTCACTGATCATCTAATCACCCGATCATGCCACGAGAAAGAGTCCTCATCACCGGTGCTGCTGGCTTCCTCGGCTCGCACCTCTGCGATCGCTTCATCAAGGAGGGCTACCATGTCATCGGCATGGACAACCTCATCACCGGGCGGCTCAAGAACATCGAGCACCTCTTCAAGCTGGAGCAATTCGAGTTCTACAACCACGACGTCTCCAAGTTCGTGCACGTGCCCGGCGAGCTGAAGTACATTTTGCACTTCGCTTCACCGGCCTCGCCGATCGATTACCTGAAGATCCCCATCCAGACCCTGAAGGTGGGTTCATTGGGCACGCACAACCTGCTTGGCTTGGCGAAGGCGAAGGGCGCGCGCATCCTCGTGGCCAGCACCAGTGAGGTGTACGGCGATCCGCAGGTGCATCCGCAAACGGAGAGCTACTGGGGCCACGTGAATCCCATCGGCCCGCGCGGCGTGTACGACGAAGCGAAGCGCTTCCAGGAGGCCATCACCATGGCCTACCACACCTACCACGGGCTGGAGACGCGCATCGTGCGCATCTTCAACACCTATGGTCCGCGCATGCGCCTCAACGACGGTCGCGTGCTGCCCGCCTTCATCGGACAGGCCCTGCGCGGCGAGGACCTCACCGTGTTCGGCGATGGCTCGCAGACGCGCAGCTTCTGCTACGTCGAGGACCTGGTCGAAGGCATCTATCGGCTTCTTCTGAGCGATTACGCCGGTCCGGTGAACGTGGGCAATCCCAGCGAGATCACCATCGCGCAGTTCGCCGAGGAGATCATCAAGCTCACCGGCACCACGCAGAAAGTGGTGTACAAGCCGCTGCCGCAGGATGACCCCATGCAGCGCCAGCCGGACATCACGCTGGCGCGCAAGCTGCTCGGCTGGGAGCCGAAAGTGGCCCGCGCAGAAGGCCTGAAGATCACCTACGACTACTTCAAGTCACTGACGAAGGAAGAGCTCAACGAGAAGGAGCACTTCAGCTTCGAGGGGTATGTGAGGAAGTAGGGCTACTGCTTCACCCAGCGGAGGACATGATGCGAGCCATGTGGGCCGGTGACGCTCACGAAATAGGTCCCGCTCGGCCATTCCTCCGTGCTTACCGGCTCGCGCGGATCCAGCCGTAGTTCGGATTGAAGGATTCTCCCAAGCGCATCGCGAACTGCGATTGTGATGGGCGTGGTGTTGTTGAGAATGAAGTGATCGGTGCAAGGGTTTGGTACAACAGCGAATAGCTGGAAGTCCGATCGCTCGGAAGCGCTCGTGATGATATCGCAGGTACTTCCCTCCGGTAGGCTGATGTCCACATCCGAGTAGTGGGTGCGCGTGAACCAGAAGTAGTCAATTATAGGGCCTTCACAGGGTTGAGGCGGCGGAGACAGGTTCCACCTCACGCGCTCGATGATCCCGAGCGAGTCTCCGAAATTCGGTAGCGCTGATTCAGGAATTGGAACACCATTCTCATCGAGGTACGCAATGTCCCACGTTCGTAACGATAGCCCTTGGATGATCACGTGGCCCGTATCCTGGATCTCTATCACGCCAAGCGGATAGCAAACGGGATCAACATCATCCCCCATCCACCGATCACCGGGCGAACCCAACCAAAGAAGCGTATCCCAGACTGCATCGGGCGGGCAAAACAGGCCACCACAGATGGACATTACGGCCGAGCCTTCCATACGATAGAACTGCATGAACACCGGCGATACAGGCCCTTGCAACGTGATATCCTGCAGTGTATAGTGTACCGCTTGGGCCTCATATCCGCCAAGGACCGTGTCGCCAACGTAGCGATACCGGTAAAGCGTTTGTCCAATGTGCTCACCAACCAAGTCCCAACACGCTCCCGGCGCCAGCCACTGCTGCGCCGATGCACCCGAGCTAACCGCGAATGCGGCGACCAGAGAAATGAGATTTGCCTTCATGGGTTTGTGAAACTAGCGAATAGACGTGTATGGCCAGCCTCGGCTGTCTAGCCGCTGTCGTCCCACTCCCTTCGGTACATTCGCGGCCCCTTCGCCATGCCCTACACCGCCCACCCCACCGCCATCGTCGACGAGGGCTGCTCCATCGGAGAGGGCACGCGCATCTGGCACTTCTCGCACCTCATGCCAGGCTGCGTGATCGGTGAGCGCTGCAACATCGGCCAGAACGTCGTGGTGAGCCCGCAGGTGAAGCTGGGCAACAACGTGAAGGTGCAGAACAACGTGAGCATCTACACGGGCGTGGAGTGCGAGGACGATGTCTTCCTCGGCCCTTCGTGCGTGTTCACCAACGTCATCAATCCGCGCAGCGCCGTGGCCCGGAGGGACCAATACCTTCGCACGCTTGTGAAGAAGGGCGCTTCCATCGGGGCCAATGCCACCATCGTCTGCGGGCACGACATCGGCCGCTACGCCTTCATCGGCGCAGGCGCGGTGGTGACGAGGGAGGTTCCGGACTACGCGCTGGTGGTGGGCAATCCCGCTCGACAGACCGGTTGGATGAGCGAGTTCGGGCACAAGCTGAAATTCGGTGAGGGCAGCGAGGCCGTATGCCCGGAGAGCGGTCAGCGCTACGAACTGAAGAACGGGCGCGTGACACGCATCGCTTGAGCCATGCCCACGCCCTTGGAACAGAAGATCAGGTTCGCCGTGGTGGGCTGCGGCCACATCGGCAAGCGGCACGCGGAGATGATCCAGCGGCACCCGGAGTGCGAGCTGGTGGCGCTGTGCGACACCCGGCCCAGGACTGAGCTCGGCATCGAGGCCCTCGATGCCCCTTTCTTCAATGAGATGGACGCCATGCTTGCAGCTGTGCCGGGCATCGAGGTGGTGAACATCTGCACGCCCAATGGACTGCATGCGTCGCAGAGCATCAAGGCCCTGGAGGCGCGCAAGCACGTGGTGTGCGAGAAGCCCATGGCACTGACGAAGGCGAGCGGGGAGGCGGTGATCCATACCGCGCTGCGCATGCATCGCACCGTGTTCGGCGTGATGCAGAACCGCTACTCGCCGCCGAGCCAATGGATCAAGGGCGTGGTGGACCAAGGCCTGCTGGGCGACATCCACCTGGTGCAGGTGAACTGCTACTGGAACCGCGATGCACGCTATTACAAGCCGGGCACCTGGAAGGGATCCGCCGATCTCGATGGCGGCACGCTCTTCACGCAGTTCAGCCACTTCGTCGACATCCTCTACTGGCTCTTCGGCGACATCACCGACATCGAGGGCCGCTTCGCCGATTTCGCGCACCAGGGCCTCACCGCCTTCGAGGACACCGGCATCGTGAGCTTCCGCCTGCGAAACGGCGGCATGGGCTGCATCAACTACAGCACGGCGGTGTGGGACAAGAACCTGGAGAGCAGCATGACCATCATCGGCTCCAAGGGCAGCGTGAAGATCGGCGGTCAGTACATGGATCAGGTGGAGCACTGCCACATCGCCGATTACGCTATGCCCGAGCTGGCCCCGACGAATCCCGCCAACGACTACGGCGCTTACAAGGGCAGCGCCAACAACCACGGCTTCATCATCGAGAACGTGGTGGATACGCTGAAAGGAAGGACAACGCTCACCACCAATGCCCTCGAGGGCCTCAAGGTGGTGGAGATCATCGAACGCATCTACGAGAAAAGGGATGAACAACCTGTATGACCGACTGCTGAAGAAGGAAGCCAAGCTCGCCGTGATCGGCCTGGGCTACGTAGGCCTCCCCATCGCCCTGGCCTTCGCGCGCCGCATCAAGGTGGTGGGCTTCGACATCAACCAGAAGCGCGTGGACATGATGCGCCGGGGCGAGGACCCGAGCAATGAATTGCCGCCGGAGGACTTCATGGGCTGCGACATCCACTTCTCCGCGGACATCAGCGACCTGAAGGATGTGGAGTTCTTCATCGTGGCCGTGCCCACGCCGATCGATCAGCAGAACATCCCCGACCTCGGCCCGCTGCTGGGCGCCACGCGTACCGTGGGCCAGGTGCTGAAGAAAGGCGACTACGTGGTGTACGAGAGCACCGTTTACCCTGGCTGCACCGAAGAGGATTGCGTGCCCCTGCTCGAGCGCTTGAGCAACCTGAAGTTCGTGGACGACTTCAAGGTGGGCTACTCGCCCGAGCGCATCAACCCCGGCGACAAGGAGCACACGCTCGAGACCATCGTGAAGGTGAGCAGCGGCTGCGACCCGGAGAGCGCCGAGATCATCGCCCAGGTGTATGAGCTGGTGGTGAAGGCCGGCGTGCACCGCGCCAGCAGCATCAAGGTGGCCGAAGCGAGCAAGATCATCGAGAACACGCAGCGCGACGTGAACATCGCCCTCACCAACGAGCTCTCGATCATCTTCAACCGCATGGGCATCAATACCTACGATGTGCTCGAGGCGGCCGGCACCAAGTGGAACTTCCTCCGCTTCCAGCCGGGCCTCGTGGGCGGCCACTGCATCGGCGTCGATCCGTACTATCTCGTGTACAAGGCGAAGGAGCTGGGCTACCACGCGCAGATCATCGACAGCGGCCGCTTCGTGAACGACAGCATGGGCGGCTACGTGGCCAAGCAGACCGTGAAGAAGGTGATCGCTGCCGGCACGAACCCCGCCGATGCGCGCATCCTGGTGATGGGCGCCACCTTCAAGGAGAATGTCACGGACATCCGCAACAGCAAGGTGGCCGACGTGGTGAAGGAGCTCAAGAGCTTCAGCTGCGCGGTGGACGTGACCGACCCGCATGCCGATGCCGCCGAGGTGAAGCACGAGTACGGCTACGAACTGGCGCCTGAGATGAAAGGCCCCTACGATGCCATCATCGTGGCCGTGAACCACAGCGAGTACGCCAGCAAGGACGAGGCTTGGTTCAAAGGCATGCTGAAGCCGAAAGGCGTGCTGGTGGACCTGAAGGGCGTATTCCGTAAGAAGATCAAGGACCTGAACTACTGGAGCCTGTGAGTGAATGGCCGCAGAGTCGCAAAGACGCAGAGAAGTCAACATGAACCGGATTCAGATCGATCCTGGGCCGAATCCCCTGCGCCTCTCCGCCTCTGCGGCTTAATCTTTCCACATGCAACGCAACATCCTCATCACCGGCGGCGCCGGATTCATCGGCAGCCATGTGGTGCGCCGCTTCGTGAACAAGTATCCGCAGTACCGCATCGTCAACCTCGATGCGCTCACCTATGCGGGCAACCTGGAGAACCTTCGCGACATCGAGCATGCTCCGAACTACACCTTCGTGAAAGCGGACATCTGCGATGCGGATGCGGTGGCCAGGGTGATCAAGGAGCACAGGATCGATGGCATCATCCACCTCGCCGCCGAGAGCCATGTGGACCGCAGCATCACCGATCCGCTGGCTTTCGTGCGCACCAACGTGTTCGGCACGGTGACCCTGCTCAATGCGGCGAAGGAGGCGTGGAAGGGCGACATGGAAGGCAAGCGTTTCTATCACGTGAGCACCGATGAGGTCTACGGCTCATTGCACGACGACAGCCTCTTCCTGGAGACCACGCCCTACGATCCGCAGAGTCCTTACAGCGCGAGCAAGGCTGCCAGCGACCATTTCGTGCGCGCGTACGGCAACACGTACAGGCTGCCCTTCGTGGTGAGCAACTGCAGCAACAATTACGGCAGCCACCACTTCCCGGAGAAGCTGATTCCGCTCATGATCAACAACATCCGCAACAGCAAGCCGCTGCCGGTCTACGGCAAGGGCGAGAACGTGCGCGATTGGCTCTGGGTGGAGGATCATGCGAGCGCCATCGACGCCATCTTCCACACGGGCAGGAACGGTGAGACGTACAACATCGGCGGGCACAACGAATGGAAGAACATCGACCTGGTGCATCTGCTCTGCTCGATCATGGACAAGAAGCTTGGTCGTTCCGAAGGGGAGAGCGCCAAGCTCATCACCTACGTCACCGATCGTGCCGGGCATGACCTGCGCTACGCGATCGACGCCGGCAAGATCGAACGCGAGCTGGGCTGGAGGCCGAGCATCACCTTCGAAGCGGGCCTGGAGCGCACCGTGGATTGGTACCTGGCCAACACCGAGTGGCTCGATCATGTCACCAGCGGCGCCTACCAGCAGTATTACGCGGCGCACTACGCGCAGCACTGATGGGGCTATTCAGCGGTCTATTCGGCAAGAAGGAGCCCGCGCTCGGCCCAGCGGACCTCTCCGTGCTCCGCTGCGATGTGCATTCGCACTTCATCCCGGGCATCGACGACGGCGCGCAGAACCTGGAGCAGAGCATGGAGCTGCTGCATGCCATGCACGGGCTCGGCTACCGCAAGGTGATCACCACGCCCCACAGCATGGCCGATGGGTACAAGAACTCGCCGGAGATCATCCTCGGCGGGCTGCAGAAGCTGCGCGTGGAGGTGAAGCGGCAGGGATTGGAGATCGAGGTGGATGCAGCTGCCGAGTACTACCTCGACCACGACCTGGAGCGCAAGGTGATGGAGGGCGAGGTGCTCACCTTCGGCGATAAGCTCCTGCTCTTCGAGCTGCCCTTCATCAGCGAGCCGCAGGTGCTGCTCTCGCTCATCTTCCAGATGCAGACACAGGGTTACAGGCCCGTGCTCGCGCATCCGGAGCGCTACGCCTATTGGCACAACGACTTCCCCAAGTATGAGAGTCTGAAGGACCGCGGCGTGCTCTTCCAGTTGAACCTCGTGGCGCTCGCGGGGGCTTATGGCCGTCCGGCGAAGGAGATCGCGGAGCGCCTGATCGATGCGGGCGCCTACGAATTGCTTGGCAGCGATTGCCACAACATGAACCATGTGGAGGCCATCCGCAACACGCTGGAGCGGCCATCCCTGCATAAGCTCATCGACAGCGGCAGATTGCTGAACGCTGGCCTTTGAGCGAGGTGTGAAAACACGTTGCGCTGGTCACGGAGCCCCCTTGAGGTCGTTCCCGCGAGGGTAGCTTCGCCGCATGATCAGCGCGGCCCGCATCGCTCAGCTCTGCATGGCCGCAGTGCCATTGACCCTGCGCGCACAGCCACCGGGGCCGATGCCGGCTTCCATGGCCGATTCGATCGTCGCCCTTGGCGAGAACTACCTGGGCAAGCCATACCGGTACAAGGCCAAGGACGCCGGCGTGCTCGATTGCAGCGGCTTCGTCTGCCATCTGTACGGCCGGCATGGCATGGCGCTGCCGCGTTCTTCGGCCGGTATGGCGGCCACGGTGCCGACCATCGATCGAGCGGAAGTCGCCCCCGGCGATCTGCTCTTCTTCAAGGGCCGCGACGCGCGCAAGGACCGCGTGGGCCATGTGGCCATGGTGGCCAGCGTGACCGAGAAGGGCGACATCTGCATGCTGCACAGCTGCCATCGCGGCATCCGCTACGACACGCTCGCCGCTGTTGACTATTACACCAAGCGCTTCATGAAGGCCGGTCGCATCGCAAGGCCGCGCAAACCGATCGAGCCGCCCCTTGATGCCTCGTCGATCCAAGCGGAATCGTCCATTGTGCTCGCGCATGATAGCGTGCCGCCCGACACCCTGCGCAACGACACGATCGTGGTCATCGGCGTGGGCGACATCATGCTCGGCACCAACTATCCGGATGCCGGCTACCTGCCGCCCAACGACGGACAGGACCTGCTCTCACCAGTGGATTCGATCCTGCGTGATGCGCACCTCACCTTCGGGAACCTCGAAGGCGTGCTCCTCGATGGACCCGGTCATCCCAAGCAGTGCAAGGACCCGGCAAGCTGCTATGTGTTCCGGTCACCAGAGCGCTATGCCGTTTACTTGAAGGATGCCGGCTTCGATGTGCTCAGCGTGGCCAACAACCACGTCGGCGATTTCGGTGAGCCGGGCCGGATGGCCACGAGGCGCGTGCTCGATTCGTTGGGGCTGCACAACGCTGGCCTGCTCTCGCGCCCGAGCGTGGTGTTCTCGCTCGATAGCGTGCGCTACGGCTTCTGCGCCTTCGCGCCCAACTCCGGCACGGCTGACTTCCGCGACATCGAAGGCGCCAAGGCGATCGTGGCCGGGCTCGACAGCGTGAGCGACATCGTGATCGTCTCCTTCCATGGCGGCGCCGAGGGCAAGGGCCACCGGCACATCATGAAGATGAACGAGGAGTTCCTCGGCGAGAACCGCGGCGATCCACATGCCTTCGCTCGTGCCGTGATCGATGCCGGTGCGGACATCGTCTTCGGCCATGGCCCGCACATCACCCGCGCGATCGACCTCTACAAGGACCGTTTCATCGCATACAGCCTCGGCAACTTCGCCACCTACGCGCGCTTCAACCTCAGCGGCCACAATGGCGTGGCGCCCATTGCGCGCGTCCGCGTTGATCGCACGGGCCGCTTCATCGATGGCCGGTTGATCGCCATCAAGCAGGAAGGAGAGGGCGGACCAGTGCCCGATGAGCAGGGGCGGGCCGTGAAGGAGGTGATTGAATTGACCCAGGCTGATGCGCCTGAGGCCCTGATCACCATCCGCGAGGATGGCTGGATCCACCGGAATGACTGAGAACTCCTGCCGATTGGCAGGAACCCGTTCGGCGCAGGCTTCTACATTCGCCGCCGCGAACGCTTCCACCCCGTTCGTTGTTGCTAGAGCATCATGGCACGATCAGCGATCCTTGGTTCCTCACTCGCGAAGAAGTACTGGATGGCCCTCACGGGCCTTTTCCTTTCCGTTTTCCTGATCGCACACCTCGCGGGCAACCTCCAGTTGTTGGACATGAGCCCGGAGGGCCAGTTGAAGTTCAACGCCTACGCCAAGTTCATGACCACCTTCCCGGTGGTGAAGGCCGTGAGCTACCTGCTCTATTTCAGCATCCTCTTCCACGCCTTCGACGGCATCCTGCTCGCGATCCAGAACCGAAAGGCGCGCCCGGTGCGTTACGCGAAGGAGAACGCCGGTTCTAACCGCAGCTGGGCCAGCAGCAACATGGCCCTGCTGGGCACACTGATCCTTGTCTTCCTGGTCATCCACATGAAGGGCTTCTGGTACGAGATGCACTGGGGCGCCCTTGGCCTCGATGCCGATGGCAACAAGGACCTCTACGCCGTGGTCGCGGCAGCTTTCTCCGAGTTGTGGTACGTCGCGCTCTACGTGGTGTCCATGGCGGTGCTCGCTTTCCACCTGCTCCACGGCTTCCAGAGCAGCTTCCAGAGCCTTGGCCTCAACCATCCGCGCTACACGCCCGTGATAAAGAACGTGGGCGTGTTCTTCGGCGTGGTGGTCCCGATCCTCTTCGCGCTGATACCAGTTTGGATGTTCGTTAATCGCTAGCGCCCTTCGCACATGGCACTCGTCGGTTCCAGGTTGAACGTTGATGAAGTCGGGGGTTGGCCCCAACCGGCGACCATTGCCAACCTGCAACCCCCAACCTACCGCTGAACATGGCATTAGACAGCAAGATCCCTCCCGGCCCCATCGACAAGAAGTGGACCTATCATAAGGGCCACATGCGCATCGTGGCGCCGGCCAACAAGCGCCGCATCGATGTGATCGTGGTGGGAACCGGACTCGCTGGTGGCGCCGCCGCAGCGTCCCTCGCAGAGATGGGCTACAACGTGAAGGCCTTCTGCTTCCAGGACAGCGCCCGTCGCGCGCACAGCATCGCCGCGCAGGGCGGGATCAATGCCGCCAAGAATTACCAGAACGACGGCGACAGCACCTACCGCCTGTTCTATGACACCGTGAAGGGCGGCGACTACCGTGCCCGTGAGGCCAATGTGTATCGGTTGGCGGAGGTGAGCGCGAACATCATCGACCAATGCGTGGCGCAAGGCGTGCCCTTCGCCCGTGATTACGGCGGACTCTTGGACAACCGCTCCTTCGGCGGCGTGCAGGTGAGCCGGACCTTCTACGCCCGCGGGCAGACCGGCCAGCAGCTTCTGCTCGGCGCCTACAGCGCGCTGATGCGCCAGGTGGGCAAGGGCGCTGTGCAGATGTTCGATCGGCACGAGATGCTCGATGTCGTGATCGTTGATGGCAAGGCGCGTGGCATCATCGCCCGCAACCTCATCACCGGTGAGATCGAACGGCACGGAGCGCACGCCGTGCTGCTGTGCACCGGCGGCTACGGCAACGTGTTCTTCCTGAGCACGAACGCCATGGGCAGCAACGTCACCGCCGCGTGGAAAGCGCACAAGCGCGGCGCCTTCTTCGGCAATCCGTGCTACACGCAGATCCACCCGACCTGCATCCCGGTGAGCGGCACGCACCAGAGCAAGCTCACGCTGATGTCCGAGTCGCTCCGCAACGATGGCCGCATCTGGGTGCCCGCGAAACTCGAGGACGCGAAGGCGATCCGCGAGGGCAGGAAGAAAGGCAGCGACATCCCCGAGGCCGATCGCGATTACTACCTGGAGCGCCGCTACCCGGCTTTCGGGAACCTGGTGCCGCGCGACGTCGCCAGCCGGGCCGCGAAGGAGCGCTGCGATGCGGGCTACGGCGTGAACAAGACCGGTGAGGCCGTCTACCTGGACTTCAGCGCGGCCATCGAGCGCTACGGCAAGCAGCAGGCGAACATCCTGAAGATCGAGAGCCCGAGCAAGGAGAAGATCACCGAATTGGGCCGCGCGGTCGTGAGCGAGAAGTACGGGAACCTCTTCGACATGTACGAGAACATCGTCGGGGAGAACCCATACGACCACGCGATGAAGATCTACCCGGCGGTGCACTACACCATGGGCGGCTTGTGGGTGGACTACAACCTGCAGACGACGGTGCCGGGCCTGTTCGCGCTCGGTGAAGCGAACTTCAGCGACCATGGCGCGAATCGCCTCGGCGCATCAGCGCTGATGCAAGGCCTCGCCGATGGCTACTTCGTGATCCCTTACACCGTTGGCGATTACCTCGCCGATGACATCCGCACCGGGCCCATCGACACCAAGCACCCGGAGTTCGATGCGGCCGAGAAGGAGGTCACGGACCGAATCAATCACTTCATTAACAACAAGGGCAGCAAGCCGGTGGATGAGTTCCACCGCCGCTTGGGCAAGGTGATGTGGGACAAATGCGGCATGGCGCGCAACGCGCAGGGCTTGCAGGAAGCGATCGCGGAGATCCGCGGGATCCGCGATGAGTTCTACCGCGATGTGCGCGTGCCGGGCAAAGCGAACGAGTTCAATCAGGAATTGGAGAAGGCAGGTCGTGTTGCCGATTTCCTCGAGCTAGGCGAATTGATGTGCGTGGATGCACTGAACCGCAACGAGAGCTGCGGCGGCCATTTCCGCGAGGAGTATGCGGAGACCGAAGGTCCCCAACAGGGGGAGGCCAAGCGCGATGATGCCAATTACGCCTACGTGGCCGCGTGGGAATGGACCGGTGATCCGGGCAAGGCCAACCTGCACAAGGAGGCATTGGCTTTTGAAGAGGTGAAACTGACGCAACGCAGCTACAAGTGATGGGAAACATGAAGCTGACACTGAAGATCTGGCGCCAGAACGGCGCGAACGACAAAGGCAAGATTGTCGACTACCCCGTGAGCGACGTCTCCGAGGACATGTCGTTCCTCGAGATGCTCGATGTCCTCAACGACGATCTCGTGCGCAAGGGCGAGGACCCCATCGCCTTCGACCACGATTGCAGGGAAGGCATCTGCGGCATGTGCAGCCTCTTCATCAACGGTGAAGCGCACGGCCCGGGACGCGGCATCACCACCTGCCAGCTGCACATGCGCAAGTTCAAGGATGGTGACGCCAGCTACGTGGAGCCATGGCGCAGCGCGGCCTTCCCCGTGATCAAGGACCTGGCGACGAACCGCAGCGCCTTCGATCGCATCCAAGCGGCTGGCGGATTCGTCAGCGTGAACACCAGCGGGAACCTTGTCGATGGCAACGCGGTGCCGATCCCGAAGGACGATGCCGACAAGGCCTTCGATGCCGCCACCTGCATCGGTTGCGGTGCGTGCGTGGCCACCTGCCCGAACGGCTCGGCGATGCTCTTCACCGCGGCGAAAGTCTCGCAGCTCGCGCTCTTGCCGCAAGGCCGCCCCGAGGCGAAGCGCCGCGCCCTGGCCATGGTGGAGCAGATGGACAAGGAGGGCTTTGGCAACTGCAGCAACACAGGCGCCTGCGAGGTGGAATGCCCGAAGGGGATCAGCCTGGAGCACATCGCGCGGCTGAACCGGGAGTACTTGGCGGCGACGGTGACGAAGGAGTGAGGGCATGGGTCCCGCGGCCTTCATAGGAAGTGCGGTGCTCACAGCCATTCTCGCTATTAGTTGTTCAACCAACTCTGAAATGGAGCAATCGAGCTTGACCAATCCGGCGCTTCGGGACCGTGCGCTTCTCGCCGACATGTACGCCGACGAATACTACCCAACGCATCTCGTCGACGCCTGCAAGAAGATCCTGATTGACATGTGTCATCGGATCGAGGCTGAGCAGCCCAAGGACCTAGAGGGCTTGTATGCCATAACGCAGCAGGCCACCATGCAGCTGAATGAGCTCCAGGAAGAGTTCGAGGCCAGTGGAAGCGAGTTGGAAACCGGCGCGCGCGAGGCGCTTGGCGCAGAATTCGATGCCATTGCCAAGGCGTACGGCTTCGATGCGGACGTGGAAGAGATGATCGCGACCAGGGAATGGTGACGGCCCACGCCAGGCAGCCAGCTACTTTCGCCGCATGTCCATCGCGGTGCGCCAAGTCTTCAAGCGCTACGGGAAGCAGGAAGCGCTTGCCGGCGTGAGCTTCTCCATCGGCAAAGGCGAAGTGGTGGGCTTCCTCGGACCGAATGGCGCCGGGAAGAGCACCATGATGAAGATCCTCACCTGCTTCATCCCGCCTTCGGATGGTGAGGCCGAGGTCTGCGGCTTCGACACACGCGCCAAGAGCATGGAGGTGCGCCGCCGCGTGGGCTACCTGCCCGAGCACAATCCCCTGTACCTCGACCTGTACGTGCGCGAGCACCTCGACTTCGTGGCCGGCGTGCATGGGTTGAAGCACCGCGCTTCGTTGGTGAACGACCTGATCGACCGCGTGGGCCTCGGCCCCGAGCAGCACAAGCGCGTGGGCCAGTTGAGCAAGGGCTACCGCCAGCGCGTGGGGCTTGCGCAAGCGCTGATCCATGATCCCGAGGTGCTCATCCTCGACGAGCCCACCAGCGGCCTCGACCCCAACCAGCTCGTGGACATCCGCGCGCTGATCAAGGACCTCGGCCGTGAGAAGACGGTGATGCTCAGCACGCACATCATGCAGGAAGTCGAGGCCATCTGCGACCGCGTGATCATCATCGACAAGGGCCGGATCGTCGCGGATGACAAGGCCAGCAGCTTGCGGTCCCGGCGTCATGAGCAAGAAGTGATCGAAGTGGAGTTCGACCGATCGCCCGCCGCGGATCAACTGTTGGGCCTGATCGGCGTGCGCCATGCCAAGCGCAAGGAGGGCCACACCTGGCTCATCGCGCACGATGCCGGAACCGATGTGCGGCCGGCTGTCTTCGAGTTCGCCGTCAAGCAGGGGCTGAAGGTGCTGGGCTTGCAGAAGAGCGAGCGCGGGCTGGAGGAAGTGTTCAAGGAGCTCACGGGCAGGTGATCTGTTGATCCATTGGGCGGCAAACGTTTCCTTTGCGCCCCGCAAAACAGCACGAGCCCCGATGCCATACCTCTTCACTTCCGAGTCCGTCAGCGAAGGCCATCCCGATAAAGTGGCCGATCAGATCAGCGATGCCCTCATCGACCACTTCCTCGCCTTCGACCCCAGCAGCAAGGTGGCGTGCGAGACCTTGGTGACCACCGGCCAGGTGGTGCTCGCCGGCGAGGTGAAGAGCAAGGCCTACCTCGATGTGCAGCAGATCGCCCGCGATGTGATCGAACGCATCGGCTACACCAAGAGCGAGTACATGTTCGAAGCGCACAGCTGCGGCGTGCTCAGCGCCATTCACGAGCAGAGCCCCGACATCAACATGGGCGTTGAGCGCAAGAAGCCCGAGGAGCAGGGCGCCGGTGATCAGGGCATGATGTTCGGCTATGCCTGCCGCGACACCGACAACTACATGCCTCTGCCGCTCGAGATCAGCCACATGCTCCTGCGCGAGCTCGCCGTGATCCGCCGTGAGAAGAACAGCACGATGCCCTACCTCCGCCCCGATGCGAAGAGCCAGGTGACCATCGAGTACGCTGACGATGGCAAGCCGATGCGCATTGACGCCATCGTGGTGAGCACCCAGCACGACGACTTCGACAAGGACGCCAGGATGCTCGCGAAGATCAAGGATGACATGATCAACATCCTGGTGCCCCGCGTGGTGAAGCAGCTGCCCAAGCGCGTGCAGGCCCTCTTCGGCAAGGACATCAAGTACCACATCAATCCTACGGGCAAGTTCGTGATCGGCGGCCCGCACGGCGATACCGGCCTCACCGGCCGCAAGATCATCGTGGACACATACGGCGGCAAGGGCGCACACGGGGGCGGTGCCTTCAGCGGCAAGGACCCCAGCAAGGTGGATCGCAGCGCTGCGTATGCCGCA
The DNA here is from genome assembly GCA_016712535.1 of Flavobacteriales bacterium. Classification (NCBI taxonomy): domain Bacteria; kingdom Pseudomonadati; phylum Bacteroidota; class Flavobacteriia; order Flavobacteriales; species Flavobacteriales bacterium. The sequence goes on from JADJQW010000004.1 coordinate 232,711, forward strand.
CGACACGTGGCTAAGCACCTGGTGGCTGCGGGCGTGTGCGATGAAGTGCTCGTGCAGGTGGCCTATGCCATCGGTGTTGCCAGGCCCGTCGGCTTCTACGTGAATACCTACGGCACCAGCAAGGTGAAGATGAGCGACGGGCAGATCGCCAGGACCATCAGCGGATTGAAGGAGTTCGACATGCGCCCTTACTTCATCGAACAACGTTTCGCGCTGCGCACGCCCATCTACAGCGAGACCGCCAGCTATGGGCACATGGGCCGCGAAAGCAAGGTGGTGACCAAGACCTTTAGCAACGCGAACCAGAGAACCACCGTGAAAGTGAAGCTCTTCCCGTGGGAGGAGCTGAATGCCCTTGGCGCGGTGAAGAAGGCATTCAAGCTGTAGTTGTTGCCCGTCGCGGGATGGTCGTCGATCGCCGCAACGACAGGTTGAGGGCTGGCAGGGTGCCGGTTGATTCCTTGATCAAGAGGTCGCCGACCATTCTTGGGCAGCTCATTCTTGCAGGCGACCCGTTCAACCGAACCCGATCAGCGCGGCATCTCGATATCGTCCGGCACGATGTAGCTGCCGGGGTAAAGAGGCTTCAGGTCGCGCAGCAAACGCTCGGCCTCCAAGCGCGTTCGGCAATCGCCCACCCGAAGGCGCCAATTCGGCGCGAACCAGCTCAGGTAAGCCGGTGATTCGGGGTTCTTCAGCAGGAAAGCCCTTTTGGCGTCTTCTGCCAGCTTGCGCTCACCGAGGAAGACCTGGACCCGAAAACCGGACTGAGCATGCTTCATCGAAGTGAAGCGCTCCATCAAGCGTTCCACCTTCGGGTCGGCTTGCACTGAAAGGCGCCCTAGGGATCCGGTGGATGCGACCGGGGTATCCGCAACCGACCTGTGCGGCTCGAAGTACCGCGTCGAAGTCTCCTGTGCAAGCGCCAGCGATGGCAACAGGAGCGCAGAGAGGATGAAATGAACCGGATTCACGGATTCTTCGGTGGCCAAAAGTATGCCCCTGCTTCGCCAATTGTCCGCGACCGGCGCGGCTTCACCAACCTCTTGCTTGTTTAGACTCTCTCTAAATAATGACGCAGGCATGGCAAGGTTGATCCGGCTCCTTTCGCCGTATTGGTCCCCGGTTATTTTTGCCGCCGTCTTAAGGGATCCCTCCCCTTCTAACCTGCACGGAATGCCGCTTCCAGCCTGTCTTTCACGACGTTCCAAAGGGTCCATCCGCTCCACGCTCGCACTCTTCCTGTCCCTTAGCCTAACCGCTGCTCACGCGCAACCGGCCGATGCCGCGCAGTACGCAGCAGGGGAGAAGCTCTTCAAGGGCAATTGCGCCAGCTGCCACAAGGTGGACACCAAGATGACCGGTCCCGCGCTGAAAGGCGCGAAGGCCAAATGGGAAGGCAAGGGCGACCTCTATGCTTGGGTGAAGAACAGCCAGGCCTACCTGAAGACCGGCAACGAGATGGCCGTGGCCATCTGGGAGGAATACAAGCCGGTGGTCATGACTCCGGTGTCCCTCACGAACGAGGAGATTGACGCCGTTTTCTACTTCGTTGAGAACTACGCTCCTCCGAAGAAGGATGTCGTTGTCGCCACGGATGCGGCTCCCACGGATCAGGGCTCGAACAACTGGCTCTGGCTCTTGGTGCTGGCCCTGCTCTTCTTGGTGGTGGGCCTTTCGCTCAGTGGCGTGAAGCGCAGCCTCGCCAATGCCGTGAGCGAGGCTGAAGGCAAGGGTCCGCTGCCGGAATCCACCCGCATGCAGCGCTTCCGCGCATGGGCCTGGGAGCACAAGGTCTTCATGAGCTTCGTCGGCTTGTTCCTCACCGTGTGGGTGATCCTGCAGCTCTGGGATGCAGCTTGGGTGATCGGTGTTTACGGCGGCGATGAAGTCCCGCATTACAAGCCCGAGCAGCCCATCCTCTTCAACCACACCCTGCACGCGGGCAAGGCCGATAAGGGCAACCTCGCGATCAACTGCCAGTACTGCCACAGCAGCGCTGAGAAGAGCAAGCACGCCGGCATCCCCAGCACCAATGTGTGCATGAACTGCCACAAAGCGGTGAATGCTGGTCGCACCGAAGCGGGCACCAAGGAGATCCAGAAGATCTACAAGCATGCAGGCTGGGACCCTGAGAAGGGCGCATACACCGGCAAGGAAGAGCCGGTGCGCTGGGTGAAGGTGCACAACCTGCCTGACCACGCCTACTTCAATCACGCCCAGCACGTGGCCGTTGGCAAGATCGAATGCCAGACCTGCCACGGGCCGATCGATGAGCAGATGGACGTGGCCGAGCAATGGAGCCCGCTCACCATGGGCTGGTGCATCGACTGCCACAACAAGACCGAGGTGAAGATGGCGGGCAACGGCTACTACGATGAAGTGATGGCGCGCTTGAACAACGACGCCAAGCTGGGCCACGAGGAGTTGAAGAAGTACCTGGAGGACGGCAAGATCACCGTGAAGGAGCTTGGCGGCTGGGAATGCGCCAAGTGCCACTACTAAGAACCGCGCGCACGATGTCGAGCACGAAGCAGTACTGGATGGACGCGGCCGACCTGCGTCAGGACCCTGAGGCGATCAAGGCCCGCGAGGGTGAATTCGCGCAGCCCTTGGCCATTGACCAAGTGCTGGGCGACAGCAATCTCAATGGGGCCAGCACCAACCGCCGCGATTTCCTCAAGTTCCTGGGCTTCTCCGTGGGCGCCGCCACGCTGGCCGCTTGCGAGACCCCGGTGGTGAAGAGCATCCCGTACGTGAGCAAGCCCGAGGAGATCACCCCCGGCGTCGCGAACTGGTACGCGAGCACCTTCTACGACGGTCAGGATTTCGCCAGCATCCTTGTGAAGACCCGCGAAGGGCGCCCGATCCACATCAAGGGCAACCCGCGCTTCGGCATCAACCGCAACCCGGCGCTCGACAAGGGCGTGGTGAATGCGCGCATCAACAGCTCCGTGCTCTCGCTCTATGACGGCGAGCGGCTGAAAGGCCCGCGCAGGCGGGTCGAGGGCAAGCTCACCGGCGTGAAGTGGGCTGAAGCCGACGGTGCCATCACCAAAGGCTTGGCCGATGTCACGGCCGCGGGCAAGCGCATCGTGCTGCTTTCCAGCACGGTGATCAGTCCGAGCGCGAAAGCGGCGATCCTGGGCCTGCAAACGAAGCTCGGCGGCTCGCTCGCGAGCAGTGCGGATGGACAAACCGTGTTCACGAGCGGCTTGTTCACCCACATCCAGCATGATACCATCAGCTACAGCGGCCTGACCAACGCGAACCTGAAGAGCTTCGGCAAGCGGGTATTCCCGGGCTATGACTTCACCAAGGCTGATGTGGTGGTGAGCGTGGACGCTGACTTCCTCAGCAGTTGGGGCAGCACCACCGAGTACGCCTGGCAATATGCCACCCGCCGCAATCCGGATGGCGCGATGAACAAGCATTGGCAGGTGGAGTCCCGCATGAGCATCAGCGGAGCCAACGCCGATGCCCGTGTGGCTGTGAAGCCGAGTGAGATCCCCTTGGCGGTGATCGCCCTGCACGATGCCATCGCCCGCAAGAGCGGCGCCGCCACGGTGGGCGGCGGCTTGGACAACGCCGAACTGAACCATGCTGCCGATGCGCTCTGGAATTCACGCGGCAAGAGCCTTGTGGTCTGCGGCAGCAACGACGAGGGCACGCAGATGCTCGTGAACAGCATCAACAGCATGCTCGGCAACTACGGCAGCACCATCGACCTGGACAACCACACCTGGTTCTTCCAAGGCGACGATGCCGCAGTGGCGCAGCTGGTGAAGGACATGAATGCAGGCACCGTGGGCGCGCTGATCATGGTTGGCGTGAATCCGGCCTACAGCCTTCCGAATGCCGCTGAGTTCAAGAACGGTCTGGAGAAGGTGGGGCTCAGCGTGAGCTGCGCGCGCTATGCCGATGAGACCGCCAGCCTGTGCCAATGGGTCTGCCCTGACAATCACTTCCTCGAGAGCTGGGGCGACCACATGCCCAAGACCGGCCAGTACGCATTGCAACAGCCGGTGATCAGCCGCCTTTTCGACACGCGCGCCTGGCAGGGAAGCCTGCTCAAATGGAGCGGTAGCGATATGAAGTGGCCCGATTTCATCAAGCAGACCTGGGAGCAGAACCTCGCCGCACACGGTGGCGGAGACTTCGCAACGGTTTGGAACCAGAGCCTGCATGATGGTGTGCTGACCTCTGAGCCCTTGCCCGCCGCCGGCGCTGCCTTCGCGGGTGATGTGGCGGCCGCAGGCGCTGCCGCCAAGCAAGCAGCCAATGGCGCTGGGGAGTGGGAGTTGAGCCTCTACACCACCGAAGCCATCGGCGATGGCCAGCACGCCAACAACCCTTGGCTGCAGGAGATGCCAGATCCGCTCACCAAGATCACCTGGGACAATTATGTGTGCATGAGCTTCGCCGATGTGCGCAAGCTCGGCCTGCCCGATTACTTGGGCGAGCAGAGCCCGGCCGGGGTTGTGAACGTGAAGGTTGGCGAAGTCGAATTGAAGCTGCCCGTGGTGCCGAGCCCCGGCCAGCGGGAAGGCACAATTGCGATCGCCCTCGGTTATGGCCGTGGCGCTAACGGCGAGCGAGTGGGCAAAGCCGCCGTGGTCACCGATCACAACGGCGAGCGCAAGCCCGTGGGGCAGAATGCCTATCCCTTCACCAGCCTGAGGAACGGCGCGGTGAGCTACGATGCCGTGAATGTGAGCGTGAGCGCCACGGGCGAGACCTACCCGATGGCCATCACGCAGACTCACCTCACGCACATGGACCGCCACAGCATCGTGAAGGAGACCTCCCTCGCGGTGTACAAGGCGGGCGACAGGAACGCCTACAATGAGCCGCACACGCTTCCCGTGCACGATGACGTGAACAAGGATGGCGTGATCGACGCCCGCGACCGCAAGCCGGTCGCCGAGTTCGACCTCTGGGCCGAGCACCCGGTGGAGGGCGTTGGCCACCGTTGGGGTTTGAGCATCGACCTGAACACCTGTATCGGCTGCGGTGCTTGCGTCACAGCGTGCAACAGTGAGAACAACATCCCGGTGGTGGGCAAGGATGAGGTGCGCCGCAGCCGGGAGATGCACTGGCTGCGCATCGACCGCTACTTCAGCAGCGAGACCAAGTGGGCCGAAGGACGCGCGGCCGGTGAAGGCAAGATCGGCCTGTACACCAAGATGGAAGAGCCGTCGGCCAGCCCGTCGGTCTTCTTCATGCCGGTGATGTGCCAGCACTGCAACCATGCTCCTTGCGAGACGGTCTGCCCGGTGGCCGCCACCACGCACAGCAACGAGGGCCTCAACCAGATGGCCTACAACCGCTGCATCGGCACGCGCTACTGCGCGAACAACTGCCCTTACAAAGTGCGGCGCTTCAACTGGTTCAATTACGTCACCGACAAGTTCGCCGAGACCAACCCGGCTTGGGATGACCTCGGCCGCATGGTGCTGAACCCTGATGTGACCGTGCGCGCGCGCGGCGTGATCGAGAAGTGCAGCATGTGCGTGCAGAGCATTCAGGCCGGCAAGCTCAAGGCGAAGAAGGAAGGCCGACCGGTGAAGGATGGCGACATCGAGACCGCCTGCAGCGCGGCCTGCGGCACCGGCGCCATCGTCTTCGGCGACCTCAACGATAAGGGCAGCAAGGCGCGCGGCTTGGCCGATGGCGACCGGAGCTACCACATGCTCGAGGAGATCGGCGTGAAGCCCAATGTGAACTACCTCGTGAAGGTGCGCAACACGGACTAAGCCGCACATCACGCCTAAGCGAAACGACCAGGACCCATGCACGCAGAAGCAGCGATCCGCGAACCGCTCATCCTCGGTCATAAGACCTACCACGATATCACCGAGGATATCGTCAGGCCGATCGAGAACAAGGCCCCGCGCGGCTGGTACATCCTGATGACCATTGCCAGCCTGGTCGCCGCCTACGGCACGGGCTGCATCCTGTACTTGATCAGCAAGGGCATCGGCACTTGGGGCCTGAACAAGACCGTGGACTGGGCCTGGGACATCACCAACTTCGTTTGGTGGGTGGGCATCGGCCATGCCGGCACGCTCATCAGCGCGGTGCTGCTGCTCTTCCGCCAGAAGTGGCGCATGGCCATCAACCGCAGCGCAGAGGCCATGACCATCTTCGCCGTGATCATGGCGGCCACCTTCCCCGGCATCCACATGGGCCGGATCTGGATGGCGTATTGGGTGCTCCCGCTGCCCAACCAGTTCGGCAGCCTCTGGGTGAACTTCAACAGCCCGCTGCTGTGGGACGTGTTCGCGATCAGCACCTACTTCAGCGTATCCCTCGTGTTCTGGTACATCGGCCTCATCCCCGACTTCGCCACCATCCGCGACAAGGTGACGAAGCCGATGATGAAGAAGGTCTATGGCATACTCAGTTTCGGCTGGACAGGCAACGCCAAGGCCTGGACGCGTTTCGAGGAGGTGAGCCTGGTGCTCGCGGGCATCGCCACGCCGCTCGTGTTCTCGGTACACTCCGTGGTGAGCTTCGACTTCGCCACCTCGGTGATCCCCGGCTGGCACACCACCATCTTCCCGCCGTACTTCGTGAGCGGTGCGGTGTTCAGCGGCTTCGCCATGGTGCAGACCCTGCTGCTGGTGATGCGCAAGGTGATGAAGCTGGAGAACTACATCACCGTGAAGCACGTGGAGTACATGAACATCGTGATCATCGTCACAGGTTCCATCGTGGGTGTGGCGTACATCACCGAGCTGTTCATCAGCTGGTACAGCGGTGTGGAGTATGAGAGCTACGCCTTCATCAACCGTGCTACCGGTAAATACTGGTGGGCCTACTGGGCCATGATGGCCTGCAACGTGATCAGCCCGCAGGTGTTCTGGTTCAAGAAGCTGCGCACCAACCTGGCCTTCACCTTCTTCATGAGCATCATCGTGAACATCGGCATGTGGTTCGAACGCTTCGTGATCATCGTCACCTCGCTGCACCGTGACTACATGCCCAGCGCATGGACCATGTTCTACCCCACCTGGGTGGACGTGGGCGTGTTCCTGGGCACCATCGGCATCTTCTTCACGCTCTACCTGCTCTTCGCCCGCTATTTCCCGGTGCTGGCGCTGAACGAGGTGAAGAGCATCCTGAAAGTGAGCGGCGAGAGCTACAAGCAGGAAGCCTCTAAACACCACCACCATTGAGCGCCATGGCGAACAAGGTCATCTACGCCGTTTACGACGATCCCGAGCAGCTCAAGGACGGCGCGCGCAAGCTCGTGTCCGCTGGCGTGAAGGTGAAGGACGTTTTCTCCCCCTTCCCGGTCCATGGCATCGACCCGATCATCGGCATCACGCGAACGCGGCTGGGCATCGTGAGCTTCATGTTCGGGATCACCGGAACCGCGCTGGCCGTGCTGGGCATCTGGTACTTCAACATCTTCGACTGGCCGATGAACATAGGCGGCAAGCCCAGCTTCCACTACTACCAGAACGTGCCGGCCTTCATCCCGGTCACCTTCGAGTTCACCGTGCTCTGCGCCGCGCATGGCATGGCCATCACCTACCTGATCCGCAACAAGACCCTGCCCGGGATGCCTGCACGGAATCCCGACCCGCGCAGCACGGACGACAAGTTCATCATCGAGGTGCGCACCGCCGATAACCACGGCCACAGTTCCGAAGCGATCGCCGAGCTGCTGCGCCAGAGCCCTGTGACCGAGATCAACGAGCGCCAATGCTGAGCACCATGCGCACTGCCAAGACCTTTGCCGCGCTTTCCGTGATCGCCCTACTGGCGGCGTGCGGCAAGAGCGACCCCAACAGCCCCGGCGTGGAGTACATGCCCGACATGTACCGCAGCCCGGCCATCGAAGCCTACGTGGACTACGGCCAGGATCCTTACTACCACACCGAGGAGAAGGCCCGTGCCCAGCGCGATCGCGTCACTGCGCGCAAGCCCGTGCCCGGCACCATCGCCTTCAACGATGATGCAGGCAAGGCCATGCTTAACGCCCCTTACCCCTTCCCGAACACTCCCGAGGGCTATGAGGCGGCCGGGGCGCAGTTGAAGAGCCCGATCGCGATGACGCAAGCCACCGTGGATAACGGCAAGGCGATCTATGAGAAGTTCTGCATGCATTGCCACGGCGCAACAGGGCAGGGCGATGGTCCCGTGGTGAACAATGGCAAGTACCCGCCGCCGGGCGCTTACAACGGCCCTCTGAAGGACCTGCCCGAAGGCAAGATCTTCCACAGCCTGCACTGGGGCAAGAACGTGGCCATGGGCTCGCACGCCTCGCAGCTCACCAAGGAGGAGCGCTGGCACGTGACGCACTACGTGCAGTACCTGCAGAACGGCGGTAAAATGACCCGTGAGCCGGAGGCCCCGGCCGCGATGTGAACCAGCAGAACGGAAACGCGATGAACTTCACCATCAGCAAACGGGCGAGCACGCTGAGCATGGCGTTGATCGGCTTGGGCGCGATCGCCACCATCGCAGGCGTGATCGGCGACCATAGCGACCATCACCAGCGCACTTGGAGCGCCCTGCTCGTCAATGGCTTCTTCTTCCTGGGCATCGGCTTGGGCGCTCTGTTCTTCTACGCGCTCCAGAACGCCACCGAGACCGCCTGGAGCGTTTTGGTGAAGCGCGTGTATGAGGCCATCATGGGCTGGGTCCCCGTGGGTGCTATCGTGATGATCATCGTGCTTGCTGCTGGCACTTTCGGCCTGCACCACATCTACCATTGGATGGATGCCAGCCTCTATGTGAAGGACGGACCTAACTACGACGCCATCATGGATGGCAAGAGCGTCTTCCTGAACCAGCCTTTCTTCTGGGTGCGATCGCTGGTTTACCTGGCCACCTTCATCATCGCCGCGCGCTGGTTCCGCAAGAAGAGCCTTGAGATGGACGGTCTCACCGGCGAGAGCCTCGTGCGCACGCATCTGCTCACCTACCGCCGCGGCGCCCTCTTCCTGGTGTTCTTCGCCGTGTTCAGCAGCACCCTCGCATGGGACTGGCTCATGAGCATCGATGCGCACTGGTTCAGCACCCTCTACGGCTGGTACGTGTTCAGCGGCATGTGGGTGAGCGCCATGATCACCGGCGTGATACTCGTGCTCTACCTGAAGCGCAAGGGTTACTTGCCGCAGGTGAACAACAGCCACATCCACGACATGGGCAAGTGGGTGTTCGCCATCAGCTTCCTCTGGACCTACCTCTACTTCTCCCAGTTCATGCTGATCTGGTATGCCAACATCCCGGAGGAAGTGACCTATTTCCAGGACCGCATCGACCATCACCCCGGCCTGCTCTGGACCATCTTCTTCATCAACTTCGCCGTTCCCATGGCGCTGCTGATGAGCCGTGATGCCAAGCGCAACCCGCGATTCCTCATCGGCGTGGGCACCGTGATCTTCATCGGGCATTGGCTCGATGTGAACATGATGGTGATGCCGGGCGCCAACGGCCACGACTTCCACGGCATCGGCATGCTCGATGCTGGCCTCTTCGTGCTCTTCCTCGGCGCCTTCATCCGCGTGGTGCTCGGCACCTTGGCCAAGGCCCCGCTCACACCCGTGAATCACCCCTACCTGGAGGAGAGCGTACATCATAGCATCTGACCCTCGTGAACACAACGCCTGCCTGCCGGGTTGAAGCATAGCGGACAATGACCAAGCTCCTGATCCTGATCGTCGTGGTCCTGGGCATCCTCGCGGTGGCCCAGCTGGCACGCGTGTATGAGCTCACCTCCAAGCTGCGCGGAAAGCGCGAAGAGGAAATCTCGGACGCCGACAATCGGATGAACGCCACGCTCATGTGGCTGTTCCCGATCGCCTACTTCGGGTTCTTCATCTGGCTGGTGGTTGCTTACGGGGATAAGATGCTGCCCGTGGCCGCGAGCACCCAAGGTGCCGATACCGACGCGCTGCTCGACTTCAACTGGTGGATCCTGGTGCCGGTGTTCTTCGTCACCAACATCCTTCTCTTCTACTATGCCGGCAAATACACCTACAGCAAGGACCGCCGCGCCTTCTGGCAGCCGCATAACAACAAGCTCGAGCTGCTTTGGACCGTGGTGCCTGCATTGGTGCTCTTCGTCATCATCATCTACGGCCTCACCACCTGGCAGCAGATCACCGGCCCGGCCAGCCCCGAAGCCGTTCAAGTGGAGCTGTACGCCAAGCAGTTCGATTGGACGGCCCGCTATCCCGGCAAGGATGGCATGCTCGGGGCAACCGATTACCGCCTGATCAACGGCGATAATCCGCTCGGGATCGTCACGGCGAACGCCATCGAGAAGCGCATGGCCGAGATCGCGCAGGAGAAAGCCGATGCCAAGGCAGCCTTGGAAGGCCTGCTGCCCGACTCCAAGGTTGAGGAACTGGAGCACCGAATCGCCTACCTCGACCGCATGGCCGCGCGCATCGTGAACCTGCGCATGGTGATGCAACAGGACATCAAGGCCAATGGCGCTGCCAGCACTTACCTGCACGGCGCCGACGACGTGGTGACCAAGGATTTCTACCTGCCGGTGCGCAAAGAGGCCCAGATCCTCATCCGTAGCCGTGACATCATCCACAGCGCCTTCATCCCGCACCTGCGGATCCAGATGAATGCGGTTCCTGGCATGACCACGAGCATGAAGGTGGTGCCCACGATCACAACCGACAGCATGCGCACCGTTCCCGAGGTGATGCGCCAAGTGGCGGAAATCAATGCGCAACGGCAAGCAGAGGGCAAAGGGGAATACACCTTCGACTTCCTGCTGCTTTGCAATAAGATCTGCGGCGCCAGCCACTACAACATGCAGATGCCGCTCATCGTCACCACGCCAGCCGAGTTCGATGCGTGGCTGGCGGAGGCGAACAAGAAGCCTTTTGAAGGAGCCGAGCCGGCGGCCGAACCGGCTCCAGTTGATTCGAGCATGACCGCCGCGAAGGATAGCATGGCCGTGGCCGCGCTGCCTTCCGGACAATGAACCTGTAAGCACCAACGACCATGGGCGCAACCGCGCATGCCGCACACGCCGGGCACGATGCCGGCCACGCGCATCACCACCACGAGGAGAGCTTCATCTCCAAATGGGTGTTCTCGCAAGATCACAAGATGATCGGGAAGCAGTTCCTGGTCACTGCCATCTTCATGGCCTGGGTGGCCGTGATTATGAGCCTGATCTTCCGCCTGCAGCTGGCATGGCCCAACGAGGGCTTCGCGTTCACCAACTTCTTCCTGGGCGACAAGTGGGCACCTGGTGGCGTGCTCGACAGCAACATGTACTTGGCGCTGGTCACGATCCACGGCACGATCATGGTGTTCTTCGTGCTGACGGGCGGATTGAGCGGCACGTTCGCCAACCTGCTCATCCCCTTGCAGGTGGGCGCGCGCGACATGGCCAGCGGGTTCATCAATATGCTGAGCTATTGGTTCTTCTTCCTCAGCAGCGTGGTGATGCTCTCTTCCTTGTTCGTGGAAGGAGGTCCCGCCAGCGCAGGTTGGACGATCTATCCGCCGCTTAGCGCTTTGCCCAAGGCCATTCCGGGTTCCGGGACCGGCATGACGCTCTGGCTGGTGAGCATGACGCTCTTCATCGCAAGTTCGCTGATGGGCGGCCTCAACTATGTGGTCACCATCCTGAACCTGCGCACGAAGGGCATGAAGATGACCCGCCTGCCATTGACGATGTGGGCCATCTTCCTCACCGCCGTGCTCGGCGTGCTCAGCTTCCCCGTGCTGCTCAGCGCCGCGCTGCTGCTGCTGCTCGATCGCAGCCTGGGCACCAGCTTCTACCTCAGCGATATCCACCTGGCCGGCGAAGCGCTGGAACAGACCGGTGGCAGCCCCATCCTCTTCCAGCACCTGTTCTGGTTCCTGGGCCACCCGGAGGTGTACATCGTGCTGCTGCCCGCGCTGGGCATCACCTCGGAGATCATCTCCACCAATGCACGCAAGCCCATCTTCGGCTACCGGGCCATGATCGGCTCCATCCTCGCGATCGGCTTCCTCAGCTTCATCGTTTGGGGCCACCACATGTTCGTGACCGGCATGAACCCCTTCCTCGGAAGCGTTTTCGTGGCCACCACATTGCTGATCGCCATACCCAGCGCGGTGAAGGTGTTCAATTACATCACCACGCTCTGGCGCGGCAACATCATCTTCACGCCGGGCATGCTCTTCAGCATCGGCTTGGTGGCCACCTTCATCGCTGGCGGCCTCACCGGGATCATCCTCGCCGATAGCGCCCTCGACATCGCCGTGCACGACACCTACTTCGTGGTCGCGCACTTCCACATCGTGATGGGCATGAGCGCCATCTTCGGCATGTTCGCCGGCATCTACCACTGGTTCCCGAAGATGTACGGCAAGATGATGAACACGAAGCTGGGCTACGCCCACTTCTGGATCACGCTGGTGTGCGCCTTCGGGGTCTTCTTCCCGATGCACTTCATCGGCCTTGCCGGTGCTCCGCGCCGCTATTACGATTACACGGAGTTCCCCATGTTCGATACCGTGATCGATCTGAATGTGATCGTCACCCTGTTCGCCATAATCGGGGCGCTGGGCCAGGTGATCTTCACCTACAACTTCTTCTACAGCGTGTTCCGCGGGCCCAAGGCGGTGCAGAACCCGTGGAGGAGCAATACGCTGGAATGGACAACGCCGGTTGAGCACATCCATGGCAATTGGCCCGGCCCGATCCCAACGGTGCACCGCTGGCCTTACGATTACAGCAAGCCCGGCAAACCGGAGGATTGGGTGAGCCAGATCACGCCGCTCGACCACGACGAAGAGGAGCACTGAGCATCGGTCATCGGGTTTCACGAGCCCCGGCATCCGTCGGGGCTCGTTCTTTTTCCGGGCCCCGCCGCAGGAGCGCATTAGATTCGCAACGTCTTGCAACGGGGTGCTCCGCCGCTGGTGGAAGCTGAGATCAGACCCGATGAACCTGGGCAGGTAATGCTGCCAAGGGATCAGGCCCAACACGTGGGCGCTTCCGTGCAAGCCTTCAACACGGAAGCTCATGAAGCAGCTCATCACGGTCGGCACGTTCCTGATCCTCTCCCCGGCAATGCTCGCGCAGGCGCGCCTCTCGGGCACGATCGTCGATGAAGCCGGCCTTCCGCTGGCGGATGTGAGCGTGGTGGCGGGTGCCGATGGGCGCTTCGGTGCCGCCACCGACCGGAACGGCCGCTTCTCCATCAAGGGGGTCGGTGAAGGCGAGCTCCGTTTGCGCGCGCAGCATCTCGGGTATGTCCCGATTGACACGATGCTCATCGCGGGCACCGAATCCGTGACCCTGAAGATGGCTCGGGCAGCAGTATTCCTCGGGGCGGCTGAGGTCACAGCCCTGCGTGCCGGCGATCGCGCTCCTTTCGCCAAGAGCGTGGTTTCGCGTGAGCAGATCGATCGCATCAACACCGGGATCGACCTTCCATTCCTGCTTGAGCAGCAGCCGGGCGTGGTGGCCACCAGTGATGGCGGCACGGGCATCGGCTACACCTACATGCGCATCCGCGGGACCGATGGCACGCGCACCAACATCACCCTCAATGGCGTGCCCTTCAACGATGCCGAGAGCCAGGGCGCTTTCCTGGTGAATCTGCCCGACATCGCGAGCAGCATGGAGGACATCGAGGTGCAGCGCGGCGTGGGCAGCAGCACCAATGGCCCCGCTGCATTCGGCGCCAGCGTGAACATCCGAACCACGGCGGTGAAGCGTGGACCGTGGGCGCTGCTGAGCTTGGGCGGCGGCTCTTTCAGCACGCAGCGCTATAGCGTGAGCGCCGGGACCGGATTGATCGATGGCCGGTTCAGCCTCGATGCGCGGCTCTCAACCATCACCACCGATGGCTATGTGGACCGCGCCATTGCCGATCTCAAGAGCTACTTCCTGCAAGGCGCCTGGGTGGGGGCGAAGCGCTCGTTGCGGTTCATCACTTTCCGGGGGAAGGAGATCACGTACCAGGCTTGGGCGGGCGTGCCGCGAGAGGTGATCGACACGAACCGCACCTTCAACCCATACACGTACGAGAACGAGGTGGACAACTACGACCAGGCGCATTACCAATTGCTCCTTGATCAACGGCTATCACCGACCGCTGCGCTCAATGCCACGATCTTCCGCGTGGATGGGGCAGGCTATTTCGAGCAGTTCAAGGAAGGCGATGAGCTGGCCACCTACGGCATAGTGCCCGCGGTGATCAATGGCGACACCACGTCCACCAGCGACATCATCCGCCGCCGCTGGCTCGACAACACCCTGCTGGGCGCGAATGCCAATGCGGACATCGGCCTGGGCAGGCACCGGCTCGTGCTCGGAGCCAGCTGCAGTGAGTACAGGGGCGAGCATTTCGGAGAGCTGATCTGGGCGCGCTACGCCGGGAGCACCGAAATCGGCGATCGCTATTACGAGAACGACGCGCGCAAGACGGACCTGAGCGCCTTCGCGAAGCTCACCTATTCGGTGCGGCACAACATCGACGCCTACGGCGATCTGCAGTTCCGGACCGTTTCGCACCGCATGGAGATGCTCAACGCCGGCTTCGTTCCAGAGCAGCAGTCCATCGCTTTCAGCTTCTTCAATCCCAAGGCCGGCGTCACTTGGAGCTTGAGCAACAACGATCGCGCGTATGCTTCAATCGCCGTGGCCAACCGGGAGCCCAATCGCGAGGACCTGCAGGAGACCACCCCCAGCAGCCGTCCGCGCAGCGAGCGCCTCTTTGACTACGAACTGGGCTACGAGCGGCGCACCGGGCGCATGAGCACGGGCATCAACTGCTACCTCATGGATTACGCGGATCAGCTCGTGCTCACCGGTGAATTGAACGACGTGGGCGCCGCCTTGCGCACCAACGTGGCGAGGAGCTACCGGGCAGGCATCGAGATGATGGGCGCGCTCCGCATGGGCGATCGCCTCACCTGGCGGGCGAATGCCGCGTTCAGCCGGAATCGCGTGCGCGAATTCATCGAGTACGTTGATGATTGGGACAATGGCGGTCAGGCCGCGTACACCTATGCCGAGAGCGAGCTCCCGTTCTCACCGAGCGTCGTGGCGAGCAGCGAATTGACCATTCACGGGTGGAAGCGCAAGCGCGGGAACGCGGACCTCACTTTGGCGACGAAGTATGTCGGCCGTCAATACCTCGACCTCAGTGCGAGCCAGGACCGCATGCTCGACCCCTTCCTGGTGAACGACCTGCGATTGAATGCGACTTGGTCGGCCAAAGGCACGAAGGGCATCGACTTCAACCTGACGCTGCGCAACCTGTTCAGCGAGCTGTACGAAAGCAACGGCTGGGTGTACAGCTACGTGAGCGATGGGCGAAGGCGGGAGTTCGTTGGGCTCTATCCGCAGGCACCGTTGAATGTGCTGGGCGGGGTGAGCGTGCGGCTCTGAGCGGACCCTAACGAAAGTTCTATTGCGGGCGCGGTGATCGGCCATTAGCTATGTGGGGCGAAAACCTGAATCCATGCTCCGACCATTGCTCCCCCTGTTTGCTGGCATAACAGCGCTCGCTTGCGCCGGGCAATCCACCTACGATGCCAAGATCTTGGATTACACCGGCTTGCGCTACGCATGCGAAGGCAGCGGAACGCCGGTGCTCAAGATCCAGAATGCCGGATCGGCCACCATGGGAACCTGTGTCGTAGAGACGTGGAAGAACGGTCTCATGGTGAACACCTTCAACTGGATCCTGGCCGTGCCGGCGCTGCAAGGTGAGGTGCGCCAACCTGCATTGCCTTCCGTGCCGGTGGACCCCGGCGACCAGTTGGAGTTCCACATCATCAGCGTGAATGGCGTGCCCGACGAGGATCCGTTGGCCAACATCCTTGCGGTCGACCTGAACGATACCCCGGCGCTCGCGAATGGCGGTGAGATGGAAGTGCTCGTTGAGCTGGGCGATGAACCAGGCGCCATCGCGTGGAGCGTGTCGAATCACTTGAACCAAGTGGTGGCAACGGGTGGGCCCTATGGTGAGAGCAACACGGTTGTGACTGAGGAACTCGATCTGCCGTCCGGTTGCTACACCTTCAAGGCAGAGGATCAGGCAAGGAGCCTTGCACCCGATGCCGTGGTACGGGTGAAGCGCGGCGGTAATACGCTGCTCGTGGCTGCGGGGCTCGAGGAGCCCTATGCAAAGGGCCTCCGCGCCGGTGCGCTCCAAGCATGCCCGTATCCGGTGGAACTGGAGCTGCGCACCGATGCGGCGGCCAATGAGACCTCGTATGAGATCCGATCCGGTGACGGCAACACCATCCATTGCACGGGAGGCGGCATTTCGGGCGGCGCGCAAACGTTGATTGACGGATGCTGCCTGCCCGTGGGCTGCTATCAATTGAGGGTGATGGACGCAGGCGGCGATGGCATCGCAGGCGGCGGTTACATCATTCGTGAGGGCAATGGCTCGATGCGGCGCATCATTGACAACATGGACGGATTCGGCGATGGCGGCATGAGCGCCATCGCAGGCGGCGAAGGCTTCTGCCTGCCGCTCGGGGACGATCGCCCCACCTTCACCAGTTGCGATAAGCTCGATTGGCGCACAGCCCCATGCGGCGCTGAATACGTCGTGCTCAATGCGAATGCTGGCGTGACCGCGCAGTATGGCATCGACGACGCTGGCAGTGGCTACCAGATCTGGTTCTTCGATCCCAACGGCGGATACAGTTTCAAGCGCTTCCAAAGCCACGCCACCAGCAACGGCATGCCCGTTAGCGCTACGCGCGCTTGCCACTTCCTGGTCAATGGCTGGAGCGGCAACCAGCTCCAGGAAGGCGTGCTCTACAACGTGAAGGCACGCGCAAGGATTGGCGGGGACTACCAGGCATGGGGTGCGGCTTGCCGCTTCCGCATCGACAATGCCGCTGCGCAATGCCCGGCCACACGATTGCTCGACCTGCCGGGCAATCCGTACCTGAGCTGCGGGCAGAGCCGATCGATCGGCAGCAATGTGCTGGTGCATGCCCGCCCCGTGAGGCGCCGGAACCCGAACTGCAATTGGGTGAATGCCAATCGATACCAGTTCCGGTTCCGGGTTGCCGGTGAACC
This sequence comes from Flavobacteriales bacterium, assembly GCA_016712535.1. Taxonomy (NCBI): domain Bacteria; kingdom Pseudomonadati; phylum Bacteroidota; class Flavobacteriia; order Flavobacteriales; species Flavobacteriales bacterium. Next base: position 249,743 of record JADJQW010000004.1, read on the forward strand.
AGGCGAGATCGTGAAGACCAGCGCTACGGGCAAGTATTGGGTGAATACCGTCGGACTCGAATGCGGCGTGGCCTATCACGTGGATGTCCGGGCGAGCTTCGATAATGGGGCGTCGTGGTGCCGCGATGGGGAGGCCTGGGGTGATGCCTGCCAGCTCACCATCGAGCCATGCACCGGGGCTGAACTGGTCCCAGCGGCTTCTGGGTTCACGGAACCACGCTTGATGCTCTACCCGAATCCGAATGATGGTGGAACAGTGCGGCTGATTCTGCCGCCCTCTTCCGATCATTCGCTCCAGGTGGATGTCGAAGTGGTGGACCTATCAGGCAGGGGCGTGATCAATCATCGATTCGGTCGTGAAGAAGGGATGCCCTTGGACGTGATCCTGGAATTGCCTGCCGGCACAGCACCGGGCATCTACCTCGTTTCAGCACGTACCGACGAAGAGACCCTTGGTGGCCGATTGGTCATCCGGGACTGATCTTCACCCCCGCGGATGTCAAGCAACTAGCCAACAAGCTACACGGGAATGAAGCCGGTACTCTTCCTCATATCATGCGCCCTCGCAGTCAATTGCGCTGCCCAAACCACCTACGACGCCAGGATCCTGGATTACACCGGCTTGCGCTACGCATGTGAAGGTGAAGGCCTGCCCGTGCTGAAGATCCAGAATGCCGGATCGGCCACTATGGGCACCTGCGTGGTCGAGACCTGGAAGAACGGCCTTATGGTGAACAGCTTCGATTGGATTCTTGCAGTACCGGCTCTGCAGGGCGAGGTGCGCCAGCCCGCACTGCCGTCTGTGCCCGTGGACCCCGGTGATCAGCTGGAGTTCCACATCATCAGCGTGAACGGGGAGCCCGATGAGGACACGGACGGCAATATCCTCACGGTGCCCATGGACATCGTTCCCGGATCGGCGACCACCTATCTCGTGAACGTTGTAGTGAACATGAGCACGCCACCCGACTCGCTGTTCTGGTCCATCACCGATTCCGACGCGCAAGCGGTGGCGCAGGGCGGGCCCTACACTACGGATGGTTTGGAGGAGCTGTGGGTGGAGCTGCAACCGGATGCGTGCTACATGCTTCGCTTAGCTGAAGCAGGCAGTGCCCCCTCGGGTGATGGACAACTTGCCGTGTTCTCGGATGATGCTGTGGTTGTCGATCTCATCGGCGGCACCGATGCGGCCCCTTCGCGCGGCGGGCTTGTCACGGGGCTATCGCTTGGAGCGGCAGCGCCCAGCATGGAACCGCTGTTCGCATGGCCCAACCCCGCCTCCGAGTTCTTGCGCATCTCAAGGTCCACAGGAGCGGTGCGCGTGACTTTGCGCGATGTCCAAGGCCGCATCGTGAAAGAGGTGGTTGCGGCATCAGGCGTCGCCATCGATGTAGCCGACCTGTCGCCTGGCCTGTATGGGGTTGAGGCGCATGACCATTTTGGAGCCGTGCTCAATACAAGACTGATGGTGGCGCGGTAAGCGTCCGCGCGGATTCAGCTCCGCGCCGGTTCCACGAAGTACATCTCCATCTCGCCTTTGCCCTTGGCCTGCACCTTTCCGCGTGCGGTGAAATGGTACAGGCCACCGGCCCGTTCGTGGACCAGCGCATGCGTCGCCTCGCTGATGTTCACCCGTCCTGCTTCGCCGCTGCTCTCCATGCGTGAGGCGGTGTTCACGGTATCGCCCCAGATGTCGTAGGCGAATTTCTTCTCGCCCACCACGCCGGCCACAACGGGCCCGCTGTGGATGCCGATGCGTATCTCGAAGTAAGGCAGGCCGGCTTCGATCTTCCGCTGCTTGCCCTCAGCGATGAAATCGCGCATCTCCAGGGCGGCGCGGATCGCATCCAGGGCATGCGTGGCGTTCGGCGTGGGCAGGCCGCCGGCCGCCATGTACGCGTCGCCGATGGTCTTGATCTTCTCGATGCCGTGCGTGGCACAGATGCGGTCGAAGGCGCTGAAGCACTCATGAAGGTCCTTCACGAGCTGCTTGGGCGTGACCTTCTCACTGAGCGCGGTGAAGCCCTTGAAATCGGTGAAGAGCACGGTGACCTGATCGAAGAGCCTCGCTTCCGCCTCGCCCTTGTCCTTCAATTCCTCCGCGACGGCAGCGGGCAGGATGTTGAGCAGCAGGTTCTCGCTGCGATCCTTCTCGAACTGTATGGCCGCTCGCGAGCGACGTGTGTAGCGAAGTCGGTTCCACAGCCCTGCGGAGAGCGCGAGCACGCCCAGGCCAGCGTAGAGGAAGAGGTTGCGGCGCTCCTTCTCGCTGGCGATCCGCTCTTGCGCATGCAGCTCCTGCTCATGCAGCCTTCGCACATTGTCCAGGCTATCGGCGAGCATGCGCTCCTGAAAGGCCCGCGTGACCTCGAGCCGCGTGACCTCCTTGCTGTTGTTGAGCCGCAGCAAGGAATCATTCACGCTCATGTACGCGGATTGCGCGGCGTATGCATTCCGGAAGTCACCGGCGAGCTCGTGGGCGCGGTGCAGGCATTGCAGGCATTCCACGCGTTGCTGGAGCAGGTTGGCGGACACGGCGATGCCCTCTCCAGCGCGGCAGGCGGCGATGGCCTCGCGCGCCCGCTTCAGGTCGATGAGCAGGTTGCCGCGGTTCACATGGGTGCGCACCAGCTGGCGCGCACTGCCCAGCGAGGTGAGTATCCGCTCAGCGGAATCGAGGCTCGCGAATGCCTCGGCGCCTCGGCCCAGCTGCCCATAGGCACGCCCCAGGTTGTTGAAGGCCATGCCCTGCTCGAGCCTGCGCCCGATCCTTCTGTACAGCTCCAGCCCGCGCTCGAAGAGCAGCGCTGCCGTATCGGGCCGGCCCAGGTTCAAGTAGGCGCTTCCCAGGTTCAAGGCGGCTTGGGCGCGGCCGCGATCGCTATCGAGCTCCTCGGCCAGCGCAGCGCTCCGCTCGTAGTGGCCGAGTGCTTCGCGGTGGTTGTTCAGCTCGGTCTGGATGGTGCCCATGTTGTTGTAGGTGCCGGCCAATCCATCCTTGTTCTGGAGCTCCGTGTCGATGCGGAGGCTCTTCTGCAGCTGCGTGAGCGCCATCGGCAGGTCGCCGAGGCTGCGGTACACATTGCTCAGGTTGCTGTACGTGTTGGCCTCGCGCTTGGGGTCCTTCATCGCCTTGGATAGCGCGAGGCACGCATGCAAGTGGTTGAGCGCCGACTCGTAATCGCTCTTCATGCTGCTGCCCACGGCGAGGGTGGTGCTGGCTTCGAATTGCGCGGACTGCGATTCAACCCGGCGCGCGAAATCGAGTTGCTTCCGCGCCAGGGCCATGCCGCTGTCGGGCTGCTCGAACACCGCTCTCCAGGCGAGGATCTGCACGGCCTTCAACCGTGCTGAATCGGGCTGGGCGTCATCATTCCATACGCGCAGCAACGAATCCGTTTGGCCGTGCGCAGCGATGGCGACCAGCCAAAGGAGGACGAGCGCGACGCTCCGCATGCCGGTGAATGTAGCGGCTCACCCGTGCACGGCCTCGCTCAGCGCGAAGACGATATCCGGGTCGCGCTCGATGGCCGTGCCCACTACGAGCACATCGGCGCCCGCCTTGCACAAGGCGCGCGCTTGTTCCGCATCACGGATGCCGCCGCCCACGATGATGGGGAGCTTCACCGTATCGCGGACAGCCGCAACCATTTGGGGAGAAACGCTCCTCGGCGCCCCGCTGCCGGTGTCGAGGTAGATCGCGCGCAGCCCAAGCAGCTCGCCGGCAAGCGCGGTAGCCGCAGCGATGCCCGGCTTGTCGTGCGGGATGGGAGAGGACTGGCTGACATAATGCGCGGTGGTGGTGCGGCCGCCATCCACGAGCATGTAGCCCGTCGGGATCGCTTCGATGCCGAGCGCCTTCACCGTGGGTGCAGCGGTGACGTGATGCCCGATGAGCAATTCGGCGTTGCGGCCGCTGATCAGCGAAAGGAAAAGCACCGCATCCGCGTGCGTGCTCAGCTGCGAGGGGCTGCCGGGGAAGAGCACCACGGGCTGGCTGCTCCACTTCTTCACCAGTTCCACGCATCGGTCGAATGAAGAGGAGGTTAGCAGGCTGCCGCCCACGAATAGCAGGTCGGCCTTGGCCATGCACGCGTTCTGGACCATCCGCTCCAGTGCGGCTTCGTCCGTTCCGAAATCAGGGTCGATGAGCACCGCCAAGAGCTTCTGCCCCTCGCGCCTGGCCTGCTCGATGCGGTTCAGGACCTTGCTCATCGATGCGAACATACCGCTTCAGCTGCTGTTACCCGCCAAGAGGCTACTTTCGCGGGCCGCTAGCGTCATAGCGGCATACACCTAGTCAACGGAACAATGAGCACCAAGACCATCGAGCAAGTGAAGTACAAAGTGAAGGACATGGCCCTTGCCGAATGGGGCCGCAAGGAAATCGAGTTGGCCGAGGCGGAGATGCCCGGCCTCATGGCACTGCGCGCCAAGCACGGCAAGGAGAAGCCGCTGAAGGGCGCGCGCATTGCCGGTTGCCTGCACATGACCATCCAGACGGCGGTGCTCATCGAGACCTTGAAGGAGCTCGGCGCCGAGGTGAGCTGGAGCAGCTGCAACATCTTCAGCACGCAGGACCACGCCGCTGCGGCCATCGCGAAGGCGGGCATCCCGGTGTACGCTTGGAAGGGCATGAACAACGAGGAGTTCGATTGGTGCATCGAGCAAACGCTCTTCGCATTCGAGGGAGGCCAGCCCTTGAACATGATCCTCGACGATGGCGGCGACCTCACCAACATGGTCTTCGACAAGTACCCAGAACTGGTGAACGGCATCCGCGGCCTGAGCGAAGAGACCACCACCGGCGTGCTGCGCCTGATGGACCGCGAGCGGAACGGAACGCTGGTGATGCCTGCGATCAACGTGAACGACAGCGTCACCAAGAGCAAGTTCGACAACAAGTACGGCTGCAAGGAGAGCGCGGTGGATGCCATCCGTCGCGCCACCGACATCATGATGGCCGGCAAGGTGGCCATCGTGTGCGGCTACGGCGATGTGGGCAAGGGCACGGCCGCATCGCTGCGCGGCGCCGGTGCTCGCGTGATCGTCACCGAGATCGACCCGATCTGCGCGCTGCAAGCCGCGATGGATGGCTTCGAAGTGAAGAAGCTGGTGCCCAACGCGCACCGGGCCGATATCATCATCACCACTACGGGGAACTTCAACATCGTCACGGAGGCCGCCTTCCGCAATATGAAGGACAAAGCCATCGTGTGCAACATCGGCCACTTCGACAACGAGATCGACATGGCCTGGCTGAACAAGGCCTATGGCAACACCAAGGTCGAGATCAAGCCGCAGGTGGACAAATACACCATCGACGGCAAGGACGTGATCATCCTCGCCGAGGGCCGCTTGGTGAATCTGGGCTGCGCCACGGGCCACCCCAGCTTCGTGATGAGCAACAGCTTCACGAACCAGACGCTGGCGCAGATCGAGCTATGGAAGAACCACGCGAACTACGAGAACAAGGTGTACGTGCTTCCCAAGCACCTTGATGAGATGGTAGCTAGCCTGCACCTCGCCAAGATCGGCGTGGAGCTGGAGGAACTCACCGACGAGCAGGCCAAGTACATCGGCGTTCCGAAGAACGGCCCGTTCAAGAGCGACGCATACCGCTACTGAGCGCGAGCGCCCGCTTGTGCCAATGCCAGACCGCAGGCCCCGTGCTCGAACAGAGCCGGGGCCTGTCGCTTCTCACCTGTTCCGGTTCGGATGCCTCAGCTTATCGCTTAGGTTTGGGGAAACTACAGGCCATGAAGCGCATCATGCTCGCATTCGCCGTGCTCGCCTCGCTGCCGTCATCGGCGCAGGAGGCGCATGCGCCTAGCCCACGGAACCGGTTCCTCCTGAACGCAGGCGTGGGTCTCTGGGGCGGCATGCATCGAATCGACCGTCTGGATTGGTCGGGCATCACCCCGCAACAGACGGCGCCGCGGCAAGGCCACTCGTTCTCTTGGCCCTCCTTCTTCTTCGAAGGGGGCTTCGCGCTTTGCGATCGGATGCAGTTGACGGCGCACTACAGCCATTGGCAGCAGGAGCAATGGCTCAGGGAGGGACACGATGTGATCACCAGTCACTGGAACTCGGTCAATACCTACATGGTCGGTGGCAGGTTCGAGTGGCTGCCGAAGTGCGACTTGGTGGACCTCTACTCCGGGGTCATGGCCGGGGCCTCCTTCCAGCACTTCGCTTCGCGCGGCATCGAGGCAGAGGAATTGCCCTTAGGCGATGCCACTTTGTTCAGCTATCAGGTCACCGCTGCGGGCATCCGCTTCGGCAAGGCGGTGGGGTTCGTGGCCGAGCTGGGGTACGGCGCCAAAGGGACGTTCAGCACCGGGCTTTCGGTGCGCTTCTGAGCCGCTCGCGCGGCTGGCCGCGCTTCTCCATCAATCCGCTTGCCCTACCTTTACGCCCCGTGATCGCGGTCCGTCCAAGGGCCCTTTCCATCGGCGATGACGGGCTCCACCAAATACATTTTCGTTACCGGAGGGGTCACCTCCAGCCTTGGCAAAGGAATCATCTCTGCCTCCTTGGCCAAATTGCTGCAAGCGCGCGGCTTCACGGTCACCATACAGAAGCTCGACCCCTACATCAATGTGGATCCGGGCACGCTCAATCCTTACGAGCACGGTGAATGCTTCGTGACGGAGGATGGCGCCGAGACCGACCTCGACCTGGGCCACTACGAGCGCTTCCTCGATGTGCCCACGAGCAAGGCCAACAACGTCACCACAGGCCGCATCTACCAGAACGTCATCAGCAAGGAACGGCGCGGCGAATACCTGGGCAAGACCGTTCAGGTGATCCCGCACATCACCGACGAGATCAAGGCGCACATCCAGGCACTTGGCCGCAAGGGCATCTACGATTTCGTGATCACTGAGGTGGGCGGCACCGTGGGCGACATCGAGAGCCTGCCCTACATCGAATCCATTCGCCAGCTCAAATGGGCCAAGGGCAAGGACTGCCTCACCATTCACCTGACGCTCCTGCCCTACCTGGGCACCACCGGCGAGCTGAAGACCAAGCCCACGCAGCACAGCGTGAAAGAGCTGCTCAGCCTGGGCGTGCAGCCCGATGTGCTCGTGTGCCGAACGGAGCACCCGATGCAGAAGGGCATGAAGGAGAAGATCGCCCTTTTCTGCAACGTGGATGCGGAGGCCGTGATCGAGAGCCGTGACGCAGAGACGATCTACGATGTGCCGCTGATGATGCAGCAGGAGCGGCTCGATGAAGTGGTGCTCAAGAAACTCGGCGTGACCACCTTCCCGGATGCCGACCTGGATGCTTGGAAGGACTTCCTTCGCCGCTACAAAGAGCCGAAGGGCGAAGTGCATATCGGCCTAGTGGGCAAGTACGTGGAGCTGAAGGATGCCTACAAGAGCATCAAGGAAGCCCTGGAGCACGCTGGCGCGGCCAATGAGATCAAGGTGCATATCAAGTGGGTGCACAGCGAGAAGCTCACCGCCAAGAACATGGCGAAGCATCTAGGCGGTCTCGCGGGCATCCTCGTCGCGCCGGGCTTCGGTCACCGCGGCATCGAGGGCAAGATCGAAGCGATCAAATACGCGCGCGAGAACAAGGTGCCTTTCCTCGGCATCTGCCTGGGCATGCAGTGCGCGGTGATCGAGTTCGGCCGCAACGTGCTGGGTTACGCCGACGCCAACAGCACCGAGATGAACGCGGACACCACGCACCCGGTGATCGCGATGATGGAAGAGCAGAAGCAGGTCGAGAACAAGGGCGGCACCATGCGCTTGGGCGCCTACCCCTGCAAACTGGAGGACGAGAGCCTGGCGAAGCAGGTCTATCGCAAGCGCGACATCAGCGAACGGCACCGCCACCGCTACGAGTTCAACAATGCTTACCTGAAAGCATACGAGAAGGCGGGCATGGTGGCATCAGGCATCAACCCGCAGGGCAAACTGGTGGAGATCGTCGAGATCAAGGACCACCCTTGGTTCATCGGCGTGCAGTTCCATCCGGAGTACCGCAGCACGGTGGCCAAGCCGCACCCGCTGTTCATCGCGTTCGTGAAGGCCGCCATGGGCATGGGCGTGAAGCTCGAGTCGAAAGCGGAGGCGTAGGCGGGCGCGCGGGAGCACCGCCCAAGAGGATCGCCTCGCGCGGCATCCACCGAAGGAGCCTCCGTTCAGCCCTTGCCCCCGCTACCGAGCACCAGCCCGGCCACTGCAGCGGTCAGTGCGGCCAGCACGCGCCCGCCATGGCATCGACCACGATGAACATGCGCTCATAGAAGAGGTTGCTCATGGCGTGCATCATCAGGTCGAAGTTGGCTGTGAGCAGCAGCCCGATGATGAACCCCGGCAGCAACGCAGCCTTCGCCGAAGCGATGCCCATGCGCCACATGATGAAGGCCATCATGCAGCCGTAGGCCACATTCGCGGCGATGAGCGCGAGCCAGCTCCAATCCTCTTCAGCCTTCATGAAGCCCTCGAACTTGTTCATGGCAGCCTCCGAGTAGCTATGCAGGGCAATGCCGAAGATGCCCCATCCCAGCAGGAAAGCGGCCACCGATGCGGCCAGCGCGGCCAGTACGACTTTCGTATTCATGGTGGTTGGGTTTGGTGAATCGAAGCTAGGCGGATGCATTGAGCCGGCTCGCTGCGCCCAGATGGGTTTTCCACCGCCTGTTATTCCGGAAGGTGGTTTCCGCGAAGTCAGCCCAAGCGCAGCATGCGCTCGCGGCGGAACACAGGCGCCCTGTCAAGAGGCAGAGCCGTCCGAGAGCGATGCACGGTCGTCGATCCACCAGGCCAGCCCGGAACCAAGGAGGTACATCAGCAGGTCCGCCCACTGGAAGGTGTCACCCATCACAAGCCGCGCCCAAGTGGAATCCGAGAGGCCAAGGAGGTGAATGAGGCCGGCTGCTTGCGCGCCTTCAACCGCAAAGGCGAGCAGCAGCGCGCAGAGAGCCGCACGCTTCGCCGGCCAAACGAAGAGCGCGCGCAAGGTGAAGTGCATCAGCATCACCACCAGCGCATCGCCGAGGTGGAAGCGGATGAAGGGCTGGGTCACCTGGAAGGCGATCATGAGCTCGACAGCCAAAAGGGCGGCGGCGATGGCCGCATGCCGTGGGCTGAAGCGGAATGCCGAACTTACGCGAAGTAACCGTCGAGCTCGGCGCGGAAATACTGCAACGCGTTCTTCACGCCCAGCGGCAAGCCGCCGCCCAGCGCGCACAGCGATCCGATCTCCATGGTCTCCACGAGGTCGTTGAAGAGCGCGCGGTCGATCTTGCGGCCGGCCTTCGCGCCTGCGAGCAGCTCCTTGCCGCGCGTGCTGCCGATGCGGCACGGGAAGCACTTGCCGCAGCTCTCCAGCGCGGTGAACTCGAAGAGGTGCTCCAGGTAGTCAACCATCGGGTATTCCTGCGGGATGCTCAGGATGCTGGCATGGCCCAGCAGGAAGCCCTCGCGCTGGAAGCTCTCGAAATCGATGCTGAGCGCGTTGATCTTGTGCAAGGGCACGATGCCGCCGAGCGGTCCGCCGATGTGCAGCGCCTTCGTGGGCCGCGCGAAGCCGCCGCCGAGCTCGTCGGTCACTCTCGCAAGAGGGGTTCCGCACTCCACCTCGTAGATGCCGGGGCGCTTGAAGCCGCTGTCGAGGCAGACCAGCTTGCTGCCGTTGCTCTTCTCACTGCCCAGCTTGGCGAAGGCTGCGCCGCCGTTCGCGATCACCCACGGCACGCAGGCCAGCGTCTCCACGTTGTTCACCACGGTGGGTCGGTTGAAGAGCCCTTGCTGCGCGGGATACGGTGGACGCGTGCGCACCTCGCCGCGCTTGCCCTCGATGCTGTTGAGCAGCGCCGTCTCTTCGCCGCACACGTAGGCGCCTGCGGCCTTGATCACCTTGAAGCGCCAGTTGAAGCCGCTGCCCTTGATGTCATTGCCGATCCAGCCGTTCGCCTCCAGGTCGCGCACGGCCTGCTTCACGATCTCCACCGCTTCGGGGTACTCGGCGCGGATGTACAGCACGCCCGTATCGGCGCCCACGCAGTAGCCGGCGATCATCATGCCCAGCAGCACGCGGTGCGGGCGCTGCTCGAGGAGATAACGATCACTGTACGCGGCGGGATCGCCCTCGTCGGCGTTGCACACGATGTACTTGCGCGGCGTGCCGTTGCCGGTCAGGTCCTGCGCGCTGCGGCAGGCCTCCAGCTTGAAGCCCATGGGGAAGCCGGCGCCGCCGCGCCCGCGGATCGTGGCCGTCTTGATCTCATTCAACGCATCCACTGAGTCGCTCTTCAGCACCTGTTCCCACAAGGCGTAGAATTGAGGCAGCGGCGGCATGGGCGCCGTGAGGATCGGCGTGGCCATGCTTGTGCCCACGTGGTAGGCGTCCATGTTGGGAAAGGAGGATGCGCCGCCAATCTTCAACCTCTCAACCCTCAACCCAGCATCAACCACTTCCGCCAACCGGTCGATCGCATCCCCGCTGTAATTGAGCCCGCCCACATTGAACGCGCTGTTCTTATGGCAGCGGCCCAGGCAGCACATGTGGCCGATCTCTTCCGGCTTGAAGCGCTTCGCGAGTTCATGATGCACCTTGTCCTGCGTGCCCGCCACCAGGCAGGCGCTGCCGTTGCACACGTAGGCCTTCTTGCCCTGGTTCTCCTTCTTCAGGAAGTCGTAGAACGAGCTGGTGCCGTAGGTGATGGCCTCGCCGATCAGGAAGTCGTCGGCGATCTGCGTAAGGGCGCGGTCCTCGGGCGTGCCGGTATTGGAAGCCGCTTGCTGAAGGCGCTCCCAGAGGGGATCCTCGAGTTCCTTGCCGTCGCGGCCAGAGAGTGACGAGATGTTCTTCGACATGCGGTGCTCGCCGAAGCCGAATGCGGAGGCGATGCGCCGAAGGTAGGCGGCGGCTTCAACCCTGTTGCCGACCTTCGCCCTTCGATCAGACCAACAGCATGAAATGCATCGCCCTCATCGCACTGGCCTTGGCACCCATTGTTGCCCATGCCCAGCAGGCCTTCACCTACAACGATCTCCTGATGATCGACCGCCTCAGCGGGCTTTCTGTCGATCCGGCGGGCACCAAGGCCCTCTTCAATGTGCGCGCCACGGACATGGAGAAGAACAAAGGCATGAGCACGCTGTGGATGAAGGACCTCGTTGATCCCGCGATGCCCGAAGTGAAATTGCCCGTGAGTGAGGGCGGCGCCGCTGGCGTGCAGTGGCTCTCCGATGGCTCTGGCTTCTTCTTCCTCAGCGCGCGCAGCGGCAGCAATCAGGTCTGGCGGGCCGATGCCACCGGCACCCATGCCGTGCAAGTGACCACGCTCCCGCTGGACGTGGAGGACTATCGCGTGTCGCCAACGGGCAAAGGCGTGGTCGTGGCCTTGGCGGTGTTCCCGGAATGCAAGGGATTCGAGATCACCTGTTCACAGAAGATCCGGGAAACGCGTGAAGCAGCGAAGGCCAGCGGGATGGTGCACGACAAGCTCTTCCTTCGGCATTGGGACACTTGGAAGGATGGCACGCGCAACCACCTCTTCTATGTGGACCTGAATAAGCCGGAATCGGTTCCGGTCGCCCTCACCGATGGCCTCGACGGCGATGTGCCCTCCAAACCCTTCGGCGGCAATGAGGATTTCTGCTTCAGCGCCGATGGCCGCACGGTCTACTTCAGCATGCGCATCGCGGGCAAGCGTGAGCCGTGGAGCACCAACTTCGACGTCTACAGCGTGCCCGTTTCCGGTGGCGCGGCGCAGAACCTTACTGCTGAGAACCCAGCGTGGGACGCGGCGCCCGTGGTCTCGCCCGACGGCAAGACCCTCGCCTATAAGGCCATGAAGCGCCCTGGCTACGAAGCCGACCGCTTCGAGATACGATTGCACGATATCGCCACGGGAAAGTCCAGGCCGCTTGCCTCCGTTTGGGACCGCAGCGTGGCCGAAATGAAGTGGAGCCGTGATGGCGGCAGCCTGCTCGTGACCGCCGATGACCTGGGCAAGCACCGCCTCTTCCGCATCGACATCAAGAGCGGCAAGGCGCTGCCCTTGAGCACCGATGGTCATCTCGATGCCTTCACTGAAACGCCCAAGGGCATCATCTTCCTTAAGAGCGGCCTCAGCGGTCCTGCGCAGCTCTACGCCGCCAAGCCCAAAGCGCCCTACATCGATGCCGATGCCATGCCGCTCACCAGCTTCAACGCGGGCCTGAAGGAGAAATCCTTCGGCGCTCACGAGCAATTCAGCTTCGCTGGATGGAACAACGAAACGGTGCACGGCTATGTGCTGAAGCCGGCCAACTACGAAGAAGGCCGGAAGTACCCGGTTGCGTTCCTGGTCCATGGCGGGCCGCAAGGAAGCTTCGGCGACGCCTGGAGCTACCGCTGGAACCCGCAGACCTACGCCGGCGCCGGCTACGCGGTGGTGATGATCGATTTCCACGGCAGCACCGGCTACGGCCAGGCCTTCACCGATGCGATCAATCAGCATTGGGGCGATCGTCCCTTGGAGGACCTTCAGAAAGGCTGGGCCTTCGCGTTGAGCAAGTACGCCTTCCTCGACGGCGCGCGCGCAGCGGCCTTGGGCGCATCGTATGGCGGCTTCATGATGAATTGGATCGCCGGGAATTGGCCCGATGCGTTCAAGTGCCTGGTCTCGCATTGCGGCATCTTCGACACGCGTTCCATGGGCTACAGCACCGAGGAGCTGTGGTTCACCGATTGGGAGAACGGCGGCAGCGTGTTCTCCAAGCCGGAGAACTACGAGGCCTTCAACCCCATGCTGCACGTGGCGCAATGGCGCGCGCCCATGCTGGTGATCCACGGCGACAAGGACTTCCGCGTGCCGCTCACCCAGGGCATCGGCACCTTCACCGCCTGCCAGAGCAAGGGCATCGAGTCGAAGTACCTGCGCTTCCCGGATGAGAACCATTGGGTGCTCAAGCCGCAGAACTCGAAGCAGTGGCATGAGGCCGTTCTCGGGTGGCTGGAGCAGCATACCGGCATGCGCGAGTGAAGAGCTTCTTCGCATGGATGCGGGGACGAGTGGTGAATCGTGCCTTCTCGCACCCAACAGCCTCTACATTCGTCCGCCTCACATGCGCCTATTGCTCACCGCGCTTTTCTGCGCACCACTTGTCATCCATGCGCAGACTTCCGCGCCGCCATCGCACGTGCGCGATGCCGCGCTCAAGGTCTTCGCTTTCACCAACGCCGATCTGCACACCGATGCACGCACGGTGATCGCCAAGGCCACCTTGCTGATCCGTGATGGTGAAGTGGTGGCTGCAGGAACCGGCGTGACCATCCCCGCGGATGCCGTGGTGCGAGACCTGAGCGGACTTCACATCTGGCCTGCGCTGATCGAGCCTTACAGTGAACTAGGGCTTGCGGCCAGCACCAATGAGGAGCGCAAGGCCGAGAACAAAGGCGCACGTCATTGGAACGGTGCTCTGCGCGCTGACACCCGTGCGCACGAACTGTTCAAGGCCGATCCGGAGAAGGCGGCCAAGCTCCGCGAACAGGGCTACGGGCTGGTCATCGCGCACCGCATGGACGGCATCGCACGGGGCACGTCTTCAGCCATCTTGCTCAACGATGAAGCTCCGGCGAAGTCCATCGCGCAACCCGATGCCGCTGCGCACTTCAGTTTCCGCAAGGGCAGCTCGCCCGAGAATTACCCCAGCTCGCTCATGGGCAGCATCGCCCTCCTGCGCCAGGCCGTGCTCGACGCGCGCTGGCATGAACAGGCGGCATCGAAGGAGGCTGATGCCGTGCTCGATGCGCTTGCCGCGCAGCTCAAGGGCCGCATCGTCACGGAGGCGAGCGACCGCAATGATGTGCTGCGCTGGAGCAGATTGCTCGGTGAGTTCCAGCTCAAGGCCATCGTGAAGGGCGCTGGCGATGAGTACGCGCGGCTCCCGGAGATCAAAGCCGCAGGCCTGCCGCTCATCATCCCTTTCGCCCAGCCCGAAGCCTACGACGTCGAGGATCCCTACGATGCGCTGGAAGTGAGCTACGCGCGCCTGAAGCATTGGGAGCTCGCCATTCGCAACGCCCATCTGCTCGATAGCGCGGGCATATCCTTCGCGCTTACCACGCATGGCCGCAAGGAGCTGAAGGATATGTGGAAGGACCTGCGCAAGCTGGTCGCCAATGGGCTGGACAGCGCCAAGGCCATCGAGAAGCTGACCGCGGAACCGGCGCGCCTGTTCGGATTGGATCAGCGATACGGAGCGCTGAGACCTGGGATGCGCGCAAGCTTCATCATCACTTCGGATCACCTGCTGCATGAGAAGAACACCATCCACGAGACCTGGGTGGATGGCAAGCGCTTCATGATTGATGATGCTGCCAAGCCGAAGCTTTCGGGCACCTATGACCTCAACCTCGCTGATGTGATCCTTCACCTGGAGGTGAGCGGAGAGCCAGGCAAGCACGAGGCGCATGTGCGCAAGCCCGATGAGCCCGACAGCATGAAGGTGAAGGCGCGGCTGGAGGTCAACGGTGGTTCGGTGAGCATCAGCTGGTCGCCGAAGGGCAAGCCCGAGGAGATCACGCGTCTCAATGGCACGGTGCATGGCGGCGGCGGCGTATGGGATGGACAAGGCCAGCGCCCGGGCGGCGCATGGTTCGCTTGGAGCGCGGTGCGGAAGGCGGATCCCGCAAAAGGGAGCAAGGCGGCTAGCGGCGAACTCGCAGGTGGCAAGCGGTCCCTGAAGGACAGCCTTGAAGTGAAAGGCGCGAGGGCCGTCGGTGCGATCACGTATCCATTGGTGGGCTTTGGCTGGAAAGAAGCGCCAAGGCCGGAGACCTTCATCATCCGCAACGCGACGGTGTGGACGAACACCGCGAAGGGCATCCTGCGCAATACCGATGTGCTGATCCACGAAGGCCGGGTGATAGCGGTGGGGGAGAAGCTCGATCCGTTCGCGCTCTTCCCCGGCAAGACCAAGCCATCCGTGCAGGAGGTGGATGGCACGGGCAAGCACCTCACCTGCGGCATCGTCGATGAGCACTCGCACATCGCGATCTCGCGCGGCGTGAACGAGGGCTCGCACCACATCACCAGCGAGGTGCGCATCGGCGATGTGGTGAATCCCGATGACGTGAACATCTACCGGAACCTCGCGGGGGGCGTCACCACCATCCAGCAGCTCCACGGCAGCGCCAACGTCATCGGCGGACAGAGCGCGGTGATCAAGCTGCGCTGGGGCCACAGCGCTGACAGTCTGCTCCTGAAGGACGCGCGGCCGCGCATCAAGTTCGCGTTGGGCGAGAACGTGAAGCAGAGCAATTGGGGGCCGAGCTCGCGCTTCCCGCAAACGCGCATGGGGGTTGAGCAAGCGCTATACGATGCGTTCCACCAGGCGCGCGAGTACCGGGCTGAGCATGAACGCTGGGATGCTCTGAAGCCGAAGGAGCGATCAGGCAGGGCCGCACCGCGCCGCGAACTGCGCATGGAAGCCTTGGCCGAGATCCTGCGCGGCGAGCGCGACATCAGCTGCCACAGCTATGTGCAGAGCGAGATCGCCATGCTCATGCACGTTGCGGACAGCATGGGCTTCACCGTGAACACCTTCACGCACATCCTCGAGGGCTACAAGGTGGCGCAGGCGATGAAGGCGCACGGGGCAAGCGCCAGCACCTTCAGCGATTGGTGGGCCTACAAGCAGGAAGTGAACGACGCCATCCCCTACAATGCCGCGCTACTGCACCGCCATGGCGTGAACACGGGCATCAACAGCGACGATGCCGAGATGAGCCGACGTCTTAATCAGGAAGCCGCCAAAGCCGTGAAGTACGGCGGCGTGAGTGCGGAAGAAGCATGGAAGATGGTGACGCTGAACCCGGCGCGCATGCTGGGCCTCGACCGCCGCATCGGCAGCATTGAGCCCGGCAAGGACGCCGACATCGTGCTCTGGAGCGCCGAGCCGCTGAGCATCGATGCCCGGGCGCTCAAGACCTATGTGGACGGCGTCTGCTATTTCGATGAAGCGAAAGACCGTGAGCAGCGCGCCTGGATCGCCGCAGAGCGCGACCGCCTGGTGCGCGCCATGATGCAGGCAAAGGCTGATGGCGCGCCAACGCGCAAGGCCGGCCGCGAGCGCCCGCGTCTTTGGTGCTGCGAGGATCTGGGCGAGGATGAATACCTGATGGACGAGCATGATGGGCACTGAACGAATCACCCAGCTCTGGGCCATGCTGCTGCTCTGCGGCTTGCATGCGCATGCCCAGGTCCCCACGCCCGCGCCGCTGCAATCCAGATCGATCCTCATCACCGGCGGCACCGTGCACGTGGGTGATGGCAAGGTGATCGACGAGGGTGCCGTTGGTTTCCGAGGCGGCCGCATCGACTACGTGGGCTTCGACTATGGCGTGAAGGCGCAGTACGACACCGTGATCAACGCGAAGGGCCAACACCTCTATCCCGGCTTCATCGTGCCCGATTCGCCTCTGGGCCTGATCGAGGTGGAGCAGACGCGAGCCACCGTTGACCTGCGCGATGTTGGCCAGTACGAACCCGAGCTGCGCAGCATCAGCGCTTACAAGAGCGACTCGCGCGTAACGCCCACCATCCGTTCCAATGGAGTGCTCCTGGCGCAAGTGGCGCCGCGCGGGCTCACCATCGCGGGCACCAGCAGCGTGGTGCAGCTCGACGCTTGGGATAACGATGGGGCAACCGTGAAGGCCGATGACGGTGTTTTCATGACGTGGCCTTCAGCCTATCAGCGGCAAGGCTGGTGGGCCGAGCCGGGCGAGACCGATAGCGAGAAGAAGGACGAGCGCGTCAAGAAGCTTGAGGAGCTTCGGCAATTCTTCCGCAGAGTGAAGGCGTACGCGGCGGAGAAGTCACCCGCGATCATCGACGTGCGCATGGAAGCGATGCGAGGGCTCTTCGATGGCAGCAAGGCCCTCTTCGTCCGCGCCGACGCCGCGCGCGAGATCACCGAGGCCGTGCAATTCGCGAAGGCCGAGGGCGTGCAGCGTACCGTGATCGTGGGCGGCTACGATGCCTGGCGCGTGGCCGATCTGTTGCGCGACAACAAGGTGGATGTGGTCCTCCGCCGAACGCACAGCCTGCCCATGCGGCCCGAGGACGACGTCGACATGCCCTACAAACTGCCCGCCTTGCTGAAGGAGCGCGGCATCCGCTTCTGCCTCGGCTACACCGGCGACCACGAGCACGCCGGCGGACGCAACCTGCCTTTCACCGCTGGGACCGCACGCGCGCACGGACTCTCATCGGAGGATGCCCTTCGCGCCATCACGCTCGATGCCGCCGCCATCCTGGGCCTCGATCAGCGCTGCGGCAGCCTCGCCTTGGGCAAGGACGCCACGCTCATCGTCTCGCAGGGCGATGCCCTCGACATGCGCGGCAACGATGTGCGCTGGGCCTTCATCCAAGGCCGCCGCATCGTGCTCGATGATCACCAGAAGCAGTTGTACCGGCAGTATCAAGGAAAGCTGGAGAAGGGTCAATAACCCAACTTCTCCCGCACCCTCTTCAACACCGCGCTCGCCACGGCCCGCGCCTTGTCCGCGCCTTCCTTCAAGCGCGCGTCCAAATCGCCCTTGTCGTCCATCAAGCGGGCGTGGGTGTCGCGCTCGGTGCGGTAGCCGTCGAGAAGCGCGGCCAGCAATTCCTTCTTCGCGTGGCCGTAGCCATAGCCGCCCGCCCGGAATTTCTCCGCCATGGCCTGCACGGCATCGGCGGGTGCCACGAGCTTGAAGAGCTTGAAGACATTATTCGTTTCGGGATCCTTCGGCGCTTCGAGGGGCGCACTGTCGGTGACGATGCCCATCACATCCTGCTTCAGCTCCTTCTCCGGCGCGAAGAGGCGGATGAGGTTGTTGCGGCTCTTGCTCATCTTCTCGCCATCGGTGCCAGGCACCAGCATCACTTGCTCGTCGATGCGCGCTTCGGGCAGCACCAACGTCTCGCCCATCTGGTGATTGAAGCGCTCGGCCACATCGCGCGTGAATTCGAGGTGCTGCTTCTGGTCCTTGCCCACGGGAACCACTTCCGCGTCGTAGAGCAGGATATCGGCGGCCATGAGCATGGGGTAGGTGAAGAGCCCGCCGTTCACGTCTTCCAAGCGGTCGGCCTTGTCCTTGAAACTGTGCGCGAGGGCGAGCCGCGAGTAGGGGAAGAAGCAGCTGAGGTACCACGTGAGCTCGGTCACCTCGGGCACGTCGCTCTGGCGGTAGAACACGGTCCGCTGGGTATCCAATCCGGCGGCGAGCCAAGCGGCCGCCACGCTGTGGGTGTTGCCGCGGAGCAGGGCGGCATCCTTGATCTGCGTGAGCGCGTGCAGATCGGCGATGAAGAGGAAGCTGTCGTTGCCGGGCTTGCGGCTCTCGGCGATGGCGGGGGCGATGGCGCCGAGCACGTTGCCGAGGTGCGGCGTACCGGTGCTCTGGATGCCGGTGAGGATGCGGGGCATGGCCGGCGAAATTACCGGTGAGCGCGGCAGATACCTTCGCGGCCCTTCAGCGCCAACGTTGCGGCGGGACGAGCATGAACAAGGCCATACAAGCGGAGCGCCCCAAGGTGCGCGATGGCGATAGCCGCCGCAGTCCCTTGCCCAAGTGGCTCTTCCTGCCGTTGCGCCTGATCTACAAGGGCTGGTTCATCTTCGTGTTCTTCAGCTCGCTGGTGCTGCTCTATGTCCCGTTCCGCATCCTGCTCTATACCCCGCAGCGCTACTACAAGGCTTTCCGCCTCAAGCGCATCTGGGCCCGCTACCTGGCCTGCGCCAGCGGTGTTCCGCCCCGCATCGTGAGCAAAGCGCCCCTGCCCGAGCCACCGTACGTGATCTGCTGCAATCACAGCAGCTACATCGACATCATCCAGATGTACAATGTGATCCCGCGCTACTTCCTGTTCATCGGCAAGTACGAGCTGTTGAAGTGGCCGCTCTTCAACATGTTCTTCAAGGGCATGAACATCGCGGTGAACCGGAACGACCGGGGCGAGGCGGCGAGAGCCTTCCGCAAGGCGGCGCAAGCCATCGACCGAGGAACCAGCATCGCCATTTTCCCCGAAGGGACCATCCCGGCTTTCACTCCGCGCATGAAACCGTTCAAGGATGGCGCCTTCAAGCTGGCGATCGAGAAGCAGGTGCCCATCGTGCCAGTGACCTTCATTGACCATTGGAGGCTCTTCGGTGAGCCGATCGAGCTGCTTTCGCGCGCGCGGCCTGGCATCGCCCGGACGGTGATCCATGCCCCAATGTCAACCATTGGCCTTAGCGATCCAGACGTGCCAGCGTTGCGGAAACGCGTTTACGAGGTGATCGAGGGGCCGCTCTTGGACGACGATGCCCGGCAAGCACGAACTTCGCGGCCATGAAGATCGACGAGGCCACCCTGGACCGCATTGCCGAACTGGCACGCTTGGATTACAGCGAACCGGCCGCGCGCAGAGCCATTCTCGCCGACATGGAGAAGGTGCTCACCTTCGTGGAGAAGCTCAACGAAGTGGATACCACCGGCGTGGAGCCACTGATCTTCATGACCGATGAGGCCGATGTGCTCCGCGAGGACCTGGCCGAGACGACCATCACGAAGAAGGAAGCCTTGATGAACGCACCGGTGAAGGACAGCGATTACTTCAAGGTGCCGAGGGTGGTGGATAAGGGCTGAGGGTCCATGACGACCCGGCCGCTGCGCTGTTGACACATGAAGACCGAGCTGAGGGTTGCCGGCATGACCTGCGAAGGCTGCGCGGCGAAGGTCGCCCATCTGTTGCGGCAGCTTCCCGGAGTGGAAGAGGTGCGTGTTGATCATGCACAGGGGCTGGCCGTGATCAAGTCGAGGCGCGTTGTGTCCGAAGCAGATGCTTCCGGTGCATTGCATGGAACGAAGTACCAGGTGGTCTTGGAGGCCGGAGAAAAGGAAGCGAACGACATGGAGCCGTTCGCCCTGCGCACCTACTACCCGCTCGCCTTGGTGATCAGCTTCATCACGCTTGTTTCTGCGATCACCTCGTGGAGCCACGGAACCATCGACCCCATGCGCTTCATGGCGCACTTCATGGCGGGCTTCTTCATCGCCTTCTCATTCTTCAAGCTGCTCGATGTGCGTGGCTTCGCCGATAGCTACGCGGGCTACGACCTGCTGGCGATGAAATGGAAAGGCTATGGCCTAGTGTACCCCTTCATCGAATCGGCACTGGGCGCGGGTTATCTGCTCGTGGCCCATGCGTGGTGGCTGAATGTGGCCACCATCGGGGTCATGGGCTTCAGCCTGCTGGGCGTTTTGCGCGCGGTGCTGAACAAGCAGAGGATTCGCTGCGCGTGCTTGGGCACCGTCTTCAATCTTCCTATGAGCACGGTGACCATCGCGGAAGACGCGCTGATGATCGCGATGGCGGCGCTGATGCTCGTGCTCGGCGCATGATGCGCGTCAAGCCTCAGCGGCGACCTTCTCCTTGTGCGTGATCAACGGCGCCGCGCTGTTCTTCTTTGGCAATCCATCGCTCCAGCGCGCACGTGGCCGCGTGCCCAATTCCCGCCAGCCGAAGACCAAGGTGATCGTGACGGCGCTGATGAAATTGACCACCACGAAGCCCGTCACGAAGTTGGCATTGCCCGCATGCCAATCGGGCAGCACCGGTATGATGAAAAAGGCGCAGTTGCTGATGATCTGCATGATGAGGAGCACGGTGCCGCTGTGCGTCATGTTGTAGGTCCAGCCCAGCAGGATCGTGAGGCTCACCATGCTCAGCAGGAATACCGGCCAGGGGTATCCGTCGGGCACGCCCTCGCCCACCAGCAGCATCGGCAGGTACCAGAGCCCCCAAGAGATGCCCACGAGCAGGCAAGAGCGGAAAGCGCTGTAACGCTCTTGCATGCGGGTCACGCAGAATTTCATCCAGGCCGTCTCCTCCACGAAGGCGATGCCGACGATGAACGGCATGTTGTTCAGCAACAGACCAAGGCTGTGAATAAGGCCGCCCGGCCCATTTCCTGCGGCCCACCCAGGCCAACCGTCGATGCCAAGCAGCCAGATCCCGAACACGCCCAAGTAGGTGAATAGGAACTTCCAGCCGAAGGCCAGCGCATACCATTGGGGCCCCACGCGCCATTTGAAGAAGGCGCCGAAGAGGTTGCGGAGCCCGGCGCTGCCCTCAAACCATGCCGTGAGCAGAATGGCGAAGAGCAGCGGTCCGAAGGCCCTGAGACGGAACACATTATGCGCAGTCGGGTCGTCGTGGATGCGGGCCCCCTCCGGAAGATGCCAATCAACGAAGCCGACCACGGCGAATTGGAAGCCGAGCGTGAGTGCCACGAAGGTGAGCACCGGGTAACGGGCAAGGGTGGTTTTCATGCTTCGTGGGCGAAACTAGACGGCTCAAATAGCCTTTGCCGTTAAGGCTGCGCTGCTAAACTCACATGTTCCTGTGAACTGCGATGGATCGCGCGCCATTGATGAATAGGCCCAGATTCTGTTTGGAAACGTGAAGGCTGGTGCGTCACTTCGCTGCCTCAAACCCAAACCACGATGATGAATTTCTTTACCCTTCGGGCACTCGGATGCGGCCTGGCCGTGGCCGGAGCTCTCGGCCTTGCGGCGCAGTCGCGCATGGATACGCGCTCCAAGGCGGATCGGCCGAACGTCGCCGGTGCCGCCCTGCGCCGAGCTCCGCAGGCACAGCTGAAGCACAATAACAGCAATGGCCTCGTTTCGCGCGGCGGCGGCTATTGCGCGGCGAGCGCCTCAGGCTCCATCGATTTCGATCTCGATGAGCGGATCGTCAACGTCGCCTTCTCGAACATCAACAATGCCACGGCCAACGCGGCACCCATCGCGCCGGCCTACACCTTGTACCCCACGCCAGCGGGCAATGTGACCGCAGGTATGACCTACACCCTGAGCGTGAACGTGAACACCACCACGCTCACCACCGGGTTCAGCGAGAGCCAAGTGCTGGCTTGGATCGATTACAATCAGGACTTCGATTTCGGCGATGCCGGAGAGCAGGTGCTGATCTCCGCGATCGGAGCGCTTGATATCTACTCGGGTGATGTCACCATTCCCTTGGGCGCCACCTTGGGCACCACGCGAATGCGCATCCGCTTGCACGACACGCACGACGGCACCGATTACATCAATGTCTTCAACGACACTCCCTGCGGCGATGCGAGCTACGGCGAGATCGAGGACTATGTGCTGAACATCACCGCTGGCGGCGGCGGCGCCCCGTCCAACGACCTTTGCGCGAACGCAGCCCTGATCGGAGTGAATTCCATCTGCGTGACCACTGCAGGCACCACGGAGAATGCCACGCAGTCGGTTGCCCCAGCGGCATGCAGCGGCTTCACGGCAACCTCGGCGAATGATGTATGGTTCACGTTCACGGCAACCACGGCAAGCACCACGATTGAAGTGACCGGTGCCGGTGACGCCACCACTGGCATGGATCCCGTGCTGGAAGCATTCAGCGGCACCTGCGCAACGCTCACATCCTTGGGCTGCATCGATGCCACGTTGCGCGGCGGCACGGAATCGCTCACCATCACCACCACGCCGGGCACGAGCTACTTCTATCGCGTGTATTACTGGCCGTACGTTCCCCAGACCGTCTTCGGCTATACCACCTGTGTGATCAGCGTGGGCGCTGGAAGCGCCCCGCCGAATGACCTCTGCACCAATGCCTCTGTAATCGGGGTGAATGCCACGTGCGTGAGCACGCCCGGCACCACGGAGAACGCCACGCAATCACTGGCGCCAGCCGCTTGCAGCGGCTTCACGGCGACCTCAGCGAACGATGTGTGGTACACCTTCACCGCCACGGCCGCGAGCACCACGATCGAAGTGACCGGAGCGGGCGATGCCACCACCGGCATGGATCCAGTGCTTGAGGCCTTCAGCGGCAGCTGCATCGCGCTCACCTCCTTGGGGTGCATCGATGCAACCCTGCGCGGCGGCACCGAGACGCTCACGATCACCACCACTCCGGGCACGACCTACCTGTACCGCGTGTACTACTGGCCATATGTTCCGCAGACCGTTTTCGGCTTCACCACCTGCGTGATCGCGGGAGGCGGTGGCGGCACTCCTCCGAATGATGATTGCACCGGCGCCGTCGCCGCGAACATCGCTGTGCCTGGCTCCAACACCTTCAGCGGTGACAACACCGGAGCCACGGAGGACGGAACCACAGGGTTCGTGATCGTCTGGGAGGCGTTCACCATCGCTGCATGCGCCAACGTGGACATCAATTATTGCGTGCCCGGGTCCGAGTTCGACGACTTCCTCGTCAATCTGTCCGTGGGTTGCCCTGACTTCCTTACCGGAATCCTCACAGGAACCGTTTCTGTTGACAACTGCACGCTGAGCTTCGCGGAACTCGCTGCTGGCACCTACTACATCCCCGTGCTCGTTGATCCAGTGAACACGCCGGTTGGCGCTTACAGCATCGAGGTGATCACAACCGCTTGCGGTGGCGGTGGCACCCCGCCCAACGATCTCTGCACGGCCGTGACCCCGGTGGGCCTCAGTGTGCCGGGCAGCGTTGATTTCAGCGGCGATAACACCGGGGCCACCGATACTGAAGAGCTCGGCTTCGGCAACGTATGGCACTCCTTCACGACCACGGAATGCGCCAATATCACGTTGTCGTACTGCGCTACCACGCCGGCCTTCGAGAACTCGTTCCTCAACCTCTTCATCGGCTGCCCATTCACCGATTTCGTGGAGGCAGCCTCCTTTGAGACCACGAGCTGCGGCAACGATAACGTGACCATCCAATACACGAACGTGCCTGCCGGCACCTATTACTACCCCGTGCTCACCGATGTCGGTTCCGTTGGGCCGTACACCATCAACGTGGCAGCAGCACCTTGCGCACCGCCGAGCGATTACTGCGAGGCCAGCGCGAACTCGCTGCAGTTCGAGAAGATCAGCAACGTGACTTTCGCAGGGATCAACAACAACAGCGTGAGCAATGCAGGCTATGAGGATTTCACGCTGGGCACGGCCGCTTCCGTGGTGGCCGGCCAATCCTACCCGTTGAGCGTCACCACCGCTGGCGGTTTCGCCACCGATCAGGTGCTGGCTTGGGTGGATTGGGACCATAACTCCGTGTTCGATGCCGGTGAGATCATCTTCAGCTCCGCGCCGGGCATTGGCCCCTTCAATGGGAATGTGACCGTGCCGCTCACGGCTGCGGCTGGACCAACGCGCATGCGCGTCCGCTTGCACGACACCTATGTGGGCGCCAACTATCCGAACACCCCGAACCCTACACCGTGCGACACCAGCACATACGGCCAAGTGGAGGATTACACGGTGGACATGATCGGCATCATCACCGGGGCGTCGGGCCTGAGCGAGGCGGAATTCGGCGTGTACCCGAACCCGACCGATGGCAACATGATCGTGCGCACCGGAAACCTGCACGGCAGCGTGCTCATCGAGGTGATGGACGCCTTGGGCCGCGTGGCCTTTGCGGAGCAGCGCACGGTGGCCAAGTCCTCCAGCATGCCGATCAGCTTGGCCGGTATTCTGGCCAAGGGCACGTATCTGGTGCGGATGTCGACCACCGACGCCCGTGAGGAGCAGCGCATCGTGATCCGCTGAGCCTTCTGAATCGAGTTTTGCGGGGCGGCCGATTCGGCCGCCCCGCTCTTTTTCGTGAATGCGGCTCGCGGTTGTGGATAAATCATTCGATGGATCGGACGAATCGGCCTGCGAGCACTGGAATATTTGCCCCTCAATGCAGAGGCTTACAGGTCAAACAGCGGGATTCCGCTGGTCGTGCCGGTCGAACCAGGCGACGAACCATGGAAATGCCTTGTCCTGAACCTGCGGCAGCCCCCGCCAACGCCCACTGTCAGAACCCAAATCGTTTACCATGATCAGACATCTTCTCTTCAGTCTCATCGCCGTCTGGGGCCTTGCTCCAATGGCCGCCTTCGCGCAGCCTGCCAACGACGATTGCGCCGGTGCGATTGAGCTCACGCCCAACGCCACTTGCATCCCTGTGGCAGGGGATGTTACCGATGCGACCCAGAGCATACCGGGTCCCGCGTTCTGCGATGGATTCAATGCCACACCGGATGACGATGTGTGGTACCGTTTCACCGCAACGGCTACGGACCATCTGATCCTGGTGCAGGGCAGTACCAGTTTCGATGCGGTGATCCAGCTTCGGGGCGGCGCATGCAACGGTGCGCCCATCGATTGCCAGGACGTGGTGAGCGCGGGCGGGCTCGAAGTGCTGGAGGCCACCGGCCTCACGGTGGGGACTGAATACCTGGTGCGCGTGTTCTCCTACGGGGCCACGGTTCCGGCCACTACCACCTTCACCATCTGCATCACCACGGGCACCGTGCCGCCCAACGATAACTGCGCCGGCGCCATCGAGCTCTTCCCTTCGTCCTCGTGCGATCCGGTGGCTGGCACAACGGAGAACGCCACCGCAAGCATTACCGGGCTGGTGACGTGCACGGGCAATCTGGCCAACCCGAATGACGATGTCTGGTACAGTTTCGTGGCCACCAGCATTGACCACACGGTGATCGTGGCGCCGAGCGCCTCATTCAATCCAGTGATCCAGCTGCGCGATGGAAGCGGGGGCTGCAATGGCGCGCCGATCAGCTGCCAGAATGCAGGTGGCGCCGGGATCAATGAGGCCATGAGCCTCACAGGCCTCACGGTGGGCGTGACCTACTTCCTGCGTGTCTTCCATTTCGAAGCGATCGCACCAGCCACGCACACGTTCACCATCTGCGTGACCACCGGCCTGGCCCTCCCCAATGATGCCTGCGCCGATGCCATCGTGCTCACCCCTGGAGCCGTTTGCAACCCCGTGACGGGCACCACGGAAAACGCGACGGAGAGCATACCCGGACTTGTTGATTGCTCAGGCAATCTGGCCAATGCGAATGACGATGTGTGGTACGCCTTCGTGGCCACCGCCACGGAGCACTCGGTGACCGTGGTGCCGAGCGCTTCGTTCAATGCGGCGGTGCAACTGCGCGATGGAAGCGGCGGCTGCAACGGATCGCCGATCACCTGCCAGGACGCGGCAGGTGCGGGGCAGACCGAATTGATGAGCCTCACGGGCCTCACGATCGGCAATACCTACTTCCTGCGCGTGTTCCATTTCGAAGCGATCGCACCCGCCACCCACACGTTCACCATCTGCATCACCAATGGCTTGGCGCCGCCCAATGACGATTGCGCCAATGCCATCGAGCTCAGCCCGAATCCCGTCTGCAACCCGGTGGCGGGAACCACGGAGAACGCCACAGGGAGCATCGCTGGGCTGGTGACCTGCTCCGGTTTCCTGGGAAACCCGAACGATGATGTCTGGTACACGTTCGTGGCCACCGCCACGGAGCATGTGGTGAACGTCGATGTGAGCGCTGGATTCGACCCGGTGGTGCAGCTCCGCGATGGCACCACGGGCTGCAACGGTGCGCCCATCATCTGTTATGCCGAGGGCTCAACTGGCGTAGGCGTGAGCTTGAACTTCACTGGGCTCACCATCGGAAACACCTACTTCCTTCGGGTATTCCATTACCAAGCCTCCGCGCCGACGACCTCCACCTTCACCATCTGCGTGCAGGGCCCAGCACCGCTGACCTGCGATGCCGATGCCAGCACCCTCTCTCCCAACCGGCCCGAGGTCTGCTTCGAGGACGGCCCAACGCTCATTGATGCTGCTTTCGATTCCCTGCCTGCCGTGCCGGTCGGCTATCAGGTGCTGCATGTGCTCACCTCCGGGCCCGACCTCGTCATTGAGCAGACCGGCGCTGCCCCGGCCTTCTTCGTTGATGCCTTGGGCGATTACACCATCCACACGCTTGTTTACGACCCGAATACCCTCGACCTGAGCGGTGTAGTGCTAGGTGTCACGCAAGCGGGTGAGATCCTCAGCCAGCTCATTCAAGGCGGAGGAACCGTATGCGGCAGCCTCGATGTAGCGGGTGCTCCTGTGGCCGTGATCGAATGCCTTGAGTGCGAAGCCGATGCAGGCACCATCACCGCCGATGATGAATCTGTTTGCCTGGAAGCTGGTGAAGCCACCATTTCCGCTGCGCCTGACGGCAACGCGGTTGTGCCCAGTGGCTACAGCGTGGTTTACGTGCTCACCACAGGTGGTGACCTCGTGATCCTCGATGCCGGTGCTGACCCCACCTTCACGGTGAACACAGCTGGCGACTACACGATCCACACCTTGGTCTACGACCCGGCCACATTGGACCTGGGCATCGTTGAGTTCGGCGTCACCACCGGCGGCGATGTGCTCCAATACATCCTGGACAATGCGATTTGCGCCAGCCTTGATGCTGCGGGTGCGCCGATCACTGTGGAGGATTGCGCGTGCCTTGCCAATGCAGGAACCATCACCGCTGATCAGGACACCTATTGCCTCGATGCCGGCGGATCCGTGATCATCGTGGCAACGCCGAACGGCGATGCAGTGGTGCCCAGCGGCTATGAGACCTTGTATGTCCTCACGCAAGGTGCTGGCCTGGTGATCCTGGAAGCGGATGTTGCGCCCTTCTTCCAAGTGGAGGAGGTCGGCGACTACACGATCCACACCTTGGTGTACGATCCGAACACCTTGGATTTGGGCATCGTTGAGTTCGGCGTCACCACCGGCTTCGATGTGATCCAGTACATCACGGACAACAGCATCTGCGCGAGCCTTGATGCTGCGGGTGCTCCCATGACGGTGGAGAATTGCATCGTGTGTGATGCCACTGCAGGTGAACTGGCCATCGACGCGAGCCCGGTCTGCCTGATGATGGGCGAGGCCCAAGTGAGCGCTACGTTCACGGTGGCGCCTACCGTGCCCGATGGCTACGAGGTGGGCTATGTCCTCACCGAGGGCGCTGGCTTGGTGATCGTTGGACTCAATGGAAGCCCGGTCTTCAGCGTGGCGCAACCCGGGAACTATACCATCCACACGGTGGTCTATGACCCGCTCACCATCGATCTGAGCCTGATTGAATTGGGCGTCACCACCGGCTTTGAGGTCAATGCGCTGCTGGTGCAGGGCGGGGGCATCATCTGCGGAGCGCTCGATGTGGCTGGCGCTCCAGTGGTCGTGAACGATTGCAGCCCAGTGAACGACGATTGCGTCAGTTCCGCGTCGTTGGCGATCAATGCCGTGGACGACTGCCCGGCCAACGCCACCGCCGGCGACAATACTTACGCGGACATGGACGGTGCCGTGCCGAGCTGCGATGCAGGGGGCAGCTACCTCTTCGATGTCTGGTACACGTTCAACGCGGACCAGAACACGGAGGTCACCCTCAACTTCGATCCCGGCACCATGGAGGATTGGGCCATTGCCATCTTCGATGCCTGCGGCGGCAATGAGCTGGGATGCTACACGAATCCCACCGACCCCATTGTCATTGCCACCTCGCCCTTCACCGATTATGTGGTGCAGGTGTACAGCAACTTCACCGACGGTGACGGCGGGCAGTTCTTCATCTGCCTCACCGGCGAAACGCCAACGGTGGTCTGCGATGGCGGTCAGGTGCAGACCAGCGGCGGCTTCTTCAGCCTGGATGTCTGCCAGGACTCCGAGGCCGATGTCGTCGACTTCATCACTAGCAGCGCCAGCGGAGAGCAATATGCATTCGTGCTCACGGATGACAACGACGTGATCGTGGCGGTGCTCGTGGGCGGCTCGCTCGATTTCAATAGCGCGCCGCTCGGCCTGTACCGCGTGTGGGGCGTGAGCTACAACGGCGACCTCGTGGGCGCCGAGCCCGGCCTGCTCGCAACGGATGTCACTTCAACCGGGACCTGCATCTCGTTGAGCGCGAACTACGTGCTTGTGAACGTGGACATCTGCGATGGCATGGCCGATGCGGCAGCAACTGCTTGGAACCTTTACCCGAACCCGGGCACCGGCGAATTCAGCTTGGTTGGCCCAGCCGATGGCGCCACGCAGGTAAGTGTAGTGGACCTCAGCGGCCGAGTGGTGTACGCCGATCAGGTCACCATGACCCAAGGCCAGCCGATCCCATTCGATTTGAAAGGCCAACTGGCGCCTGGGGCTTACGCAGTGCGTGTCAATGGCGCAGGTCAGGCCGTTACGCTGCGCATGGTGGTGCGCTGAACGATCTGATCCGATTCTGCACGGGGCGGGCCATTGGGCCCGCCCCGCTGCGTTGAGCCCGTAACCACCCGGCTGCCAGTGGGGTAAAAGGCCCCCATGGAACGCAACGCACTCACCTTCCTGGCCACGCTCCTGAGCACATGGGCGCTGGCTCAGCAAAGCGATACCCGCATTCTGGAGGTCACCGGCCGGATCTCGGACGGCGACAAGAAGCTGCCTGGTTGCGAAGTGGTGGTCTATGATGGCAATGACATCGTCGGAACACAGGTGACGGATAAGAGCGGTCGCTTCGCCCTTGGCCTCGGACTGCAGAAGGAGTTCGCCATCGTATTCCAGAAGGAGGGCTTCCTCCCTAAGCGCATGCTCGTTGACACGCGCGGAAAGGTGCCGACGGAACTCGAGCACTTGGCGCCCATCGAGATGGAGATGAGCATGCTGCCGGCCGGCAAGTACGAAGGGGCAGACACCGATGTGCTGGATTTCCCGTTCGCCATGGTGAAGTGGAACCGGCAATTGCTGGCTTTCGTGCAGGACCAGCAATACACCGTTGACATGATGCGCGCCAATGGCGCTGCGCTGCTCCAAGCGGGCCGGTCGGTGAAGCACTGACCTGGGCATCCGGCCTCGCCTGGGCCGCCACTGAAGCGGGCCCGGACTACCTTTCGCGGCAATTGAGCACGCCATGCCCATCCGCCGCCCATTCAATCTGCAGCAATGGATCGCCGACAACCGCGACCTGCTGAAGCCGCCTGTCGGAAACAAGAACCTCTATGCCGATGCAGGTGATTACATCGTCATGATCGTTGGTGGTCCCAATGCCCGCAAGGACTACCACTACAACGAAACGGAGGAGCTCTTCTACCAGCTCGAAGGCGATATCGAAGTGGGCATCCAAGAGGATGGCAAGGCGGTGACCATCCCGATCAAGCAAGGCGAGATGTTCCTGCTGCCTGCCAATGTTCCCCACCAGCCGCGCCGCGGGCCGAACACCGTGGGCCTGGTGATCGAGGTGAAGCGCGACGACCGCGAGATGCTCGACGGCCTCCAGTGGTACTGCGAGCAATGCAACAACCGCCTGCATGAGTACCGGTTCGTGCTGCACAACATCGAAAAGGACTTCCTCCCACGATTCCGGGAATTCTACGCGAGCACGGACCTGCGCACCTGCAAGAGATGCGGCCACGTGATGGAAGCCGACCCACGCTTCGTGTAGGCCCGCACGCATGGCCGAGCTCTTCTCCATCGACATCCACACGCACATCCTTCCGGAGGACATCCCGGACTTCGGGGCGCGCTACGGATATCGGGGCTTCATCCACCTCGATCATCACAAGCCGGGCTGCGCCCGCATGATGATGGATGACAAGTTCTTCCGCGAGGTTCAGGCCAATTGCTGGGACCCTTCCGTGCGGATCACCGAATGCGATGCGAGCCGAGTGCAGGTGCAGGTGCTGAGCACCGTGCCGGTGATGTTCAGCTACTGGGCCAAACCGCACGACACGCTCGACCTGTCGATGTTCCTCAACGACCACATCGCAGGCATCGTGCAGCAATGGCCGATGCGCTTCGTGGGCTTGGGCACCGTGCCCATGCAGGATCCCGAGCTAGCCGTGCAGGAGCTCGAGCGCTGCAAGCGCATCGGCCTGGCGGGCATCCAGATTGGCACGCATATCAACGGCATGAACCTAGGTGAGCCGCGCCTGCTGCAGGTGTTCCAAGCGTGCGAGGAACTGGGCATGGCGGTGTTCGTGCATCCATGGGACATGATGGGTGCCGACCGCATGGACAAGTATTGGATGCCCTGGCTCGTGGGCATGCCCGTAGAGACCACTACTGCCATCGTGAGCATGATCTTCAGCGGGCTCTTCGAGAAACTGCCGAAGCTGCGCGTGGCCTTCGCGCACGGTGGCGGATCCTTCCCTGCCACGCTCGGCCGCATCGAGCACGGCTTCCTCATGCGCCCCGACCTCTGCGCCGTGGACAACAACGTGAACCCACGGGCCTATCTCGGCCGCTTCTGGATCGACGCACTGGTGCATGACCCCGCAGTGCTGAGGCATGCGGTCGATCTCTTCGGGGCGAACCGGGTGGCCATGGGCACGGATTATCCTTTCCCGCTCGGCGAATTGGTTCCAGGCGAACTGATCAAGAGCATGCCCTATGATGGGGCCACGAAGGAGATGCTGCTCAGTGGCGCGGCGCTGGATTGGCTCGCGCTGCCCAGGTCAGCGTTCACGACGTGATCAGCGCAGGAGGTTCACGTGCCCGACCGCATCGTACTTGCGGCCGCTGAGTTCCTTGGCCTTCACCTTCCAGACATAGGTGTCGATGGGCGACGGCGTGCCCTGATAGGTGCCGTCCCAACGGCCGCCGAGCTTGTCCGTGCTCCAGATGAGCAGGCCCCAGCGGTCGAAGACGAGCAGTTCAATCTCCCCGATGTCCTTGCCCAGCGCGAAGAAGAAATCGTTGAAGCCATCGCCATCGGGCGTGAAGGTGTTGGGGATGTAAAGGCTTCCCGAGACGATGATGGTGAGCTGATCGGTCTTGGTGCAGCCCACGCTATCGGTGAGCGTCACGGTATAGGTGATGCTCTCTTCCGGCCGAACGAATGGCGACGTGCTGCTTGGATCGTTCAGGCCCGTGGTGGGGGTCCACACCCAATCGCCATTGCCCGATGCGGTGAGCTGCACCACGGTGCCGTACTCGATCAGCATGTCAGGCCCCGCCTGCACCTCGGGCCACGGTCGCAGCTCCACGAAGGCGAAGGCCGTATCGCTGCAGCCTACGGCATCGAAGGCCACTACCTGATAGAGCGTGCTTGCATCGGGCAGGGCGATGGGATCGGCAATGCTCGTGCTGCTCAGTCCAGCCGCGGGCGTCCACGCATAGGTCACACCACCGCTTGCGCCCAAGGGCACCGGGTAGCCCGGGCAGACCAGCGTATCGGGCCACGCATCAGCAGTGACATAGATGATGTCCACGAATGCGCTATCCGTGAGCGAGCCGCAGGAGTTCATCAAGTGAACGATGTAGAGCGTGGGAACGGTAGGCGAGACGATCGGCGATTGCAGATCGAGGATGCTGATCCCGTTGGCGGGCTCCCACGTGTAGCTGTCGGCGGGCGTTGCGATCAGCTGGGCGCTGGTGCCGAAGCAGATCGTGGTGTCCTGCAGCTGCGGCTGAGGGGGCGCGAAATACACGCCGACGGTGACCGAATCCGTGACGATGCAGCCCTGCGGCGTGGTGATGGTGATGTGATACGTGGTGACCGTATCGGGCAGCGCCGTGGGGTTCGGGATGCCCGTTGCGCTGAGCGTGGGATCGGGCTGCCACGCATAGGATCCACCGCCCGTGGCTTGCAGCACGATGCTCGCGCCAAGGCAGATGTTCGTGTCTGGCGTGAGCGTATAGGCGGGTACGATCACCGTTACAGTGACCTGTTCCGTGTCGCTCCCGCACGCGTTGCTCACCGTTACGGTGTAGCTGGTGGTGATCCCCGGACTCGCCACCGGATTCGCGATCGACGTGCTGCTGAGCCCTGTCGCCGGCGACCAGCTGTACGTATCGCCGCCGCTTGCATTGAGTTGCGCATCGCCTCCTGGGCAAATGGGTGCAACGGGTTCGGCCACCGCCACTGGCAACGGGAGAATAGTGATGGTGAGCATCGCCGTATCACCAGGCGCGCAGCCGCTGTTGTCGCTGAGCACCATGGTCACCGTGTATTCCCCTGCAGTGCCATAGGTGTGCGATGGGGCCTGCGCGGTGCTCGTCGGGCTGCCATCGCCGAAGTCCCAGAGGAAGTCCGTGCCGCCGATGCTGTTGTTGGTGAACTGCGCCGCCGTGCCCGCGCAGATGCTGTTCGGCCCGTTGATGCCGATGATGGCCTGCGCTGGGCTGAGGTCGAACTTGAAGACGCCCAGGTTGCAGTTGAAGCTGTTGTTGGTCTGGCTCCACGCGCCCGGTGTAGTGGGGAAATCGTCGTTGCTGCCGCAGCCCGCGCACACGGCTTGGTACACGGTGCCGTTCTTGTCGAATCGAGAGGTTCCGCCATCGACATGCTCCGAGCTGCCACCACCGAAGAATGTGGCGTAGGCCAAAGCGGTGGCTTCGGGCTGCAGCACCATCAGGTACACATCGCTTCCGCTGGTGGTGCTCTGGAAGGCATCGGCCGTAACCGGTGATCCCGTGGTGGTGCTGCCGCTATTCCCCGCGTTGCCGTTGGTGCTGCCCGCCCAGCCGCTGAGGTAGATCTGGCCGCAATCGCTCACCAGGAAGGCTGTGGGGCTGAGGTCCTGCGTGATCGTGCCATTGCCCACGCGCGTGCTCCACAGCGAGGCGCTCAGCGCGTTGTTGAGCTTATGGATGAATTGCGAGCTTCCCGCGTTGGCGTACTTGCCCGGCGTAACCGGATAGGCGCCATGCGTCTGGCCCACCACGTACACTTCATCGGCGATGTTCAGCTGCACGAAGTAGCATTGGTCATATGCCGCGGTGCCGAGGTAGGTGCTGCTGAGGATCGCGCCGCCGGGATCGTACCGTGCCACGTATCCATCGGCGCCTCCGTTGGGGGTATTGTCGAAGGGCGTGCCGGCCACGGGGAGGTTGTCGCTAGTGGTGCCGCCAGACAAGAAGATGCGGCCGGCACTGTCGAACTGCACCCCCAGCCCGTTCTCATCGCTCGAGCCGCCGAAGTAGGTGCCTATGGTCAGCGTGGTGAGCGTTGGGTTGAGCCGTGCGAGGTAGGCGTCCTGACCGCCCCCATTGGTTCCTTGCGGAGCGCCAGGACTGGTAGGCATATCGGTGCTGCGGGTGCTGGTGGCCACCACGGGGTTGCCCGCAGCGTCCAGCGCGATCTCGCCCCGGAAGTTGTCGCCGTAGTTGTGCGTGAGCGCGGTGGAGTTGTTGATCCCATCGTGCCCGCTGCCACCGAGGTAGGTGCTCCCGATGAGCGAGATCGCCGCGGCATTGAAGTGAGCGATGTACGCATCCGATCCGTTGGGCAGCGTGAAGCCGTAACCACCCAGGATGTTCGTCCAGGTGACCGAGCCGCCGCCTGGGTTGAAGCTCGCATCGAATGCCCCGGCAGTGGTGGGGAAGTCGCTTGATCCCGTTGCACCTAGTACATAGAGTTCATCCTGATCGTTCACCACCAGGCTGTGCGGGCTCTCGCTGCCGTTGCCGCCGAGGTATGTGCTCCACTCCAGCGAACTGCCATCGGTGCTCCACTTGCTGATGCCCACATCGATGTTGCCGCCCGCGAAGAAGTCCTGCAGCACGCCTAGCGTGAGCGGATAGCCCGTGTTGAACACGATGCCCGCGCCGTAGAGGTGGCCATCATTGTCGTAGGTGGCCGTGAAACCGAAATTGTCCGCCGTGCTGCCGCTATAGCTGCCGAAGGTGAGCAGCGGGTCGATCGTGAGGCGCGCGCCTTTGGGCTCTTCCACCTCGAAGGTGAGCAGGTCCCCTTCCAAGCGGTACGCGCACGGGTATGGTTCACGCGCAGCGTAGGTCAGTTTCAATTTACCCCCGTCACAATCGGCACTCGAAAGTTGCTCCTTCCATGTCTCCGGAACGCCCTCGGTCACCGTGCCCGTTGATAGCTTCACGCGCACCCGGCCTCGATCGATCATGAGCTCGTTGTGTCCTTCGTAGCGGAGCTTGATCGCGCTGGGATCAACTCCTGGTGCAACGATGAAATCGTACTTGACCCCATCCTTCCCGCTGATGCGGAGAGCGATGCCGGGCCAGACATCATCCAGATACACCTCTTCGAAGACCGCGCAGCCCGTGCCCCATGCACGCTCGTCAGCACCGATGAAGAAATTCTCATAGTGGGATCGGCTTCCTGATCCGTAGTGCATTCGCGCCGCCCCTCCCTCGAAATGCACCCGGTACGCGTGCGCCTTGCCCTCGCTGCTGTGATCGTGGCCATCGTGCGCATGGCCGTGGTGCCGCAGCGGACTTTCACCGTAAAGCACGTAGGTGAACGCCGAGCGCTCCACGAACATGGCGCCACCGGGGATCAAGGCGCGGTAAAGCACCTGTTCCGGCCATTGGCCCTTGTTCTCCGTGAAGGTTGCCTTGGGGGAGGCGCCCAGCACGGTGCCCGAAAGGGCCAGCAGCGATATGATGAGCGGAATGCGCAATGTCCTGAACGCTAAGCGCCAAAGTACGGGAGGAAGACAGCCCTTGCCCCGCTGAAGTTGCTTGGCCGGGAAGCTGCATTGACGAACCAGGCCAGGAGGTGGTTGGGTACCTTTGGCCGCCCCGCTGCGGGCCACCCATGAGTGAAGCCATCAAGCACGAATGCGGGATCGCGCTCATCCGCCTCCGCAAGCCCCTCAGTTTCTACCAGGACAAGCACGGTTCGGCGCTTTATGGGCTGAAGCGGCTCTATCTCCTCATGGAGAAGCAGCACAACCGCGGGCAGGATGGCGCCGGCATCGCCAGCATCAAGATCGACCCCGCGCCCGGCCTCAACTACATCGACCGTGAGCGCAGCACTGACAAACAGGCCATCCAACGGCTCTTCGCCAAGGTGGACAAGGGCTATGCAGATGCCCTTGCCGAAGACCCCTCCGCCGCAGTCGATGCCGGGCGCCTGAAGCAGACCATGCCCTTCGCCGGTGAGGTGCTGCTCGGGCATTTGCGCTATGCCACCTTCGGGAACCAGGGCCTGGAGAATTGCCACCCGCGCCGTCGCCTGAACAACTGGATGACGCGCAACCTGGTCGTGGCCGGCAACTTCAACATGACCAATGTCGATGAGCTCTTCGACCTGCTCGTCTCCATCGGGCAGCACCCCAAGGAGCGCTCCGATACCATGACGGTGCTGGAGAAGATCGGCCACTACCTCGATGCGGAGAACGAGCGCATCGCGGCCATCCACAGGCAGCTCGGCTACTCCGAGAAACAGATCACGCACGTGATCGCCGAGAAGCTCGATGTGCGGCAGATCCTGGTGAACAGCGCCATCGACTTCGACGGCGGCTATGCGCTGGCCGGCATGATGGGCCACGGCGATGCCTTCGTGCTGCGCGATCCCAGCGGCATCCGCCCAGCTTACTGGTACGCCGATGACGAAGTGGTGGTGGTGGCCAGTGAACGGCCCGCCATCCAGACAGCCTTCAACGTGCGCACCGAAGAGGTCCAGGAGCTCACGCCCGGCCACGCCCTCATCATCAAGAAGGATGGCAGCTATGCCGAGCAGCTGGTGCGCGAGCCGATGGAGAAGCGCGCGTGCAGCTTCGAACGCATCTACTTCAGCCGGGGCAGCGATCGCGATGTGTATCAGGAGCGCATCGCCCTGGGCCGCAGCGTTTGCCCGGCCATCCTCGAATCCGTTGACCACGACCTGGAGAACACGGTGTTCAGCTTCATCCCCAACACCGCCGAAGTGGCCTGCTACGGCATGCTGAAGGAGATGGAGGACCGCCTCAATGCGCTGAAGGAGCGCCGCATCCTGGAACTGGGCCCGCAGCCTGATGCCAATGCGCTGCACGCGATCCTCGCTTTGCGCCCGCGGCTGGAGAAGGTGGCGATCAAGGATGCCAAGCTCCGCACCTTCATCACCAACGACAACGACCGCGACGACCTGGTGGCCCATGTGTACGACATCACTTACGGCACCGTGCGCCCGGGCATCGACAGCCTCGTGGTGATCGACGACAGCATCGTGCGCGGCACCACGCTCAAGCAGAGCATCCTCAAGATGCTCGACCGCCTCGGCCCCAAGCGCATCGTGGTGGTGAGCAGCGCCCCGCAGATCCGCTACCCCGATTGCTACGGCATCGACATGGCCAAGCTCGGCGACCTCGTGGCCTTCCGCGCCGCCATCGCGCTGCTGCAGGAGACCAAGCAGGAGAACATCATCGACGATGTGTACGACCGTGCGTTGGCGATGGTAGGACGCCCGCTGGCTGAGCAGCAGAACGTGGTGCAGGACATCTACAAGCCGTTCACCGCGCAGCAGATCAGCGACAAGATCTCGGAGCTGCTCACGCCCGAGGGCATCAACGCCGAAGTGCGCTTGGTGTATCAGAGCATCGAGGGCCTGCACGCCGCGTGCCCGCAGCACAACGGCGATTGGTACTTCACCGGCAACTATCCTACGCCCGGCGGCAACCGCGTGGTGAATCGCGCCTTCATCAATTACCGCGAGGGCAAGAACGTGCGGGCTTACTGAGCTCGCACGGCGCGCACCATCACGCGCATATCGCGGATGAGCACGCGGCCACGACCCGGTTGCCAGAGGTAGATCGAGACTTCTTCTCCGGGTTCGGCCTTCGGCATGTTGAAGGCGTAGCGCCAATGGCGCCAATGCCTGTCATCCATGCGGCGGATGTCGTTCATCGGGAACGTCACATGCATGCGTTGCTGACCTTCCGTGGCATAGGTGAACACGAGGAGCACGGAATCGGAGGCCAGGTGGTCGACGGCCTTCCGGTGCACTTCAACGTTCGCGAACAGCTCATGCCCAGCGGGGAGCCGATCGCCGCTGATCCGCAGCGCAGGGGTGTAAGGCCGAGCACCGCTCAGATGGTTGATGGAATCGGCCGAGAGCAAGGTCACGGCGAGCGTATCCATGCCATGCGGCGCGTAGAGCTCGGCCACGTTCGCATCGCCGAATCGGTTGCGTGAGCCCTCATCGCTTCGCAAGAAGACCAGCGCGTACTTCTCCTTGTCCATGTTGAACGGATGGAGGATGCCCGCCTCATATTGCCAAGCGTGGAAGAGCTGCATCGCGGTCAACGGAGAGGCGAGCAGCATGATCGCGCTCCGCGTTCCTGATGGGAGAGCATTCATCCACACGGCGATGAGCACGCCCGCCACGGGCAGCGCATCGAGCAATGCGCGCATGCCGAAGCTGTGTCCGTAGTACCAATTCCACCAGGCGCTGGTCACGAAAGCGAAGGCCGTGAAGCCTAGGGCGACGGGCGCAGCGATGAGCGGTTTCCGGTACAAGGCCCATGCGCATGCGGGGAGCATCAGCAGCAAGGCGGGCCAATAGAAGAAGAGCCCCTTGCGCGCGCCGAACAGCACCGACCAGAAACGCGGGCTATTCCAATTGAAGCCTTCTCCGGCATAACCATCAACCAGCCAGGCGCCGCATTGCAGCTCCCAGAGCATGGGTTGCAGGAGCAAGAGGCCGAAGCCTGCCAATGCGGCCAGCACAACGGACTTGAGCTTGATCTTGGACCGCACGCGGCCGTCGGATGCCAGGGCGATGACCGGCAGCATGAGCGCCACCAGCCCAAGCGTTGGCCTCACCAGCACCACCAGCGCGAAGGCCAGTCCCAATCGGGGCCATGCATTCGTGTCCCCGCGAAAAGCACGATGCGCCTCGAACAGGCACCAACACACGGCGGCGAATCCATAGGCATGCGACAGGGCGGGCGCGATCACCGCGTAATGGATCAGGCCGCTGCCGAGGCCCATGACCAGCACCGTGAATGCCGCAACGCGATCCGCGATGCGGTCCCGAGCGAGCATCCGCGCCATCAGCCAGAGACCGATGAGGGACCATGTGATCGCCGCGAGCACCGCGCCGATCTGGTGCTCGAGGCCGAGGCACCTGTCATCTCCGGTGCCGCGAAGGGTGGCCACGGCATGCGCTGCGATGAAGAACGGGGCTTGCATCAACGGAGCACCCGCCGTGTATTGGATCACGTGTCCTTCGCCGGCCGGGGTGAGGAAGGCTGGATTGATCGGTGCCTTCGCCGGATTCCCCTGTTGGAAGAGGCCGACGAGGTAGCCGTGGTAACCATGCCCATCGCCGTTGATCGCATTGCGCCAGGCCTGTCCGTCGGTTCCGATGATCCTGTAGCGCAAGGCCGAGAACGCAAAGACCACGGCCACCAAAAGCAGCGCACCGCGTGTCCAGGTGCCGTTCTTCATGGTTGGCGTAACAAGCGGCCCGTGCGATCGAGCTTGCGCAGCTGCTTTCGCGTGCCGCGCACCTGCGCATCACCGTGCAGCACGATCCGGGAGTCGGGGTCAAGCTTGATCCGCGCCTTCTTGTGCAAGTCGATCGAGCTGCCGGCGAGCACGTGAAGCACGCTGCCGTTCTCGAGGGAGAGCGTGGACTGCTCATCGAACCGCATGCGTGCGCCATCGATGAGCGCGAAGCGCGTAGCCTTGCTCCACCAGCGCTTGCCGCCCGTGCGTTCCGGCTTGTCGGCGCGCGTGGGCGTGAGGCTCCTGTCGATGCGGATGGTGGCGCCGCGTTCGGCATGCAAGGCGGGCAGCTCGCGGTCCTGGGGCCGGTGCAGCACGATGCTGTCGGCGCAGAATCGCGCTTCGCCGGCGATGCGCACGCGATTGCGCGCCACGCGCACGGCAATGCTGCCATCGCTGCGCTGCTCCAACAGGTCGATCGCGATGTCGGTGAGGTGGACGGTGCGATTGTCGGGTCCTGCGCTCTTGTGCAAGGGCCTTCCCTGCGTGTTGGTCCATGTGAGCATGTTGGCCATGGGCGGATTGGTGCCGAGGCCGATCCCCGCATGGATGCCCGGCACGAAGGCCTGCCGCGCATTGCCGAAGAAGAGCGAGGCATCCTGGAACGAGCCGTTGTCAACGATGATGCGGGGCGGGATCCCCTTGAGTTCGTCCTGGCCGGTGTCGAAGAGCACGATCTCCAATTCGCTGCCGCCAGTGAGCGCGTTGCTGTGCGACTTGCGCTGCACGAGCGGTGCCGTTGGTCCGGGCCAGAGGCATTCGTAACGGATGGTGTCGCCGCGCAGCAGGTAGTCGTGGAACCCGCTCGCCGGTACCGCGCGGAAGTAGTCCGATTGCCCGCCGAAGATGTCGGTGCCGCTCATCTTCTCGCGATCCACCTGCACGAAGGCGTAGATCCCCGGGACGGCGCCCTTCACGCACGGATCCACGTGCTCGTAATGGAAGGCGTCGCTCAGCTTGCCGTTGCGCGTGGCGGTCTGGTGGTTCTCCAGCCAGAGGAATTGCGGGTATTCCGTGCTGCTGAGGTGGGGCAGCTTCACGCGCAGGGCATCGCCGGTGCTCATGAAATCGCGCAGGATGAAGGTGCCGGTATCGCCCATGAGCGGGTCGAGGTCGGCGTTCACGGTGCGTCCTTTCGCATCGCGCGCGGCGATGGGGTAGGGGCTATCGGGCGCGGTCCAGCCCAGGCGCCGCCGATCCCACGCGTTGCCGGTGAGCAGCGCGCTGTTCGACCCGCCCATCATGCTCCATCCGCCCTGCATGCAGAGGAAATAGCGGGTGAAGATGTTCGCGTTGCCGCCGCCGCTGTGGAAGTTGTTGCCGCCGAAGAGCATGTGGTTGTACTCGTGCTGCAGGATCTCGAAGGGCATGCCGTACATGCCGCCGAATCGGCTCTGCGAATCGCTCTCGTGGCCGAAGAGCTTGCCGGGGCTGCCCGGATCCACGCTGCCCTGGTTGTGCGTGAGGCCGCTATTCCGCGTGATCACCATCACGTGGTCGTAGCTGTGCGGGCTATCGGGGCCGGCGCGCTTGGGTTTTCCGGGCTGGCCGCCGCGTTTCCAACGGTCGAAGTCGGCGATGCCCAGGCCATGCTTCGTGCGCAGCGCGCCCATCTTGTTGGCTTCCTTCACCGCGAGTGAGCCGATGCTGTGCACGTTGCCCAGCGTGGGGTGCTCGCTCTCGCGGATGGTGAACACCGTATCGATATAGTCGCCGAGCATGGTGTAGCGGCCCAGGCTCATGTCGTGGTAGTAGCGCGTGATGCGACCGAAGTAGGCCTCGGCCGGATGCGGATCGAAGAGCTCATCGGCCCAGAGCGGCAATCGGCCCTTCGGCCAGTGATCGGCGCCGTTGGCTTGCGGGTCGCGCGATGGCGTGAGGTCGTAGTCGAGCTCGCAGAAGATCACGAGCACGCGGATCGTGCCGTGCGCGGTGAGGTACCAGCCGTTCGTGCTGTGCGGCACGTTCACGGTGTCGGGTTGCGCCAACGCCCACTGATGACCGAGAACCGACAACAAGAGGACCAGCCAGCGCATCGCGCCGAAAGTACGCTCAGCCCTTTGGCGCCTTGTACAGCGGCACGGTGCTGCACGGCTCCCCGAACATCAGGCTCTTCACCACGGGCAGCAGCTTCGCGCTCAGCTCCACGTAGGCGTTCAGCGGCACTGGCAATTTGCTGCATCCTTTCACCACCACCCGGGCATTGCGGTAGGGCTCCACATCCAGGTGCTGCACGAATCGGGTGAACACGGCGCGTTCCAACTGGTCCGCATCTCCATGCGTGACGAAGGCGGCGTGCGGTTGCAGGTGCGTGGCCACGAGCATGAAGGCCCAGGTGGGCACGATGGCATAGGCGCTGCAATGCACGCTCATCAGCTTGCCGGCATACTGCGACCAGTCGTGCTCCTTGCAGAAGGCGCGCAGGTCGTCCTCCTTCAACGCGATCTCCTGCCAAAGCAACGGCTTCAGGTCGAAGACCACGCGCTCGCCTTGCGGATACAACTCCTCCAAGTCGAGGGTGATGATCCCGCTCGAAGCGACCTTGTTTATGATGGGTTGATCTGACATGTCCCCTCTGCGTCTTTGCGCCTCTGCGGCCACCTTACATGAACCCCAGCTCCAGCTGCGCCGCCTCGCTCATCATCGTGCGGTCCCATGGCGGCTCGAAGGTGATCTCCACCTTGGCGCTCTTCACCCCCTGCACGCTGGCCACCTTCTGCTCCACCTCGTTCGGCATGCTCTCCGCCACAGGGCATGATGGACTCGTCAAGGTCATCTTGATCCCTACATGTGCGTCATCCCCGATGTTCACTTCGTAGATCAAGCCCAGCTCGTACACGTCCACGGGGATCTCAGGGTCGTAGATCGTCCGCAGCATGTCGATCACGCGGTCTTCCAGGTGTTTCTTTTCCTCGGGGGTCATGACTAGAAGGAGATGCCGGTCCAAGGTCTTTGGTTCAAGGTCTTTGGCCATGCTCCGGATGGATGGCATGGCCAAAGACCATAGACCTTGGACCATAGAACCTTGGTAGGACTGTTCGAAGTGCCAAGCTCCCGCCTCATGCTTGCTTGGTGTTTGCGGAGAACGCCACCGCGTACCTTTTCATCTGATCGATCATCGCGCTGAGCCCGTTCGCGCGGTTGGGGCTCAGATGCGCACGCAGCCCGATCTTGTCGATGAACTCGGTGGAGGCACCTAGGATCTCCTGTGGTGTGCGGTCGTTGAACACGCGCACCAGCAGGGCCACGATGCCCTTGGTGATCATGGCGTCGCTGTCGGCGGTGAAGTGGATGTGGCCGTTCTGCGAAGCGGCATGCAACCACACACGGCTCTGGCAGCCTCGCACCAGGTTGTCATCGGTCTTGTGCTCCGGCGCGATCAGCGGCAGGTCCTTGCCCAGCTCGATCAGGTGCTCGTAACGGTCCTGCCAGTCAGAGAATATGGCGAACTCGTCGATGAGCTCTTGTTGGATCTGGGCGAGGGTCTGGCTCATTTTTCCTGTTCCGGATTCCAAGCGGTTCGGATGAAGCGCTCCCGAAAACGCCCTTGCAAATCACCGAAATACAGCGTGGTGTCAGAAGAACTGATCGAAACCCATGAGCCACCATTAGCAGCAAAGCAATACGGGGCTCCATTCTGATCAATCTCGCCAATGATCGACAGGGTAGATGTTCGAACAAGTGGTGCCAATCCTCCCCGAGACGGATCAAGCTTGTAAATCAACTCTTGCAGCTGGGGTGCAGTAAGCAGCCAATTGTGACACATTGTTGTGTCAGTCAAGGATGAAGGATAGGTCGCTTTGGAGGTGATGAAGCGAATTCCAATGGGGTCTGCTTGACTGAAGGCAGGTCTTCCTCTTTCCGATTTCAAATCCTTTGTCGGGTAAGATGCCGTCGCACATGGCGAAGGCTTGCGCACGGAACTGCAGCCGGCGATCAAGAGAAGAGTAGATATGCCAAGCGCAATGTTCATCTCAGCATCTTGACTGCCTTTTTGGTCGCCGACACCATCACCTCCACCTCCTCCACCGTATTGAAGCACGCGAAACTCGCCCGCGTCGTGCCGCTCACGTCGAAGCGCTCCATCAGCGGCTGGGTGCAGTGGTGGCCCGTGCGTACGGCGATGCCTTGTTGATCGAGCAGGGTGCCGAGGTCGTAGTGGTGCACACCGTCGATCACGAAGCTGATCACGCCCACTTTC
The DNA here is from genome assembly GCA_016712535.1 of Flavobacteriales bacterium. NCBI lineage: Bacteria > Pseudomonadati > Bacteroidota > Flavobacteriia > Flavobacteriales > Flavobacteriales bacterium. The sequence continues at coordinate 292,975 of JADJQW010000004.1, forward strand.
TCCTTCGCCGTGCCGATGATGCGCAGGCCATCGATAGTGAGCAGCTCCTTGGTCGCGTGTTTGAGCAGGGCGTGTTCGTGCTTCGCCATCGCGGCCTTATCGTAATCTTCCATCCAGCGGAAGGCCTCGCCCAAGCCGATGATGCCGGCGATGTGCGGCGTGCCCGCCTCGAACTTGAAAGGCAGCTTGGCGTAGGTGGTCTTCTCGAAGGTGACCACGTCGATCATCTCACCACCGCCCTGCCAGGGGGGCATGCGCTCCAGCAGTTCTTCGCGTCCGTACAGCACCCCTGTGCCGGTCGGTCCGTAGGCCTTGTGCCCGCTGAAGGCATAGAGGTCGCAGCCGAGGTCCTGCACGTCGACGTTCAAGTGTGCAATGGCTTGCGCCCCGTCCACCACGGTGATGATGCCGTGCTTTTTCGCCTCTGCGATCAGCTCCTTCACCGGGTTGATCGTGCCAAGCGTGTTGCTCACATGCGAGATCGCGAGAACGCGGGTGCGATCAGATAATTGGTCGATCAGATGATCAGATGACTCCAACGCCAGCTCGCCTGAGTCGGTCACCGGTATCACCTTCAGCTTCGCGCCATGCCGCTCGCACGCCAGCTGCCAAGGGACGATGTTCGCGTGATGCTCCATCCCGCTGATCAGCACCTCGTCGCCCTTCTTCAGCAGGAGTTGCCCTAGGCTGAACGCCACCAGGTTCAGGCTTGCCGTGGTGCCACTGGTGAAGATCACCTCGTGCGCATGCTTGGCGTTGATATGCTTGCGAATGGTCTCGCGCGCGGCCTCCTGCGCTTCGGTGGCCTTGGTGCTCAGCGTGTGCACGCCGCGGTGCACGTTGGCGTTGATCGTGGCGTAGTAGGCGCTCTCGGCCTTGATCACGCGGCGCGGCTTCTGGCTGGTCGCGGCGTTGTCGAAGTACACCAGCGGCTTGCCATGCACCAGTTCCTTCAGGATCGGGAACTGCGCACGGATCTCCTCCACGTTGAACGCGTTGGTGACCGGTGCCGCCTTGGTGCTCACAGCTTCGCGAGTTTGTTGTCTATCAACGCCGTCAACACCGCCTTCCACTCCTCGTTCTGCACACGCTCCACCACCTCGGTGATGAAGGCATGGGCCATCAGCTTGCGGGCCTCGGCCTCGCCTACGCCACGTGAACGCAGGTAGAACAGCCCCTTCTCGTCCAGGCGACCGATGGTGCACCCGTGGCTGCACTTCACGTCGTCGGCGTAGATCTCCAGTTCGGGCTTGGTGTACACCTTGGAATCATCGCCCAGAAGGATGTTGGCGTTGCTCTGGTAGGCACGCGTGCGCTGGGCATCCTGCTTCACGTACACCTTGCCGTTGAACACGCTGGTGCCCTTGCCGGCCACGATGCCCTTGTAGAGCTCATCGCTGGTGCAGTCCGGCACATCGTGACCGATGTAGGTGTGGTTGTCGCAGTGCGTGGTGCCGTTCAGCAGGTACACGCCGTTCAGTTCAGCATGCGCCTCGGGACCTGCCAGCGACACGTTCACGTCATTGCGGACCAGTGCGCCATCGAGTGTCGTGGTGCTCAGGCTGAAGTGGCCTTTCGATGCGACGCGCACACCCTCGAAACTGATGTTCGCCGGACCGTTCACCTCGTGCTGCAGCCTGTGGATCGTGAGGCGCGCGCCTTCGCCCACCACACATTCGCGCACGCTGTTGACGAAGGCCTCGGGCGTGTCTAGGGCGATGTGCTCGATGATCACTTCGGCCTCGGCGCCTCCGTGCAGCATGAACAGATCGCGGGGCTGCACCAGCTGGCGCTCCCCCGTGGTGACATGCAGAACGTGGATCGGCTTTTCCACCTTCACGCCCTTGGTCACCAGCAGGATCAGGCCGTCGGTGGGCGCGGCGGTGTTCATGGCCGTGAAAAGGCGATCACCCGTGGGTGCCAGCGTGCCGTAGTGCTCCTTCACGGGGCCGTGCGAGAGGTGGTGCTTCAGGCTGTCGACGACGACGCCTTTTTGAACCTTCATGTCATCGCTGAGGTCGGCGCGGAAATGCCCGTTCACGAAGATCACACGGGTGACATCGAATGGAAGGCGAGCGGGCAGTGACACGTTCGCATCACCCTTCGACGCGGCGTATGGCTGGTTGAACAGCTTGGCCACGCGGGTGTACTTCCATGCTTCGGTCTTGCTCGTGGGGATGGGCAAGGCCTGCGCCAGGGCGAGCGCTTCGGCGGCACCCGGCCAGGTGGAGCCTTCGAGCAGCGGAAGCACGGCGGCCTTAGGGTCTGTGGATGTAGCAGTGATCATCTGATCGTCTGATTCTCTGATCTTCTGATCGATCACGCGTGCTCCTTCACCCAATCGTAGCCCTTCGCCTCCAGTTCCAGCGCCAGCTCCTTCGGACCGCTCTTGATGATGCGGCCATCGGCCATCACGTGCACCACGTCGGGCACGATGTAGTCCAGCAGGCGCTGGTAGTGCGTCACCACGATGAAGGCGTTGTCGGTCGAGCGCAACTTGTTCACGCCGCCGGCCACGATGCGCAGCGCGTCGATGTCAAGGCCGCTGTCGGTCTCATCGAGGATGCCGAGCTTGGGCTGCAGCATCGCCATCTGAAAGATCTCGTTGCGCTTCTTCTCTCCGCCGCTGAAGCCCACGTTGAGGTTGCGGTTCATCAGGTCGGCGTCCATCTCAACGAGCTTGGCGCGTTCGCGGACGAGGGCGAGGAAGTCCTTGCCGCCGAGCTCCTCCAAGCCATTCGCCTTGCGGGTCTCGTTCATGGCCGTGCGCAGGAAGTTCATGTTGCTCACGCCGGGTATCTCCACCGGGTATTGGAAGGCGAGGAAGATGCCCTTCCAAGCGCGCTCCTCCGGGGCCAGTTCCAACAGGTCCTCGCCGAGGTAGGTCACGGAGCCTTCCGTCACTTCATACTCTTCGCGGCCCGCCAGCACATTGGCCAGGGTGCTCTTGCCGCTGCCGTTGGGGCCCATGATGGCGTGGACCTCGCCTGCTTTCACATTGAGGTTCAAGCCCTTGAGGATGTCCTTGCCCTCGATGCGGGCGTGGAGCTGTTCGATTTGCAGCATGTGATTGGGGCCGGACACGGCTATTTAGAACACTTCTAAAGTCCGGCGGTTCGCAAATGTAGGCGGAAGGGCTTGCCTGATCAGGCCTCAATCAGGTGCTCCAGCACGCCTTGTTCCGGCACAGGGCCAACACCGGATCACAGAGCCGGAGTTATCGATGTGCCCTCTCTCGAGCTCAATAGCCCCCACCGCCTCCCTGCCCCCTTTCGATCGGGTGCCAGGTGGTCTTCACTTCCAGTGTGTCGAGGATGGCGTAAGGCGCATGTCCCGCATCACCAAGCTTCGGGTACACGACGCGCTTCAAGTTGCACGTGGCTTCTGTCTCGAGCATCACGCGTTCTTCCTTCGAAGCATCAGCGACCACCACCGCGTTCACATCCATGTGCGCGACAAGCGGCTTCAACAGTTCGCTGCGGAAGCCCGTCATCAGGTTCACCACGCCGCCGGGCAGATCGCTGGTGGCGAGCACTTCAGTGAAAGTCACGGCCGTCAGTGGGTGCTTCTCGCTGGCTACTGCCACGCAGGTGTTGCCGCCAGCAATGGCAGGCGCGATCAGGCCCACGAGCTCCAACAGGCCATTGCTGCCACCCGCCATGATGCCCACCACGCCGGTGGGTTCATGCACGCTGAAGTTGAAGTGGCTGCTGTTGGTGGGGTTCACGCTGCTGAAGACCGCCTGGTACTTGTCGCACCAACCAGCATAGTGGATCCATAGATCGATCGCGGCGGCCACCTCGGCCTCCGCCTGCTTTCGCGTGGCGCCGTGCAGCATCAACTCGTGAACGAACTGCACGCTTCGCCCTTCCAGCATCTCACCGATGCGGTAGAGGATCTGCCCGCGGTTGAACGCGCTGCGACCGGACCAACCGCCCAAGGCACCACGTGCGGCGATCACCGCATCGCGCACATCCTTGCGGCTGCTGCGGCACACGTTGGCCAAGGGCTTCCCGTCCGTGCCCTTCGGCTGATAGTAGCGCCCGCTCTCGGTGCGCGGGAACTTGCCTCCGATGAAGATCTTGTACGTCTTCATCACGGGGAGGCGCTCCTCCTTCTTCGCCGAGCCGTTCTTGCTGTGACCGTTCAGGTCGACATTCACGGTTGGCTTTGACAGGGTCTTGCTCATGGGCCTGGTGGCTGTGCGAAGCCAAAGCTACGACCCTCTTTCGGCCGCGATCCGGTCGGACCAGAACGTCCCCGCCTCCTGCGCTCTGTGCACGACACGGCCAACCTACTTTTCCGCCATGCCCTTTCTCGAAGGACTCGGCTTCGGCCTTGCCACCGTGATCCTCATCGGCCCGGTCTTCTTCACCCTGCTGAAGGCCGGCTTGGAGCAGGGCGTGCGCGGCGGCGTGCTGGTCGCTATGGGCATCATCTGTTCGGATCTGCTGATCGTGCTGATCTGCCTCTCCGGCGTGGCGCGCGTGCTTCAGCAATGGATCGTGGGACCATGGTTGGCGATAGCCGCAGGTGCGCTGCTTGCCGGCCTGGGCATTCGTTGCCTGATCGCTCCGCAACTCATGCCCAATGCGGACGCGAGTCAGCGCCGGGTGGGCCACCTCGCGTTGTTCGTCAGCGGCTTCGTGGTCAATTTCCTGAACCCGTTCGTCTTCGCCGTTTGGCTGGGACTGGTGATGCATGCCGCAGGGAGGTTCACAGCTGGCAATGGGACGTCCTTCTTCCTGGCTGGGGCGCTCGCCGGCATCTTCATCACCGATCTGGCCAAAGCGTTGCTCGCACCGCGCTTGAAACCGGCCCTATCGCCCGGCACACTGAAACGCGTGAACGCGGTCATCGGCATCGCGCTGCTCGGCTTCGGCCTGCGGGCATTCGTGCATGCCGCGCAGCATTGGGATTGAAGGATGGGCGGGCTTGATAGCTTTGGCGGCATACCGGCACCTAACTACGCATGCAGATCAACTGGCTCGTTCAACTCGTTGCGGCCTTGGTGCCGATGCTCATCGGATTCATCTGGTACAACCCGAAGGTTTTCGGCAATGTCTGGATGAAGGCAGCTGACATGTCCGATGAGAAGGTGAAGGGGGGCAACATGCCGGTGATCTTCGGCGTGAGCTTCGTGATGGCTTTCCTCTTCGGCCTGGCGTATAAGGTCTTCGCGGACCATGGCACCATGTTCGACGCCTTCTTTCGTCCGGTGATGGAGCACGGCATGGGCATCGACGCCACTACGGCATTCGGTGCGGAGCTGAAGGGGCACGTGGACGGTTATGTGGCTCGCTACAGCAGCTGGACCCATGGCCTCGCGCACAGCGTGATCCTCTCCATCATCGTGGTCCTGCCCATCATCGTCACCAATGCGCTGTTCGAGCGCAAGTCGCTGAAGTACATCATGGTGAACTTCGGCTACTGGGCCGTGACGCTAGCGGTCATGTTCATGGTGGTTGCGCAGTTCAGCTAAGCGGAGGGCAGCTTGCGTGGGGGCGGTGCCGGGTGCTCCCGCACACTCGCGCCCTTTCACCGGCTCGGGAGTCACACGCCCTTCAGCCGCGTCCACAGTCCGGCGATCGCGGCATTGAACTCCGCCTTATCCAGCACTGGCGGAGGTACGGCTTCAACCCGCAGGTCATCGCCATCGGGGATCAATCGGTATCGCATGACGAAGGGCGTTTCCGGAGAGGGCGATCCGGTCTGCCCGAACCGGATATCGCTCAGCACGAGCGTGCCGTTTTCCGATCGAACCACGTATCGTCCATGGGTGAGGTGAGCGAGCCGTTGCACGTTTCGGTGCTCAGCCCAAGGGCCTAGCAGTTGCCGGTTCTTCGGGACGCGAATGAAATCGAAGTCGGTATTCTCGTCCAATAACGAGCGGTAACCGATCAGGAAGGCATCACTCGTCTCCACGGTGGCGGTCCATAGCACGGCGTTGAAGGGTGTGGGCAGGGTGCTGATCGCTGTGTAGGGGACCGCCTGCTGATCCAGCGACCGCGAGACGCCCGTGTGCACGATCAGTTTGACGATCAGCGTGAGCGCCATGTAGCTCGAACTGAGCATGAGCCCGAAACCATTGATCCACCGGCGTCGTCGGCTTGTGCGCTGATAGAACATGGTTGCTGCTACGCAGATGAGGAAAGGCACCGTGTAGAAGGGGTCCACCACGAAGATGTTGTTGAAGGCGACCTTCACCGGCAGCGGCCAGAGCAGCTGCGTGCCCCAGTTCGTGTGGCAGTCGAGCAGCGGATGCGTGACCAAGCACCACCAGAACAGCCACGACCATTCCCGGCTTGTGGCTTCGTCGGTTCCGCGGGAGCGCCAAAGGATGAGCGCGATGATGGCCGCCGCGACCGCTCCTGCGATCAGCTTCGCAGCGGTCGGCAAGCCGCTTAAGAGAAAGACCGCGGCCACCAGCGCTGCGAAGAGGGCGAGCAAGGAGCTTCTGTGCCGCTTGAGCCACCAGCCCAACAGCGGCGCCATCACCGCGCTGAACAGGATCGAATGCGTTACGCCGCGATGCAGTTCGTTCGCTCGCAGGCCATCCACGAACGGTCGGGTGAGCACATCGAGGTCAGGGATCGTGCCTGCGATGGCGCCCCAGAGGATCGCCTTGTTGCCGACCTTCCTCCCGAGCACCAGTTCGCCCACTGCGGCGCCCAGGACGATCTGCGTCAGGGAGTCCATTCAGGCCAAGACCTTCTTGAACGGCGATCGCAGCTCGAACGCTCCGGGCTCCACTGAACGGAGGAAGGGACCGATCAGCTTGTTCGCGATGGCGTTTCGATGCTTCACGTAAATGCGCGTGCCATGAGGCAGAGCGCCCAGGTTGCTCTTGGCCTGCTCGGCGGTGCGGCCGTAGTTGATGCGCTGAATCCTGTTGCGCAAGGCGAAGTCGAGCAGGTCCACGAGCATGCGCTGGTAGATCGCGTGCTCCTCGTTGCGCGTGTAGTCGATGCCCACGTACTGCACATCGAGGGTGCCGCCCACGACACAGGCCGAGCTGAAGCCCACGAGCTCGTCGTTGAGGAAGAAGCCACGGAACAACAACCGTTCGCCGAGCTGTTCCTTCCATGCCGCATACACCTGCATGTTCAGGCGGCCGAAGGAGAAGGGCGAACGATCGAGCACATTATTGAAGAGTCGCTGGAGGTCATCGTCGGATGCCAGGATGCCGTGCGCTGGCAAGTCACGGATCCGAAGCGCGGATGAGCGTGCCATCACCGCATTCAAGCGCGTGCGCGATTTCGAGTTCAAGGCCAGTGCGTAGCCCGATAGGTCCTGCCACTCGGGATCCACCTCGAGCACCATGCTCACATCCATGGCCATGGCGTGGTAGCCGCGATCGGTGAGGCTCTCGGCGCCTTCGGTGCGCGGTGCGGGCATGTCCTTCAGCAGCAGCGCTGACACCTTCGGATGGAAGTAGTCGGCGGTGCCGAGCTTCCACAAGGTGTCTTCAACCGCCTTGAAGCGGTATGCCGCATCCACGCCGTGCCGGAACCAGGAACCATGGTCGCCGCAATGGAACACATTGCCGTTCACCAATGTGCGCAGCCGCATCTCCTTCAGCGTGCGGCTGCCAAGCGCCTTGCCTAAGCGGCCCAACGCTTCGCGATAACTGCTGCCATGATCCACCAGGTCGACCAACTGGAAATAGACGATCCCCATCGGCAGGTTCTGCTCGCAATAGTGGATCGCGTAGCGGAATTCCATGCTGCCGGCCATGGCATCCTCCAAGGCGCACAGGTAATCGTACTGCAGGTAGGGACCTGCCTCCTTGGCCACCATCTCCCAATCCTCGCGGTGGATCAGGTGGATCGAATCATGCAAGCTGATCCTGATCGCCGGACCTCCGCTGGAACTGCTGCTCATATGCGCGCAAAGGTTGCTCGCGGCGCCTGAACGAAGCTGCCGTTCATGGATCTGATCCGCACCGCAGGACCGGGGACCGCTTCGGATCCGCGCGCGGCAACCTCCTCATGGATGAAGCGGGGTTCTTGGAAACCGGCGGCCTCGAGCAGCGGTACTGGCGCGACATCACGGGCCCCAAGGCAATGAAGGCGAAGCGACTGCGGTCACAGTCGTGCCAGGCGGCGCTGGTGGATGAGGACATGGCGAGGGCAGGAGCGAATAAGAGGTAAGCGCATCGCGCTATGCGCTCCATTGCTTGGTGAGTACTTGCGCCCGCCTTCGTCCGTGACGGCTGCTTGCCTGGTGCCCCGATGGATGGCCCCGTGCCAAGTTGGGTCGGTGAGGCGCATCATCGATGACGCAAGCATGGTCTATAGTTGCAAATACAACTATATGCATTATGTTTGCCCCGTGAGCGAGACGAAGAGCCCCTATTGCAACTGCCTCTACCATGCAGCGAATGCCATGGCGCGCAGCATCTCGCGCATCGCGGACGAGGAGTTCGCCGAAGCGGACATCTCACCCACCCAGGGATTCATCGTGATGACCGTGGTGAATCGACCGGGCATCCGTGCCGGCGACATCGCCAAGGAGATGCAGCTGACCCCCAGCACCATCACGCGGATGCTGGATAAGCTGGAGGACCGGGGCATGGTCTCGCGCTCCAGCGAGGGCAAGTCGATGCTGGTGTATCCCACCCCGGAGGCCATCGGCGCCGAGCAGCGGATCAAGACCGCCTGGGGCAAGATGTACGCGCGCTATTCCAAGCTGCTCGGCAAGGAGAAGGGCGCGGCGCTGGCGCAGGAACTCGTGCGCGCAAGCGCTATGCTGGACCAACAGGCCTGACCTTGGCCTTCAACGGTTGTAAATACAACAAAAACACAACACGGACATGAGCAAGAAAGTCGGGATACTCGGTACAGGCATGGTGGGCCAGGTGCTCGCCAGCGGATTCATGAAGCACGGCCATCAGGTGATGATCGCCACGCGCGACGCCGGCAAGGCGGCGGACTGGCTGGACAAGAACCCCGGCGGCAAGGCGGGCAGCCACAAGGAAGTGGCGAAGTGGGCGGACATCATCGTGCTGGCCACGAAGGGCACAGCGGCCGTAGCGGCGATCCGCCTGTGCGACAGCGCTGATCTCGCGGGCAAGACGGTGATCGATGCAACGAACCCCATCGCGGATGCGCCTCCGGCCAATGGTGTGCTGCACTACTTCACCACGCTCGAGGAGAGCCTGATGGAGCAGCTGCAGAAGGCCAGTCCCCAGGCCAACTTCGTGAAGGCCTTCAACAGTGTGGGCAACGCCTTCATGGTGAACCCGGACTTCGGAGGGGTGAGGCCTACGATGTTCATCTGCGGCAACGATGCCAACGCGAAGAAGGAAGTGACCGCGATCCTCGACCAGTTCGGTTGGGAGAGCGAGGACATGGGAGGCGTGGAAGGGGCGCGGGCCATCGAGCCGCTGTGCATCCTCTGGTGCATCCCCGGCTTCGCGCGCAACCAGTGGAGCCATGCCTTCAAGCTCCTGAAGAAGTAAGGGCGGGGATCTTCCCGCACCACAGAACGAACCCGAACAACGGACCCGACGCACCATGAGCACCTACCTGATCACCGGAGCTACCGGCAATGGGCGCCCACCTGCCCGAGGGCAATGGCGTGGTGAACGGCCTTTACCGGATGGAGCAGGCCATGAATGCGATCCCCGGGCTGGACGTGCTGCACCTGCGTGCCACCTACTTCATGGAGAACACCTTGGGGCAGGCCGGCATGATCAAGCAAGCGGGCATCATGGGCTCTCCGGTGAAAGCCGACCTGAAGATCCCCATGGTGGCCACGCGCGACATCGGTGCCAAGGCGCTCGCGCATTTGCTGGCGCTGGACTTCAGCGGCAAGAGCGTGGAGTACGTGCTCGGGCCCCGCGACATGTCCTACAACGAAGCCGCTGGCATCCTTGGTTCGGCCATCGGCAAGCCCGACCTCAGCTACGTGCAGTTCCCGTACGATCAGGCCGAGCAGGCCATGGTGCAGCAGATGGGCGCCGGCCCCAACGTCGCCAGGCGCTTGATCGAGTTCGTGCAGTGCCTGAACGAGGGCCATGTGATGGAGCCTGTGCAGCGCAGCGCGAGCAACACCACGCCCACGGACATGAAGGACTTCGCCGCCACCTTCAAGGCAGTGTACGAGATGAACTGACGACCGGACGGCAGTCGCGAGGAAGGGATCCGCAAGGGTCCCTTCTTCGGTGCTTTCATGGTCAATGCCGGTTCCGGACCGGAATGTCCGATCCACCCCTTGCGCGCGGCAGGTCCTTTCCTCATTCAATGAGAAACCGGATCCGTTGGTGCTGACCACCTGCATTGCTTCTGCTTGTGAAGCCTTGAGGTGAAGCCGGGTCAGAGCGATCAGGACCAATGAGGACCGGGTGCCGGTGCTGCGGATGAAAGCGAACAGTTGAACTTGGGAAGGTGTCTCGCAGTGGGGGGAGCACCTCTACTTTCACGCGCTCATAAACACAACACGAACTCAAATGCCCGTCAATCGCAAAGCCACCGCCACCTGGAGCGGTTCCGGAAAAGAAGGTTCCGGCCAGGTCACCACCCTGAGCGGCGTATTGAACAACACCCCGCACTCGTTCCACACGCGCTTCGTGAGCGAGGACGGCAAGGCCGGCACGAACCCGGAGGAGCTCATTGCCGCAGCGCATGCCAGCTGCTTCACCATGAAGCTGAGCTTCGTGCTCGGCAACCACGGCTTCACGCCTGAAGAACTGCGCTGCACGGCAGAGGTGCGCATGGGCCCCGTGCCCGGCGGCAATGGCATCGTGGGCATCGACCTGCACCTCGATGCGAAGGTTCCCGGCATCGACCAAGCGACATTCGATGCATGCACCGAGGACGCCAAGACCAACTGCCCCATCAGCCAGGTGCTGAGGGCGGTGCCCATCACGCTCACCGCCAAGCTGGGCTGAGCATCGATCCCGGCGCGAGGGTCTGTGTGAACCTCGGCAGTTGCCATGGAGCATGGTTGAGCGACAAGGCCCTCCGTCAGGCCTGATGGCTCGTTGCTGCGCTCTTCCTTCGGCACCGGCCATGAGAGCCCTGGAGCCGGCACGCACGCATGTTGCTATCTAGGCGCGCAGGGCGCCTTCATTGGCACGAGCAAATCCAGAGGACCGAACACATTCCCGGCACCAACGGATTCTCTTCGCGCGCGGACGACCCTAGGCTGTGAGGTATTCGGGCAGTATTCAGTAGGCCAGGGGCTCCGGGCCAGAAGAATGATCAGTTGCAGCCGCCTGAGCTGACATGCACCGCTTACATCGGCTCATGCCACAAGAGCTTGATCGATAGAACGATGGTGATGAAGCAGATGATCCAGAAAACGATCGGCCCCGAACCCCCTTTGAATTCCATCCCAAGTGCATTGAACTCCACGGGCCCGTTGGCGGCGCGCAGCACAAGCGTCATGAAGAGCGCGGCCAGGCCGGCCATGGGAATACCGACCATGGCTGGGACCTGGTCCTTGACGATGTTGTGCCAGAACTGCTCATCAGCTCCTCCGATGTGCTGCAGCTTGTACAGCAGGTAAACACCGAAACCCGTGAGGATGACAACCGACACCCAGCTCATGGTCGATTGCAGCCCCTTGGGCAGGATGCTCTTCTTTCGGTCCGGGGAGGGTTCACGGCCCTCATTCGTTCTCTCGCTCATGCGTTCAGGGGTCTGTCCAGCCAAGCCATGCGCTGAACACGAGCAATGATACCCTTCTGACCTGATCCGGGCAATGCAGGCAGCGAGCGAATTCCAGCTGGGCAACCGGTTCCGCTAATTTGCCCCGAATTGAGGATCGCATGTCCAAGCACGTCACCGGCATCGGCGGGCTCTTCTTCCGCGCTAACGATCACAAGGCCCTGGCCAAGTGGTACAACGACCACTTCGGCATCAACGACGAATCGCACGGCTGGATCTGGCAGCAGGATGCCGGCCCCACGGTGTTCTCGCCCTTCAAGAAGGACACCGATTACTTCGGGAGCGACGCACAGCAGTTCATGCTGAACCTGCGCGTGCAGGACATCGATGGCCTGCTGAAGAAGTTGGAGGCCGCCGGTGTGCGCATCGACCCCAAGCGGCAGGATGAGGAGTACGGCCGCTTCGCGTGGGTGTATGATCCAGAGGGGAACAAGATCGAATTGTGGGAGCCGAAAGGCTGATCCCTTCCTCAAGATCTTCTCCATCGCCCGTGATACCTGATCAATCGACCAATTCTGCCTTGCTCCGGACATACGCGACGGTCTTTTGCTTGATATCCGGGATCAACGCGGACAACTCGTTATCGATACCGTACCATAGATCGTCCCATTCTGGTTCAGTCAGGTGCCGGTCTTCCACGATCAGGTAACGCTCCTCGCACAAGCGGTCCCACAACTCGCGGCGTTCCTCCCAGTTCTTGGGTACCCGGCGGTCAGGATACAGGTTCGCCACGCGGTCAAGAAGGTCAACCAGATCGGTGCACGCGATCCTTTGGGCCGCCTCGCGGGTCTCATGAAAATTGCAGCCGTCCCAATTGTCGATGAACTGGATGATGCCGCCGTTCTCTGCCTGGTTAAGCAGGCCAGTGATGAGCAGCACAGTGCGCACCATTTCGTCCGGATGTGGTATTGTGAGGTCGTCCGGCACTTGCGCCCAGACGGACTCCTGTATGCCATCCCACACATCCTCGGCAGTGGTGCGCTCGAATACTGAGCGGTGGAATTTCATGCTCGAAGTCGGATCTCCAATTTCCTCAGGATCTTCTCCATCACCCTGCCCTTCGCCAACTCATTCACCAGCTCGACCGGTCCTCCATGCTTCAGCGCGAGCGCAGCAGATTGACCCCGACCTCAGCTCCGCTTGGTGCGTTTGCTTGCGGGACTGCCGCTCTTCGCGCTTGCCTTCTTCTTGGCCGACTTCTCCAGATGGGCTTCGATCTCGGCCACCCGCAGCTTCACGATAGCCTTCACCACTGCCGCAGGAATGGGCTTGCTGGGCACGAAGTGGATCGAGCCCTTGGTCCGCTTGAAGTCCTTCAACTCGGCATCGAAGACCTTCGGCATCATGCCGTACAAGGCACAATGCGCCTTGGCCGCGCCCATGTACAGCAAGGGCTTTCCATGCAGCCGGAAGCCAGGGAGGCCGTAACCGAAATACTCCTCGCAGCCCGGTGCGGCCGACAGGATCTGCTTGCGCAATCTCTGCAAGGCTGCTCCCTGATCGGGTGGCAATGCGCGCAGGTAGGCATCCGTGTTCTTTACCGCCGGGTTCATGCTCGAACAAACTTATGCGACAAGGAAACACACGCTTCAATTCCTCAGGATCTTCTCCATTTTCCTCCCCTTCGCCAGCTCATCCACCAGCTTGTCCAGGTAACGGATCCGTTGCATGAGGGGGTCCTCGATCTCCTCCACGCGGTAGCCGCAGATCACGCCGGTGATCTTGTGCACGTTCGGGTTCAGTTTCGCCTCGGCGAAGAAGGTGCGGAAGTCGGTCTTGTTGGCGATGATCTGCTGCAGCGCCTTCTCATCGTAGCCGGTGAGCCAGTGGATGACGGAGTGCAGCTCCTCTTTCGTGCGGCCCTTCTTCTCCACCTTGTTCACGTAGTGCGGGTAGACGCTCGCGAAAGGCATCTTGAAGACGCGCTCGTTGTTGGCGGCCGTGCCCATGGTCTTCCAAAACTAGGCGCGGACGATCCGATAGAACCCGGCCCGCTCGCCTGGTATGAACTGCTCGCACGAGTAGCCGAGCTTGGTCAGGTCGAGACCGGCGAACAACGGCTCACCTGCCCCGAGCAGCACTGGCGATACGGCGATGAGCAGTTCATCGATCAGCTTCGCTTGCAGGTATTGCCGCACTGTGGAGGCACCACCGCCCACGCGGATGTCACGATCACCAGCCGCTTCGCGTGCGCGCTCCAGCGCCTCGTGGATGCCACCCGTAACGAAGTGGAAGGTGATGCCGCCCTCCATCACCAGCGAAGGCCGAGGATGATGCGTGAGCACGAAGACCGGGACATGGTAAACGGGGTTGGGGCCCCACCAGCCTTTCCATTCTTCATTTGGCCAGGGACCGCGCACCGGCCCGAACATGTTGCGGCCCATGATCCAGGCGCCGATGTTCTGCATGCCCTGCACGGCCATGTCGTTGTCGGTTCCGGTGGAGCCATCCTGCTTGCCAAAGTGGGTGGTCTGGAAGTAGTGCGTGTTCAGCAACCATGGGTGCAGGGCTTGGCCACCGGTGCCCATCGGGGCTTCCAGCGTTTGACCAGGGCCGGCGCCGTAGCCGTCGAGCGATATCGTGTAACTGTGGACGATGAGGCGGGGCATGGGGAGTCAGGACGGTTAGGGGGAATGGTCACTTGCTCTTCCCTGGTCCGAGCAAGCGCGAAGCGTTCGTGGCCAGCGTCTTCATCTGCCGAATGGCGATCGCGTTCAACTTCATCAGCCGTTCGCCTTGCGACAAACCCATGTGGATGAACTCGGCGTTGAGGCTTTCCATGTTGGCCAGCACCAGCAACTGTTCGACGGTGGCGTGGTCGCGCATGTTGCCATCCAGCTCTGGGTTGGCTTGACGCCACTCCTTCGCGGTGAGACCGAACATGGCGACATTGAGCAGGTCCGCCTCGTTGGCATAGGTGATGGCCGCTTGTGCGGGTGTGACTTCCGGCGGGACCAAGTGTTCCTTGATGGCATCGGTGTGGATCCGGTAGTTGATCTTGGAAAGCTCGCGGTTCAGGTTCCAGGCGAGGGAGAGGCGCTGGCTCTCATCCTCCTTCAGGCGTTGGAACTCCTTGATGAGGTAGAGTCGGAACTCGACCGACACCCACGAAGCGAACTCGAAGGCGATGTCCTTGTGTGCGTAGGTGCCGCCATAGCGACCGGCGCTGGAGCGAATGCCGACCGCAGCGGTCTTCTCAACCCATTGTTTGGGCGTGAGCACGTAACTGTTGATACCCGTCTGCATTCTAATCCCGTCGAATTCGACGGGGTTGAAATCCGGGTTGTTCAGTCGCTCCCAAATGCCAAGGAACTCCACCGTGCTCCGGTTGCGCAGCCAATTGCGCACCACATCATCCGGATGGTCCGGGTTCTTGTACTTGGCGATGTCCGTAAGGCTGATGAAGTCGTGGCCATCATGCGGAACGATCGTGACGACCGCACCCTGGACTTCGATCGTGGCTTTGGTGGTCTTCGACATGGTACTGGCCGGTTGACGAAAAGGCCGTCAATGGCTCACGCTCAATATAGCTCGCCGATGTCTGAGCGGAGCAACCACGGGTCTGCCCTAGCCACCAGTGCCCATCGGGGCCTCCAGCGTTTGGTTCTGACCGGCGCCGTAGCCCCGAGCCTGCGTGCCGGAGGCACGCGAGATGGTGAAGCCGTGGACGATGAGGCGGGGCATGGGGGCGGTGGATCAACTTCTAGCATTCACTCCGCTCAAACTACTCATAGTCCTTGCTGTAGACCTCCTCTAGAGTGTCTCCAACCAGAGTTACATCGAAAGAGGAATGCGGATACTTGGCGCGCAATCGTTCCGCAGAAAGCTGTTCCAATGATTCAAGTGCCACAGAATCGTATCGCAGCGGCTTGATCAATCGAACGGAGAGGAAAGGATACCACCCTTCTTTCCACAGATCGAGATCGATCCTTGCACACCCCGTTATGCTCTTCATTGAATCCTTCACCTCCGGTTCATCTAAATACTCGCCGGAATGGATCAAATCCCCACCAAACGTGTATGACCAACTTCCTACTGGCACACCGTCATCATACTCTAAGAGCGATACATGCTCCCGATCAAACGGATGCTCTGGATCAGGCTTGGTCACCTGCTTGAACTTACCGTCCAATAGTTCCCCAGTGCTACTTGAGAGGTGCAATCCATCACGCAAAGTCCGCTCCTCAGGTCCGACCGTTCGTATGCAGGATGCCATGAACAAGGCAGCGAGCACAACCATCAAGTCTCGACTAGCAATCCTCATAAGCGCGAGTGTCAGCGATCACCCGAGGTTAACGGCCCTAGGCCGCATTTCGCGTGAGCGATTGAAGCGGAAAGCCCACAGCGCGGTAATCCGCGCGAGGACTTGTAGCGGAAAGCGCGACCCGAGGCATTTGCGAGGGGCACGCTCAAACTCAATTCAAATTCAAGTACGCCCCCAACCCATGCACACCGCCTTCACGTCCATACCCGCTTTCCTTGTACCCACCGAAGGGTGAGGTGGGATCGAACTTGTTGTAGGTGTTGGCCCAGATGACGCCCGCGCGCAGTTTGCTGGTGAGGTTGAAGATCTTGCTGCCTTTGTCCGTCCACACGCCGGCGCTGAGGCCGTAGGGCGTGTTGTTGGCTTTCTGGATCACCTCGTCCACGGTGCGGAAGGTCTGCACGGCGAGCACGGGACCGAAGATCTCCTCCTGGGCGATGCGCGCGCTCTGCGCGACGTTGAGGAAGAGCGTGGGGCGGCACCAAAAGCCCTTGCCGGGCAGGTCGCAGGGGCTTTGGTACATCTCGGCACCTTCGCTCTGGCCCAGCTTGAGGTACTTGTTGATGGTGCCGAGCTGCTCGCGGCTGTTGATGGCGCCGATGTCGGTGTTCTTGTCGAGCGGATCGCCCACGACGAGCGAGCGCATGCGGTGCTTGAGCTTGCGGATCACTTCGTGGTACACGGCCTCCTCCACGAAGAGGCGGCTGCCGGCGCAGCACACGTGGCCCTGGTTGAAGTAGATGCCGTTGATGATGCCTTCGACGGCCTGGTCGATGGTGGCGTCGGCGAAGATGATGTTGGCCGCTTTGCCGCCGAGCTCGAGGGTGAGCTTCTTACCACTTCCTGCCGTGGCGCGTTGGATGAGCTTGCCCACGCCGGTACTGCCGGTGAAGGCGACCTTGTTCACATCGGGATGGTTGACGACCGCCGCGCCCGTGGCCCCCGCGCCGGTGACGATGTTGACGACGCCATCGGGGAGCTCGGCCTCCTGCAGGAGCTCGGCGAGCTTGAGGGCGGTGAGCGGGGTGGTCTCGGCGGGCTTCAGCACCACGGTGTTGCCGCAGGCCAGGGCGGGCGCGAGCTTCCACGCGGCCATGAGCAGCGGGAAGTTCCAGGGGATCACCTGGCCGGCTACGCCGAGCGGTGATACGGTCTTGCCGGGAAAGGCGTAGTTGAGCTTGTCGGCCCAACCGGCGTAGTAGAAGAAGTGGGCGGCGGCGAGCGGCACGTCCACGTCGCGGCTTTCGCGGATGGCCTTGCCGCCGTCCATGCTCTCGATGACGGCGAACTCGCGGGCCTTCTCCTGCAGCAGCCGCGCGATGCGGTAGATGTACTTGGCGCGTTCGGCGGCGGGCATCCTGCTCCACACGGTGTCGTAGGCCTTGCGGGCGGCCTTCACGGCGGCGTCCACATCGGCCTCGTTGGCCTCAGCGATGCGCGCGAGCTTCTGCTCGCTGGCGGGGTTGATGGTGTCGAAGTACTTCCCGCTCTTCGGCTTCACCCATTTGCCGTTGATGAAGAGCTGGTACTCCTCAGAGATCTTCACATGGTCTTTCGACTCAGGTGCCGGGGCCAACGCCCAATCCATGGTCTTCTTCTTGGTTGCCATCGTGAGCGAAGGTAGAAGGTGTGAGGGCTCGCCGTCACTGCCCAAGGAAGTGACGATCGATCTCCTGAAGCATACCCGTGCAGTATGACCCTACGGACAGGTACACTGCCGAAAAGAGCACCACCGCATTCGCTCCGCACAAGATCAAGGTATGGCGTATCGCGCTCCGGCGTACGAGGTACTTCATGTACAACAGATCGAACACTACAAAGCTCAGGAGTGCGATCACCGCGAACTGCAAGTGGACTGAAAAGTAGCGGTTGGCCTCGTTCCAGATGATGTCGATGGAATGCTCCCGGGTATCTTCAATTGGCGTGACGACGATCAAAGCCGTGCTGAGGATCATCCACCATGCGAACAGAAAGGACAAGCTGTTCAAGGTGTACAGCAATGTGATCTTGAGCCGGGTCCAGTCCTTCTTGATGAGATACCTCACGATAACAATGGCCAGAACAGTCCAACAAGCGAAGGCCAGATACAACCCGGTCCAGATGACCGTTTGCAGAGCCGCCCAGCTGAGGGAGGTGAACATCAGTTGATGCGGACGTGGTCCTTGGACTCGGGGGCGGGGGCGAGTTGCCAGTCGAACTTCTTGGTCTTGGTTGCCATAGTGAGCGAAGTTACCTGCATCACCGTTGATGGCGCGATTGAAAATGGACCAACCGCCGTTCCCGCATGCATGCGAGCTTCGGGGCGGCGAAACCGCAACACCGCATTTCCGAGCACCTGCCTCGTCGAAAAGCACGAACCCATGTCCTCCGGCGGCGTACCCTTGGGCAATACACGAACCGGCAACCCAACGATCGGCATCATGGACCTCACAGGCACAGCTGCACCGCCTTCCATGCTTCGCTTGCTATGGCTTGGGCTCCTGCTTTTACCCTTGCTCGTCAGCGCCCAATCGCCCCGCGCCTTCTATGTGGGCAACAGCGGACGTGAAGTGCTGTACGACCTCACACGCCTCAGCGACGGTTCCTTCGTGATCGCCGGCACGGCCGAAGACCTCGACTGGGTGGATGGTTCCGTTCCGCGGATCCAATTGCCGGTGAGCGGGATCCTCAACCCCGGCGGGACCGGTCGCACCGCATTCCTGCTGCAGGTGAGCAGCGACCTGGGCACCTTGCTCAAGGTGGTCCATCTGCCGGACGGCGCTGCGGAGGACTTCCGCTTCATCAAGCAGAACGTGGAGCCCAATGCCACCACCGACGCGCTCTTCGTTTCAGGCAATACCACGGAAGGCTACTTCCTGGGAAAGCTCAACGACGATTTCATCGCGGCAGCGCCCACGGCCTTCGCCTGGGTGAACAACATGGAAGCCACGGGCTACGTGAAAGAGAACCATCCGTGGGATGTGGGCAGCGATGGCAAGGTCGCGTACATCGTCGGCGAATCGCATGGCTATGACTGGGCGGCCATGCACCGCCTGGACGCGGACGGCGTGCGCGAAGTGGTGGAGCATTGGCGCGTGCATTGGAAGACCATGGGCGGCGAGTGGTATGGCGATCCCGCCAGCAGCGCTCCCGATCCACTGGGCTACAGCGGCGTGGTCTTCAAGCGCGGTGGCCGTTGCGACCTGCGCTCGTGGACGCAGGCCGATCACGAATACACCCAAGCCGACGGCAACGGTGGCACGAAGCGCGGCAAGTGGCCGCTGGATTTCATGTACGACGCGCCCTGCGACCCCAACAGCGCCAACACATCGAATGGGCCGGGATACAGCGGATACAGTCCGGCCGGCACGCCGATCTACGGCCCGCAGGTGGTCACCATCGATCGCCGCGACAACAGCATCTACCTCGGCCTGAACGTG
This sequence comes from Flavobacteriales bacterium, assembly GCA_016712535.1. Lineage (NCBI taxonomy): Bacteria > Pseudomonadati > Bacteroidota > Flavobacteriia > Flavobacteriales > Flavobacteriales bacterium. The sequence continues at coordinate 312,333 of JADJQW010000004.1, forward strand.
AAGACCGTGTTGCCTGGAGGCGAGCCGGACTTCGAGCCCGCCGTGGTGAAATTCAACAGCGACGGTTCGCTCGGTTGGTGGAGCCGCCTCTATCACGAGATACAGCCCGACGGCGACACGGTGACCTCATCGCCCGACCAGTACATCGACGGCATCGCCATCGACTATTCGCAGCCGTTGGCACAGAGCGATGTGGTGGTCAACGCGCGCTGCCATGGCAACAACGTGGAGAATTTCTGGGAAGGCAACACCATTGCCGCAACGCCCGGTGCCAGCGGATTCCAGAACCGGTTCACGGGCAGCCAGGGCAATATCCACATCAGCTGGTTGGGCAAACTGGCCGTGAGCGACGGCACGCTGAAGCGCAGCACCTACGTGGCCGAATACGTGGAAGGCGCCAACAACTACGGCGCGCCGCTAGCCGATCCCAACCTGGCCAACTGGCCCGACCCGAACGCGGGATGGCCGGATGTGAACACCACGCGCCTGGCGCGTTGCGCGGTGAAGACCACGGCCGATGGCAGCGTATCGATCATCGCGGTGGGCCGCCGCACGATCACCACGGCCAATGCCTACCAGACCATGCCCCTGCCTTCTACCGGCCTCACCGGCACCTGGAACAGTTTCGTGCGCGTTTACGAGCCGGACCTGTCGCAGCCGAAGTACAGTTCGTTGGTTGTGGGCGATTGGGACACGGGCGATGGCAGCGGCGGCGGCAACACCGACCTCTACGGCCAGTGGAAGACCGGCCAGGGCGTGATCGCCGTGGGCCGCCACCAGGAGGATGGCAGTACCGGCCTCGCCAAGGGCGATCCGATCCCGGTGAGCAACGTGCCGGCCTGGGGCCAGGCATCACCAGAGAACGAAAGCGGGCTCATCGTCTTCTATCCCGCTGCTGAATTGGTGGACCCGGACGATGATCCGCCCGGGATCAGCACCGCGGTGGCCCCTGCGATGGGATCGAGCGCGAGCGTAATCTCACCCAACCCGGCATCCGATCGCTTCACGGTGCGCAGCACCAATACCGACTTGGTTACCGCATCGATGCTCGACCATGCGGGCCGCACGATCAGTACGGTGGCCATGCGATCAGGTGGCGCGCAGTTCGAGCGCGGGTCCGTTGCAAGCGGAACCTATCTGCTCGTGGGACGCACGCCCCAAGGACTGGCCATAAGCCTGGGCAAGGTGGTGCTGCAATAGTCTGCGACCTCCGGCGGCGAGAAGCACTTCCCGCTACTCGGCTTCTATCACCTGCCGTTGATAGTGAGGCCCTTCAAACAAGCGGCGGCCCGATCACAGGCATGTGATGCTCCGCTGCGACCCTGCCCAGCGCTTCGATCTCCGCAGGCGAAGGCACGGCGGGTGCTGGCAGCTCTGCACGTTCCGCCGGTCGCCACATGGCCCGAAGGAAGAGCTCGAAGTCGCGATCCGTGGTGATGCTGAAGAAGTGTCCGGTGGCGGAATCGCAGCGGAAGGTGTGTGGAACACCCTTCGGGATGAAGATCACATCGCCGGGTCCCTTCTTCACTTCCGCATCGTCCTGCCGGAAGGTGAACTCCCCCGCGAGCAGGTGGAAGATCTCGTCCTCCCGCTCGTGGATGTGCAAGGGCGGCGATTCGCCCTGGCGCACGTGGTACTCGATGTAGGAGATGCGATCCGAGCCCTCGTCGCACGAGACATGCACGCGGACAAGGGTGTTGAGGAACCAATGGTAGGGGCCGGGTCGTGGAGCCATCGCGATCGCTTTTGGGAAAAGTAATCGGCGCACAGGAATCACGGTCGCGCTCTGGCGCTACTTGGACTGAATCAGTACCAACTGCCCGCGGTGGTAGGCCAGGTGGTTCGTGCGGCTGATCACCACGTTCAAGCGGTTGCGGTGCGGCTCCTTGGGGAAGTCGGCCTCGGAGATGTTCGCATGGCGCGTGAACCACTCCTCGGGTCCAAGGTCCGCCATGTGCTTCGCCAAGGCATCGTTCACGTCCTTCCACAGGGCACGTAGCCGCGCGATCGGCGGGAGGTCGGCCACGGCGCCATCCGGCTCATCGTGGAAGGGCCCGTACAGCTCCGGATGGATCTCCTCACGGAACCGCAGCAAGGGGAGCATCTGGTCGTGCACGGCGGTGAGGTGGCCGAGGAGGTAGATGCCGCGGTTTCGTCCGGGCGATACCTCGCGCATCAGCTGCTCGTCGCTGAGTTTCGCCAGCAGTGCATCGGTGTACTTGAGCTCGCTGTTCCAGGCGCCGAGCGCCATCTTCACGAAGAGCACTTGTTGGTCGGTCATCAGCATAGGTGACCGGAAAAGTACGCTTCGCTCATTCCAGCGCCACCCGCACGCCCAAAACCCCTCCATCCGCATCCAGGGCATTCAACAAGTACACCCCGCGCTCCAGCTCGCCAAGCCCCGTGAGCATCGTAGTGCTGCTCCACTGCTTCACCAAGCGACCGCTCGCATCATGCATGGTGATCATCGTGTTATTCTCCGGAACCCCGCTGAGCGTGATCACATCGCGCGCCGGGTTCGGATAGGCCACGAGTCGCGTTGCGAAGCCTGCACCTTCCACTGCCACCACAGCGCTCCACTCGTACTGCCCATCATGATCCACCTGCTTCAGCTTGTAGTAGCTGGTCTTGCTCGCCCTGTTGTTGTCCGGGTGCAGGTAGTTGATGAGCTGCTGGCTGTTGCCAGCGCCATCCGCCCAGCCCACCTCGGTGAAGTCATCTTCCCCTTCGATCATCCGCCAAACCTCGAAGCCCGCATTGTTCTGCTCGGTGGCGGTGCTCCAGTCGAGCTGCACTTCGCGTTCGTTGAGACGCTTGCCAGTGAAGGAGAGCAGTTCCACCGGCAGCGGGGTGGCCAGCATCGCGGCCGTCCAGGAAGAGGTCATCAGCGGAATGCCCGTTGCGGTCAACGTGTTGGCGGCGATGTTCGTCACCGTGGGGAACATGTTCCACACGCCCATCTGCCGCTCCAGTTGCAATGCGCTCTCCGTGATCGTGTTCGTTCCCGTGCTCCATTCTCCGTCGCGGTAGGCAAAGGTCGTGGTGGCGATCGGTGACGCAGTGAAATTACCGCTCTCCATCACCCACCAACGGTCCAGCACGTTGGGTGCGTTCTCCATGCCGCTCACGTCAACCAAGGAAGGCACCGCCGTGGGCAAGGGCCTGTTGTTCGGCGAGGCGAGCGTTACCGTGGGGTAGGTGGCCATGCGGATGTAGCCCGTGGTGCCCACGCCGGGCGTGGTGATCGCGGCGGTGAAGGGCAGGTAGTCGTTGGTGGCCGCGTTGCCGAAGGGCATGGTGTAGTTGCCGGTGTTCTGCCCGACGTTCCAACGCACGAAGGAATACCCGTTGCCTGGGTCGCGCTCACTGATGACGTAGCCGCTCGTGCGTGCGATGGCCGTGGGCAGCGGGTTGAGCACGGTCAGGTCATAGCCGTTCAGGTCGAGCGTGCGGTCATCCAGATCAAGGACGCCCATGGGTGCAGCGTACGCGCCACCGACCTCCACGTGCTGCATCAGGGTCTTCGGACCGGTGCCGGTCAAGACCAGGTTGTTGAAGACGGCCACGTCGCTGCCGCCGATCCCTTGGGCGGCGCCATCCAGCACCACCGTTCCATGGCTCGCCGCGAAGCAGGTGTTGGAGGCGTTGTGCACGAAGTTGCCGCTGATCACGATGCTGCCATTGTTGTCTATCACACCCGTACCGTTGTTCATCAGGTCGCCATTCACGTCAACGGTCACGAGGGAGTTGATGGTGATCACCGCCCCGTTGTTGTGCAGCATCTGGGCGTTCAACCCGAACGGCATGAACAACGGCAGGAGGCGAAGGAGGCGCATGGCGATTGATGTGCAACGCATTGCGGCTCAGGCTTCGTAGGTGATGAGGATCTTCACGGGCTTGCTCAGGATGCTGCCCGAGCTGTTCACATGGTTAAGCAGCCTGATGTTGGTCGCGTTCACCACGTAGTTCGCCTGGTACTCGGGATTGAGCATGTAGTTGTCGCTGATCCAGTTGCCGGGCGTGTACTCGATGAGGACCTCCACGCCGAGGATCTTGGATCCCGTGATCCCGTGCGGAAGGTCCACGAACCCGCCTTCGGTGCCGGCCGTGGTGCCGGTCAGTTTCAACATTCTCACCGCAGGGGCGCTGCTGCCCAGTTTCGTGAAGCCGTTCACCTCAAGAGCGCTCGTGGGCGCCGCAGTACCGATGCCCACATTGCCGTTGGCGGCGATACGCATGCGCTCGGTCCAGTTCGAGATGAAGGTGACCGGGTGGTTCGTGGTGGTGCCCAGGAATCCGTTCTGCGTTGAATTGTCAAAGCCCACCGTGTTGCTGCCCGCACCTGCGCTCGACAGGTAGTTGGTTCCCGACCAACCGCCGGCGTTGAGGTTCTGCACGGTCATGGCCATGCCCGCGGCCTGATCCGCAGCTACATGAAGCTTGGTAGCGGGCGCAGCGGTGCCGATCCCCACATTGCCTGCGGCATCGATGCGCGCACGCTCCACATCGCCCGTGGTGAAGAGCATGGGTTCGGGGCTGGTGGTACCCACGTAGAACTTGTCAGCGAAGGTTGCCGCGGCGGAGTTGCCCCAACCGATGTTGCCGTACTTGTTGTTGTTATTGATGTACTGCACGGCCGAGTATCCGGTGGGTAATGTGTTGCGCACGCGCATCGGGATCAGCCAGTTCCCGTCCACCACGTCCAATTTCACGCCGGGCGCGTTGGTCCCGATGCCCACGTTCCCATTGGCATCGATGCGCATGCGCTCGAGGTTCCCGCCTGTTCGCAACGTCAACCCCCAGACGCTGTTGTACACGATGCCGCCATGCGCAGCATTCGCAGCGGACCCGAACAGCACGCCTGTTTCCCCCGTGGCCGAGATCACGTTGGCGTACACGTTGCCGCTGTGCTCCACGGTAAGCCCGCTGTTGGCATTGGGCGCGTATCCTGCGGCGCCCCTGCTTACGTGGAGTTTGCTGCTGGGAGCCGTGGTGCCGATGCCCACGTTCCCGTTCACGTCGATCCGCATGCGCTCAGGCCCCCCGGTTCGGAAGACCATTCCATCGGTCTTGTGGTAGGCGAACTGCCCGAGGGGGGTATTGCCTTCCAGGAAGTTGATGGCACCCAGGTTGTTGTTTCCCGCGGTGGCGTTGCTCAACTCCAAGACCGATCCGTTCGCGGCATTGTTGGAGGCGATCCGCTGCACAGCTTGACTCGCGGAGGACACCTCGAGCAAGCGGGAAGGCGTTAGGGTCCCAATGCCAATATCGCCGACAGCGGTCACGTGGAGACGTGGCAAGCCCGTGGTATACAACGCGAAGGGACTGGCCGTGGCCGTGCCAGCGAAGGCGACACCAGTGGGGTTATGCATGCCGAAGTAGGCGTGCCCGGTGAGGTTGTGATTGAAGATGTTGAGGCTCGACCAGCCTGCTCCATTGAGGTTGCGAATGGCCATCTGACCCGTGGCGGTGCTGTTGTCCAGGACATCAAGCTGCCAGTTGGGCGTGGTGATGCCGATGCCCACTTTGCCGTTCTGGGCCACGCTCACGCGTTCGGTATTGTTGGTGCGGATCGCGAAGCCTTGATTGTCCGTGGTGCCGATGAAGTTCGTTGCTGGGTTGGTGCCCGCATTGCCGAGCAAGCCCCAGCCAGTGCCACCTGCTTGCAGCATTTGCCAGGCAGCGCCATCGTAGTAGTAGAAGCCGATCGCTCCGTCCGTCTGGTACACCAGCATACCCTTCGCCGTGGCATCGGCGATGGGGAACATGGCCGTGCGTTGAGCAGCGGTCATGCGTGGCGTGAGCAGGCCCTTGTCGCTACTGGTGAGGTCCAGCAACGACTTGGCATGGGGCGCTGGGTTGTTGATGCCCACGTTTCCCTGGCCGAAGGCGGCGCCGCTGCTGAGCAGCACGAAGAGGCCGGCAAGGGCGATGCAGACGAACAGTT